>NZ_CP071935.1:1630272-1639278 GCF_030062585.1 Helicobacter pylori | reverse complement strand
NAAAACAAATAAAGTTGGCAAAAACGCAGAGACAGCTGACACAAAGGCAAGCAAAGAGACTCATTTTAAACAAGCGAGCGCCGTTACAAATACGATCAGATCAATTGGTGGGTTTTTTACAAAGATCGCAAAGAAAGTTAGAGAACTTGTAAAAAAACACCCCAAGAAAAGCAATGCGGCATTAGTAGTATTAACCCATGCTGCATGNAACCATGCGTTTATTAAATCCAGCTTTTTCAACTCGGCTTCTGATGTGTGGACTTATGGTTTTGGAGCGGACGCTCTTTATAACTTCATCAACGATAAAGCCACCAATTTCTTAGGCAAAAACAACAAGCTCTCTGTGGGGCTTTTTGGAGGCATTGCGTTAGCGGGCACTTCATGGCTTAATTCTGAATACGTGAATTTAGCCACCGTNTCCCCGTTTTAAGCAACACCACTACAAAACTTGATTTTACTATTCAAGGAGACAAAAGAACGGGTGGCAAACCAAATAAACCTTTAATATACCCATGGAGTCATGGGGGAGCTATTTCAACCCAGTGGATAGATACAAGTTCAACAAGCACATCAGAACAGATCAACACAGAAAATAACGCTCAAACTCTTTTAGAACAAGCGAGCATCANTCCCCGTTTTAAGCAACACCACTACAAAACTTGATTTTACTATTCAAGGAGACAAAAGAACGGGTGGCAAACCAAATGAACCTTTAATATACCCATGGAGTCATGGGGAAGCTATTTCAACCCAGTGGATAGGTACAAGTTCAACAAGCACATCAGAACAGATCAACACAGAAAATAACGCTCAAACTCTTTTAGAACAAGCGAGCATCANCAATGAATTAGGGAATACTTATAACAGCATCACCACCGCACTCTCTAGCATCCCTAACGCGCAAAGCTTGCAAAATGCGGTGAGCAAAAAGAATAACCCCTATAGCCCGCAAGGCATAGAGACCAACTACTACTTGAATCAAAACTCTTACAACCAAATCCAAACCATCAACCAAGAGCTAGGGCGTAACCCCTTTAGGAAATTGGGCATCGTCAGCTCTCAAACCAANTTAACCCATGCTGCATGCAAGAGGGCAAAAGAATTGGACGATAAAGTCCAGGATAAATCCAAACAAGCTGAAAAAGAAAATCAAATCAATTGGTGGAAATATTCAGGATTAACAATAGCGACAAGTTTATTATTAGCCGCTTGTAGTGTTGGCGATACTGATAAACAGATAGAGTTAGAACAAGAAAAACAAAAGACAAGCAATATAGAGACTAACAATCAAATAAAAGTAGAACAAGAAAAACAAAAGACANCTCTCTCTCTCTCTCTCGTTTTTGCTCCACGCTGAAGACGACGGCTTTTACACAAGCGTAGGCTATCAGATCGGTGAAGCCGCTCAAATGGTAAAAAACACCAAAGGCATTCAAGAGCTTTCAGACAACTATGAAAAGCTGAACAATCTTTTGAATAATTACAGCACCCTAAACACCCTTATCAAATTGTCCGCTGACCCGAGCGCGATTAACGACGCAAGGGATAATCTAGGCTCAAGCTCTAGGAATTTGCTTGATGTCAAAACCAATTCCCCGGCTTATCAAGCCGTGCTTTTAGCACTGAATGCAGCAGTGGGGTTGTGGCAAGTTACAAGCTACGCTTTTACTGCTTGTGGTCCTGGCAGTAACGAGAGCGCGAATGGAGGTATCCAAACCTTTAATAATGTGCCAGGACAAAATACGACGACCATCACTTGCAATTCGTATTATGAGCCAGGACATGGCGGGCCAATATCCACTGAAAATTATGCGATCATTAACAAGGCCTATCAAATCATTCAAAAGGCTTTGACAGCCAATGGATCTAATGGGGATGGGGTCCCCGTTTTAAGCAACACCACTACAAAACTTGATTTTACTATTCAAGGAGACAAAAGAACGGGTGGCAAACCAAATNTACAAGTTCAACAAGCACATCAGAACAGATCAACACAGAAAATAACGCTCAAACTCTTTTAGAACAAGCGAGCATCATTATCACTACCCTAAATGAGGCATGCCCAAACTTTCAGAATGGTGGTAGCAGGTATTGGGCAGGGATAAGCGGCAATGGGACAATGTGTGGGATGTTTAAGAATGAAATCAGCGCTATCCAAGGCATGATCGCTAACGCGCAAGAAGCTGTCGCGCAAAGTAAAATCGTTAGTGAAAATGCGCAAAATCAAAACAACTTGGACACTGGAAAACCATTCAACCCTTACACAGACGCTAGCTTTGCACAAAGCATGCTCAAAAACGCGCAAGCCCAAGCAGAGATTTTAAACCAAGCCGAACAAGTGGTGAAAAACTTTGAAAAAATCCCTAAAAATTTTGTATCAGACTCTTTAGGGGTGTGTTATGAAGTGCAAGGGGGTGAGCGTAGGGGCACCAATCCAGGTCAGGTAACTTCCAACACTTGGGGAGCCGGTTGCGCCTATGTGCAAGAAACCATAACGAACTTAACCAACAGCATCGCTCACTTTGGCACTCAAGAGCAGCAAATACAGCAAGCCGAAAACATCGCTGACACTCTAGTGAATTTCAAATCCCGATACAATGAATTAGGGAATACTTATAACAGCATCACCACCGCACTCTCTAGCATCCCTAACGCGCAAAGCTTGCAAAATGNTACCCCCCTAAAAACTATAAACATAACTCACATTAAACACTACAAGGCGTTTGAAAAAGAGGGAAGTGTTTAGCCCTTTGCCATGCGTTTCATAAAAGGAATTGATTGCTAAAGGGATCTTTAAGCCCATTTCAAAGCCATTGTGCCTATTGACATTCACACGAACCCCAAAATTCAAAGGGATTTGGAAAAAACTCGTGTGCATTTTAGCTTGATAATTGGTCAAGTAATTGTTGATAAAATCCGTTTGGCTCACCCACATGCCTAAACCACTCCCTACCCACGAACTCCCCGCTAAAGCAAAGCCCACATAAAAACCCACGCTCGAATGTTTTTTTGCGTTATCAATGAAATTATAAAGATAATCTATCCCAAGCCCATAGAGATGGTTATTCATTTTGCCCAAACCATCAAAGCCGTTACCCACAAAACCAAAGTTAGTGTAACCATAGTCATAGAACAAGTAATAGCGAAACCCTTGATTTTTTTTCTTGGTAAAGAAATGCTTATACCCTACGCTCAAACTCACCCCATACATGCTTGAAATGTTTTTAGAATAAGAGCTAGGATCAAGCGCGTTTAAGGAATTTGAAATTTGAGCGATTTGAGAAGATAAAGAAGAAAGCATGCGGTTTTGAGATTGAGTGAATTGCGATTCTAAATTTCTTAAGTTTTCTTCAAACTCTAAAGGGTTAGTAATGGGTTCTTGCATTTTTTCTAACGCTTGGGCTAATTGTGGGTTAGATGCAATTCCACCGCTAAGCATGACTATTTTTTCAATGTTTTGAAGGGTGGATTGGAGGTAGTATTGTTCGGCTTGCATTTCAGTGGGGGTTAATTTAGCATGGTTTTTTAAAGCGTTGTTAATATATTCAAAGGTGTTGGGCATGCTTGTGATTTCGTTTTTGACTTGATTGAGTTTATGGATTTGATTTTGAGCGTTAGAAATGATTTGGATGCGTTCTTGATTTAAAAAAGGGTTATTGTGTTCAACGGCATGACTGATAGAATATTCAAACCCCACGCTCGCATACGCCCCATTTTCTTCAGCGATACAATAAGATAAAAANTCTCTCTTTTAAGGGGTTTCTTTTGAAGCCTTTCTTTTTTTTTTGGAGGGGTTTAATTTTTTTGAAGCCTTTGTTTTGAAACCTTTGTTTGAACTCTCTTTGTTTTAGGGGGGGAGTTTGATGAAAAATCTTTTTTCTTTTAAACCCTTTGTTTTTGAACTTTCTTTTTTTGAACTTCTTGTTTTTAAGTGGTTTTTTGAACTCTCTTTGTTTTGAACTTTCTTTCTTTGAACTTTCTTTCTTTGGGGGGTTTTCTTTGAACCCCCTTTTTCTTTGAACTCTCTTTTTTTAAACTCTCTTTTTGGAGGGGGTTTGATGAAAAATCTTTTTTAGCGTTTTTAGTGATTGGTTAGTGGAAAACTTGGCGTTAATTAAGCGATAGTTTTTTAAAAAAGCGCTTCTTTTATATAGTGGGTTTAAGTTGGAGATTAAAAGGGGGAGAATGGTTTCAAATACCCACTACACTTTTAAGAAAATGCGTTTTATTATAAAATCAAATCTAAAACGATTATTTTTCACTCACAAAACTTTTAAATTTTTAAACTTTTTTAAAATTTTTTACTAACAGATCTTTTGATCTTTTCACTGATTTTTCAATCCGCTTTTTAATCTTTTGATCTTTAATTTTTTCATTAACTTCCCAATCCGCTTTTTAATCTTTAAGTTTTGATTTCTAGTTTATCCCACTCTATCGCTTGCGCTATAATGATCTGATATTTTAAAAAAGGAATAAGCATGCCTAACACCACCGCCAAAAAAGACTACACAAAATACAGCGAAAAACAGCTTTTTAATTTAATCCATCAATTAGAGCGAAAAATCAAAAAGATGCAAAATGATAGAGTTTCTTTTAAAGAAAAAATGGCTAAAGAATTGGAAAAAAGGGATCAAAACTTTAAGGATAAAATAGACGCATTAAATGAACTCTTGCAAAAAATCAGCCAAGCTTTTGATGATAAAAGAGATTGTTGTTTTGGGCATGAAACCCCAAACACTCAAACGCAACAAGCCATGAGAGATGCGGATAACAAAGAAACAGATTTGTTCGTTGAGGATTTTTCTAGTTATAGCAATGAGAGAAAAAAGGCTTTAGGTGTTGAAGCTCAATCTTAAAAAATCTTTTCAAAAAGATTTTGATAAATTGCTTTTGAATGGGTTTGATGATAGCGTTTTGAAGGAAGTCATTCTAACCTTAAGAAAAAAAGAACCGCTAGATCCACGATTTCAAGATCATGCCCTAAAAGGCAAGTGGAAACCTTTTAGGGAATGCCATATTAAATCCGACATTTTGCTTGTGTATTTAGTGAAAGATGATGAGCTGATTTTGTTAAGGTTAGGCAGTCATAGTGAGTTGTTTTAATCCACCCACACCCCTTATAACGCTTAAACCAAATCGCTTGCGCTATAATGATCTGATATTTTAAAAAAGGAATAAGCATGCCTAACACCACCGCCAAAAAAGACTACACAAAATACAGCGAAAAACAGCTTTTTAATCTCATCAATCAATTAGAGCAAAAAATTAGCCAAGCGTTTGATGATAAAAGAGGTTGTTGTTTGGGGCATGAGATCCCAAATATTGAAACGCAACAAGCCATAAGAGATGCGTTAAATGGCGAAAAATTAGAGGTTATTGAAGATTTTTCTGCATGGGCAAATGAAATCAAATAAAGAAGTGAATGCTGAAAATTAAGCACCATGCCCTTTACAAAAAAGATTTTAAAAAACTTGTTAAAAAGGGGTAGCCTTGATTAGCGCCTACATTAGCGTTAAAGTTTTGATTTAGCCCTATCTTAATATAGTTTAGCTTGCCATAGTTAGTCGTTGTTCCTATCGTGCTTGTTAGGGCTGGCTTGTTATCTTGGGATTGTTGTTGGTTGAATGGTTCGCTAAAGGATAGCTTGGGCGTGTTAGTGGGGTCTAATGACCTCCACAATTTAACTTGATCAATCAGTTAGAACTTGAGGGAGGCGTTAAATGGGGTTAATCTCACTCAAATTGATAGTTTAGATGATCTTACAAACGAGTTAAAAAGAGAAAATAATAAAGGTTTTGAAAATGTATGCTCTAGCGTTTGATTTAAAGATTGAGATTTTAAAAAAAGAATACGGAAGAACCCTACAATAAAGCCTATGATGATTTAAGGCAAGAATTAGAGCTACTAGGGTTTGAAAACACTCAAGGGAGCGTTTATGTTAATTATTCTAAAGAAAACACTCTAGCACAAGTCTATAAAGCGATCAATAAAATCTCTCAAATTGAGTGGTTTAAAAAGTCTGTTAGGGATATTAGAGCGTTTAAGGTAGAGGACTTTAGCGATTTTACTGAGATTGTGAAATCCTAGCGTTTAGCCAAATTTTTAAAATTCTTGGCACTTATAGAGTGAAAAGCAACGCTTTTTTANAAAATAACCACTCCCTTATATGCATTTCACAAAAAATAAAACTTAACACGCAAGAAATCAAAAACAAGAAACAAAACAAGCAAGAATTGCAATCATGAGATAAAGATAAGGCTTTACTACCAAACCCCACTAAACCCCCTTAAAAATAACAAACCCACTAAACATTAAGAAGCAAGAAAAACTAAAAACATGAAACCAAACATTAAAACATAAGAATTAAAACGCAATAAGTAAGGAATAAGAAATTAAAACCCAAGAAGTAACAAGTAAAACTCCAACACAACAACCACAAACCACAAGCAGTAAAAAACCTTAAGAACACAAAGAAACAAGAACCAAAAAATACAAACATAAGAATTGAGAAAATCCAACACTAAAACCAACACTCAAACAAAAGAAATGAGATTTAAGAAAAATAAAACACGAAACACAATCAAATCAAAATCAAGCAAGCAAAAAACAAGGTGAAACAACAAACAAAAATTATAAGCAGTAAAAAACCTTAAGAACACAAAGAAACAAGAAGCAAAACACCAAAACTAAAACTTTAATATTAAAGCGTAAAAAAACAAAAAGTTAAACATAAGAATTAAAACGCAATAAGTAAAAAACAAAAATGGAAAAAAACAAGAAGTAAGATTTAAGAAATCCAATACAAGCGAGCAAGAAATATTAAAAACAAGAATGAAAAAGTTTAAGCAAAAACCAAATGAAAAATAAGATTTAAAAAAAGAAAGAATAAGCTCAATCTTTCAAAACTAAGCAACAAGAAGTCCTTTTGTCAGGTAATACTCTTGGCTTTTAACAAGCGAATGTTAAAAGCTTTTCTCTAGAAAGGAGGTGATCCAACCGCAGGTTCACCTACGGTTACCTTGTTACGACTTCACCCCAGTCGCTGTGTGTGCCGTGGGCAGTAGCCAATTTAGCATCCTGACTTAAGGCAAACACAACTCCCATGGTGTGACGGGCGGTGAGTACAAGACCCGGGAACGTATTCACCGCAACATGGCTGATTTGCGATTACTAGCGATTCCAGCTTCATGCAGGCGAGTTGCAGCCTACAATCCGAACTGAGAGGTGTTTTGAAGATTGGCTCCACTTCGCAGTATTGCTTCTCTTTGTACACCCCATTGTAGCACGTGTGTAGCCCTAGGCGTAAGGGCCATGATGACTTGACGTCGTCCCCACCTTCCTCCTCCTTACGGAGGCAGTATCCTTAGAGTTCTCAGCATGACCTGTTAGCAACTAAGAAAGGGGGTTGCGCTCGTTGCGGGACTTAACCCAACATCTCACGACACGAGCTGACGACAGCCGTGCAGCACCTGTTTTCAAGGTCTGGCAAGCCAGACACTCCACTATTTCTAGCGGATTCTCTCAATGTCAAGCCTAGGTAAGGTTCTTCGTGTATCTTCGAATTAAACCACATGCTCCACCGCTTGTGCGGGTCCCCGTCTATTCCTTTGAGTTTTAATCTTGCGACCGTACTCCCCAGGCGGGATGCTTAATGCGTTAGCTGCATTACTGGAGAGACTAAGCCCTCCAACAACTAGCATCCATCGTTTAGGGCGTGGACTACCAGGGTATCTAATCCTGTTTGCTCCCCACGCTTTCGCGCAATCAGCGTCAGTAATGTTCCAGCAGGTCGCCTTCGCAATGAGTATTCCTCTTGATCTCTACGGATTTTACCCCTACACCAAGAATTCCACCTACCTCTCCCACACTCTAGAATAGTAGTTTCAAATGCAGTTCTATGGTTAAGCCATAGGATTTCACACCTGACTGACTATCCCGCCTACGCGCTCTTTACGCCCAGTGATTCCGAGTAACGCTTGCACCCTCCGTATTACCGCGGCTGCTGGCACGGAGTTAGCCGGTGCTTATTCGTTAGATACCGTCATTATCTTCTCTAACAAAAGGAGTTTACAATCCTAAAACCTTCATCCTCCACGCGGCGTTGCTGCTTCAGGGTTTCCCCCATTGAGCAATATTCCCTACTGCTGCCTCCCGTAGGAGTCTGGACCGTGTCTCAGTTCCAGTGTGTCCGTTCACCCTCTCAGGCCGGATACCCGTCATAGCCTTGGTAAGCCATTACCTTACCAACAAGCTGATAGGACATAGGCTGATCTCTTAGCGATAAATCTTTCCCCCGTAGGGAGTATCTGGTATTAATCATCGTTTCCAATGGCTATCCCAAACTAAGAGGCACATGACCTATGCGTTACTCACCCGTGCGCCACTAATCAGCATTCTAGCAAGCTAGAAGCTTCATCGTTCGACTTGCATGTATTAGGCACGCCGCCAGCGTTCACTCTGAGCCAGGATCAAACTCTCCATAAAAGTGTTTGTCCTAAAGCTCTTTTTGTTTTTTGATAGGCTGTTGTTATTCCTAACAACAGCTTTAGCGTATCACAAGAACTCGTTTTATACTTTATTGAATAAAACGGGTTGTGTTCTTAAGTATTACAACAACAAAACAGAAAGAAACTTTTTAAAAAGGTTTAGCCAAACGCTAACCTGAATAAAATACTCTCATGCCATTCAGTCATCAATCATAATGATATAACCATCATAATCAATGAAATCAATTGGCACTAGTTGGATAAGAATTCCTTATCCAAGAATGGGAGTTATAAAAACCCCCACTCTATTTAACAAGTCATTGCTTATTGTTTTAGAATATCCTTTAAAAAGAACTTCTATCAATTTGCTTAGTTTTCAAAGATCGTTTGCTTTTAATCAGCTATCCTTGTAAGGTATCAAGCGGCTTTTTAAAAGCCCTTGCTGAAACAAGGAAATGAAATTATAGTCATAGAAAGCTTAAGGTTTGCTTAAATNTTCAATCATTCAATCATTCATTCA
>NZ_CP071935.1:1490531-1630173 GCF_030062585.1 Helicobacter pylori | reverse complement strand
ATTCAATCATTCAATCATTCAATCATTCAATCATTCAATCATTCAATCATTCAATCATTCAATCATTCAATCATTCAATCATTCAAGCATTCAATCAATCATTCATTCATTCATTCAAGCAATCAAGCAATCAAGCAACGCTACCATACTTTTATCCCTTTTACAAAAATCCGCTTAAAAATCTTTTACTTTTTATCATTCTCTCTTTTATTCCCCCTTGCATTAACCCATGCCGCATTTTTCAACCATTTGATTCGATAAGCCCCATTTTTCAATCAGTGGGGCTTACAGAGTTAAATTCAATACAAGGAGAAGATAATGGCTCAGTTAGAAGATTTAAAAGCGCATGAAAAATACAATTTGTTGTTGTGCATGGTTTCAGGCGCGTATAAGGGAACTATTCCAGGAAATGAGGATTTTAAAGAATGGTGCGATGAATGCACTTTAAATTATTTCCGCTCACGACGAGACAAAGCGGCTCAGCACAAGCATTTTGAACTCATGCGTAAAGCGGATTACATCATTGGTATTGTGAATGAGGATTCAACGACTAGAGGGGCTGAAGTCCAACGGAGCGTTTTTGCCCTAAAGATTGACCATGACACTATCGGGACTGATGAAGAGGGGGCGTTAAAGGTTGAGGGCGTTTGCGCTCAAAAAGGGAGCCAGGAATACGAAGAATTGGTCAATAAAAACACTTGGCATTTCACGCACAGCACAAGACTTAGACAACCAAAATTGATTGAGCGAAAAAATGAAGGGTTATGGGTTTTTACCCATAAACCTATGAAAGGATTTTAAT
Source organism: Helicobacter pylori (assembly GCF_030062585.1). Classification (NCBI taxonomy): domain Bacteria; kingdom Pseudomonadati; phylum Campylobacterota; class Epsilonproteobacteria; order Campylobacterales; family Helicobacteraceae; genus Helicobacter; species Helicobacter pylori. Next base: position 1,629,371 of record NZ_CP071935.1, on the reverse strand, counting down.
GGAATTGTTGACTTTAGACGGCGTGATTGAAAAAGGCGTGTTTGAAATCCCCAGCTATCAAAGGGGGTATGCATGGCAAATAAGGCAATTGAAGGATTTTTGGAACGATTTAGAGCATGTCTCTAAGCTGGGAGACAAATTCCATTACATGCACAGTTTAACCTTAAGAGGGCTTGAAAATGAGCTTGAAAGCAGCGCTTTTGAAATCATAGACGGCCAGCAACGATTGGCTACAAGCCTGATTTTACTGGGTCTTTTAGCCAAGATTACCCAAAACAAAGACCCAAAGTATTATTCAATCAACCTTGAACCCATTTTATCCTATAAGTATTATGGTTTGAGTGAAGCTTTTAGAGCGATCATTGAAGAAGAAAGAGATTTAGAAAGGTTTCAAACTTCTTTTTACGCTAAAAATTTGATTGACGCTCATGCATTCTTTAAAGAAAAAATCAGCGATACGCCTATGGAAACGCTTGAAAAAATGTTTGATGCCCTTATAAAGAAAATGCTTTTTAGTGTGGTGGAATTGAACGATAACCGAATCGATCCGTTCAGCTCTTTTGAAACGATCAACAATCGTGGCAAGGATCTATCCACTCTGGAATTGTTAAAAAACCGCTTGCATTTTGTGGCGCATAAGATTTGTAATGGACAAAAATTAGAAACGCTTCAACAAGAAATCAATAAAACCTACACGATCATTTATTACGATTTGAGGCAATTTAAAGATGATGATTTAGAGAGGTTTTTAAAGCATTTCGTGGCGTATTATTATGGCGAGAACAGCAACAAGTTTAAAGAAAGGTTATTGGAAATGGAGTTTAACGCTCATAAAAGATATACCCATAACACACCCTTTAGCGATGAATATGACAAAATAGACGAGTTGTTATTTTATCTTTCTTATTCTTCTAAAGTTTGGCATTTCTTGCACACGCCTGATGAAAAGGCTATCACCCTTATTTTTGATGACAATAGAAAGCTTGAGATGGAAATCACGCCTAAAATGCGTAGCTTGTTAGACAAGATGTGGCGCTTAAACGCTTTGAGCGATAACGCTTTTCTGCCCTTATTGCTCTCTCTTTTGACCATACAGCTTGAAGGGAAACACGCTAACAAACAACCTTACACCACCAAAGAATTAGAGGGCTTGTTAGAATATTTAGAGCGTTTCGGGTTTTTAGTCTATGGGGTTGCTGGCAAGAAGAATACGGCTAAAAATGAGTGGATTGAATCAGCTTTTATAGCGTTCCAAGCGTATAGATATGGGGAAGAAAATATCGCCATTGAGAATCTTCCAACGCTAGAAAAGTATTTTTTCAAGAGAGAGCATAGTGGTTTGGAATTGCTTGAAGAGAGTATCCATTCCAAAAAGAATACTGAGAAGTGGTATCAGTGGAGCAAGGCACTGAATTACTTGCTTTATGAATACGAGCTATACCACAACCCTGAAACGACTTTGAAATTTGATGGCAGTATAGAAAGCATTGAGCATATCCTGCCCCAAAATCCCGATCAAGGCTATAGCGCTAAAGAAAAAAGTTGGGCTAAAAACCCCCATATCGTGCATGCTTTAGGGAACTTGCTCTTAATCCCTAAAAACGCTAACAGCTCTTTAAGCAACAAGCCTTTTGAGGAAAAAAGAAAGGCATACCTGAAAGGCTCTTATAGTGAAAAAGAAGTGGCTAAAAACGCTTCTTTTGGGCTTATAGAAATTCAAGAAAGGAGCGAAAAATTATTAGACTTTTTGATCGCGCGTTATCGTATCGTTGAATTAGTGGGCGAAAACGCCATTAAAGCTTTTAAAAACGCTCTTTTGAAAGAGATCAAATGAAGCGATCACTCAAAAATAAGGGGGGCGTTTGAAAAGCGCTTCACACCCCAACAAGGAGGAACAAGCCATGCCAAAAAGATAAAAACATTAAAAAACATTGAACGACCGATTATAGCGGATTTTAAAATAAATTTTACCAAGGAGTATTTTATGGGTTTTCAAAATGAAAATAAATTAAAAGTAGGCGCGTTAGTTAAAGCCACGATCAATAACAAAGTGGTGGAGGCTAAAGTCATTAGCATTGGGTTCAATCGTGTAACCTTAAGGAGCGAAAAAGGCAACGAAGCCACTTACGCTTTCAATAGCGACAAGTTCTTAAAGTGGTTCAATAAAGTTCCATTGACCGAGCATATGAGACTTCACGCTAAAAACGATAAAGCGGACATTTTAGATGGCGTTAAAGTGGTAACTAGCGGACCAAGTGTTAAAGAAAGGACTTCAACTGCTAAAGAGCCTAAAGAAAAAGAGGACAGGTTTAAACTCTCTTTCGGTTTTGAGGAAAAAAGCGAGACTAGTTTCTCGGTGGTAGCTAAAGACTATTTCCTTACTGATAGAAAAAGTAGGATTGGTGCGTTATTAACCCCTATGTTTTATCAATGAAAAGGACATCAAGCGTCTGCTATCATTCTTACCGCTTTATCGTGTGCGGAGGGCTTGAATAAGCATAGCGACCTTGAGTGGGCTAAAATGCTAGAAAATCGTAATGTGGAAAATTGTTTTTACGACACTTTTGATTATATGGACAGAGTTGCGACTACTTTATTCTGTGGCGTGATTAAATCGTATGCGGAGGGTCGTGAGGAATTTGATGCGGAGTTTAATGATTTTTCGCCTAATGGTTTTTGGGCTACGACTTTACCTAAAAACAAAAACGAGGCGTTGTTTATCGCTCAACTCTTATGCGATGGCGGTATCAATAAGTATAATCTCTCATGTGCGGGACTTACCGAGAATTTGTTAAAAGACGTTTATGATTATATCGGTTTGGCTAATGCGGAGGAGGTTGATGAGTATATTGATAACCTAGATAAAGAGGATGCTGAAAATTTAGAAAACTAACCCCCCCATGTGGGGTGGCTCTCTTTTTTTAATCTTTTCTTGCTCTTTTCATTCTCCCTCTAACCTGTCCATTTAATTTGGAAGGGCTTTAATCTTAAAACCCTATCTTTGTGCGTTATTTCGCATTCAAAAGGCGTTTTTCTTTAAATTCCTGGTATTCTTTGATCGCATAATTCACAAAGGGTTTGATCGCAATCCCACCCCTAGAGGCAAAATCCCCATACACTTCCAAATACTTTGGCTCTAGCAATTGGACTAAATCTAATAAGATCGTATTGATGCAGCTCTCATGGAAACTCCCATGGTTTCTGTAACTGAATAAATAGAGTTTTAGAGACTTGCTTTCTACCATTTTATCTTTAGGGATGTAGCGGATAAAAATCACGCCAAAATCTGGCTGGGAAGTGATGGGGCAAAGGCTTGTAAATTCCTTGCATTCTAGCGTGATTAGGGGGTCTAAATTGGGGTTTGGGTTAGGGAAAGCTTCTAATAGCTGGCTGTTGTATTCAAAAATATAGGGCGTTTTAGCACCTAAGGATTTGAGGTTTAGTTCAGGGGTCATTAATCTTTCCTTGATTTAAGTTATAATAAGGCTATTTTAACCCATTTTTTAGGAAACTCATGAACCAACGCATAGAAATGATTACGGCTTTATTAGATGAAAAAAAGGCTTTTGATATCACGCATATTGATTTGTCTAAAACCCCCTATTTAGTAGAAGATGTCATTATCGCTACCACGCTAGCGAATAAGCATGCCCTTTCTTTACTAGACGCGCTTAAAAACACCCTTAAGCCTTTAGGCGAAGTCTTTTACCAGATAGATGAGTCTAATGAAGAGTGGATCATTTTGGATTTGGGGGATTTGATGATCCATCTTTTCACCGAAGAATGCCGTAAAAAATTTGACTTAGAAGGGTTTTTGAACGCTTATAAAAGGGAGATTCCTTATCAAAACGCCTAAGAAACTCATCGCGCTTCTAGGGCCTAGCGGGAGCGGGAAAAGCGCTCTTTCCATTGAATTAGCCCAAGAATTGGACGCTGAAATCTTTTCTTTGGATTCTTTGAGTATTTATAAAGACATTAACATCGCTTCGGCTAAACCGAGCCTGAAAGAACGAAAAAATATCAAGCATTACGCCCTAGATCACCTTAACATTGATGAAAAAAATAACGCCCAGCTCTTTAAAACCCTTTTAGAGGACGCCATGAGAATGTCTTCTAAAGAAATTTTACTCATTGTAGGAGGGAGCAGTTTTTACCTCAAATCCATTTTAGAAGGCTTGAGCGATACGCCAAAACTGAGCAATGAAGAGGTTGTAAAAATAGAGCGAGAAATCAGTGCCCTAGCTAACCCTTACATGTTTTTAAAATCCATTGACCCTAACATGGCTTTTAAAATCCATCCAAACGACACCTACCGCATCCGCAAGGCTTTAGAAATCTTTTATGCCACCCACACGCCCCCAAGCGAGTATTTTAAGGCTAACCCTAAAAAACCCTTTGAGCATGCCATCTCGTTATTCGCTCTGTCTATTGAAAAAAACGCGCTTGCAAACAACATCAAACAGCGCACCAAGAACATGCTCCATTCAGGGCTTATAGAAGAAATCAAAGCCCTTTATGCCAAATACCCTAAAAATTCGCAGCCTTTTAAAGCCATAGGCGTTAAAGAGAGCGTTCTTTTTTTAGAAAAACAACTCACTTTAAAGGAGCTAGAAGAAACGATCATCTCTAACACCATCAAATTAGCCAAGCGCCAAAACACTTTCAATAAAACCCAATTCAATAACCTTTATATGGGTAGCGCTAAAGAAGTTAGGCATGCGATTTTAAACCACTCAAAAAGCGCTATTAAAGGATAATCTAATGGATACGCAAACTCCGCAAAGTCAAATTATCCCTATTTTTATGAGTTTTGATAAGAATTACGCGCTAGGGGCAGGAGTGAGCCTCTATTCTTTACTCTCCCATGCGAGCAGACACACAAGCATGGTAGATTTTAGCCCCTTAAATCAAAACAACAAACTTTTAGGCACTAACATCGTGTATAAAATCCATTGTTTGATTAAAGGGGTTACTTTAGAGCAGCAAAACAAGCTTTTAAAAACCCTTGAGCCTTTTAAAAAATTCGCTTCATTAGAGTTTATCCATATCAATTCGCTAGATCATTCCATAGAAAGCTATCTCAATGAGTCTTGCTCCAAGCGTTATGGTGGGCTTCTTGTTTTGTGCCGGCTTTTGCTCGCTTCGCTCTTCCCTAATTATTCTAAAATCATTTCCATAGATGTGGATACGGTGTTTTTAGGCGATGTTGCAAGCGCTTATTTTGCACTGGATAACGACCCCACTAAATTGCTTGGCATGGTGAGAGACACTTTTTCCCACCTTTCTTTTGAAGCTTTTTGTCATTTTATTGAGCACACTTGTAAGAATTTTAAGATTGATTTTTCACGCTTTAGCCAAAACGAATTAAAACGCATCCATCAGGGCTTTAACATGGGCTTTTTGGTAGCGAATTTAGATTTGTGGCGCGAAAATGGGTTTGAAAAGATCGCTTTAGAGTTTTTGAAAACTAGGGGGAAAGATCTTTTCTACCCTGAGCAGTGTTTAATCAATATGGTGTTTTTAGAGCGCGTTTTAGAATTGCCTATTTATTATAATTGCTATTCTGATTCTTTCAAAGAACACTACCCTAAAAACATCGTCATGCTCCATTTCATCAAACACAAGCCGTGGCGTTCTGTGAGTTCTTTGAATGGGCGTTTGATTTGCTATGAAGCTGAAGCGAGTTTTTGGCTCGCTAACCTTTTTTGCACCCCTTTTAAAAACGATTTTTTTAAAGAACGCCTTGAAATGGCTAAAGACCAACAAATGCAATCTTTTAAAACCCACATCCGATCAAAAACGATTAGGGATTATTTTTATTTTAGGATAAAAAATATTTTGAAAAAAGTTTTCAAACTCTCTTAAAGGACATTCATGGAAAAATTATTGAAGTTTTTAAAATTCTTTGCCAGTAGCGTAACTCTAGATGAAAAATTTTTAATATTCTTTCTTTGTAACGCTCTTTCTAACGCTTACAAAAATAGCGATCTATTTTCTTTCTATAGAGGCTTTTTAGGCGCTTTTTTAATCGGGTTTGTGGTGTATTATGGTTGCGCACTAATCCCTAAAAAACGCTTGCGATATTCATTAGAATGGTTGTTTATAGGAAGCGGTATTATTTTTAGCGTGGCTGAAATTTTTACGCTCTTTATGTTTAAAATGCCTTTTTCCAAAGGCTTGATTGACACGCTTTTAGCCACAAACAGCTCTGAAACGATGGCGTTTATAAAAAGCTATAAAAACTATTTGCTTTACTACGCTTTGATTTTGATCGCTTTGTTAATCACCATTAAAATCATTCGCTTTAGAGCGCTTGTGCCTGGTGTGATAGCGGGCGTTTTAGGGCTTTCTATCCTTACAATAGGGAGCGTTCGTAACGTTAAACACCTTACAAAGAACGATGCGATTTTAAAAAGATCACTCTTTTCTCTTTCTTTAACTAGGGGGTTTTATTCCGCCTATTTGAGCTTGTTTGATCGCCAACAAGCCATAAAATTTTATAGCTTTTTAAATAACCTTTATTTACCAAGCGATTATCTTTCTAGCACGGGCGATGTTAAAAATGTTGTCTTAGTCATCGGCGAAAGCGCGAGCAGAAATTTCATGCAACTCTATGGCTATAGCATTCCTAATAACCCCCTATTGAGCCAACTTGCCAACGAGAGAGAGAGAGAAAGAGTAACAACCTGTTCGTGTTTTCTGACACGATAAGCAAAGAAGGTAGCACTTCTGATGTCTTTGAAAGCCTGCTCAATTATAGCGATGCTGAAACGAATAAGCCTTGGTATCATTACCGCAACATGATAGACATTTTCAAGCGATCCCATTATGAAACTTTTTGGTTAGAAAAACAAATCGTCGATGAATGGGGGATCACACAAAATCTAGTCTCTAATCGTTCTAAAAACCGCTACTATATTTTGGGAAACTATGGCGCATACGATGAAGAGCTGGTGAAATTTTATTCTAAAAATATCCCATCCCAATTAAAAAACAAGAATTTTATCGTGCTCCATTTGATTAGATCTCATTCTTGGTATGCCGATCGTTTCCCTAAAAGCTTTGCCAAATTCAAACCAAGCGATTTGTCTTTTTCTAATTTGCATGTGAGCAATGATAGAGACAAACAAATCGTTGCCGATTATGTCAATTCGCTTTATTATAACGACTTTGTTTTGAATGGGATTTTTAACCTCTTTAAAGATAAAGACGCTATTGTGTTTTATTTGAGCGACCATGCACAAGATATTTTTGAAAGCGGCTCCACTTATGGGCATAGCTGTTCTAAAGCGGGATTAGAAATCCCTTTTATGATTTATGTGAGCGGTATTTTTAAAGAAAAACACCCCAAGAAAGTCAAATTGATTAAAAACGCTTTAAACAAACCTTTCATGAGCGATGATTTAATCCATTCTCTTTTGCCTTTGGTGGGCATTCGCACTAAAGATGAAATAGAGAGTAAAAACCTTTTTAGCCCCCAATTTGACGCCCAAAGAAAAAGGATTACTTGTCGTTGGGGGTTTGGATCATGATAGGACTAAATAATAATAAGGCTCTGTTCTCATCAATAGGGATAAGCTTGATTCCACATAAAGCTTTTCAACCCTACCTTAAAATCTTCACTTCTTCTTCTAAATGAATGCCGTATTCTTGTAACACTCTAGTTTTAGCGAGTTCTATCAGATCTAGGGCTTCTTCAAATCCTGCACCCCCCAAATTCACCAAAAAATTCGCATGCTCTTTGGCAAAGCCCACCCTTTTTAGACAATAACCCCTTAAGCCCACGCCCTCTAAAAGCCTGCCCGCATGATCGTTAGGCGGGTTTTTGAAACAGCTCCCAAAATTAGGCAATTTGGGGTGGCTTTTTCGCATGCTTTGACACGCTTTTAAAACTTCTTGTCTAAAACCATGCGTTTTTTTAAACCTAGCCCTTAAAACAACGCCATTGAATTTGCTGCTGCGATAATCTAACCCCAAAGCTTCACTCCCTAGCCATTCGCCATTAATGCAAGCGCTTTCTAAAACGTTTTTGATTTCAAATTCTTTCATGCCGGCATTCATTTTAACTAATGCCCCTAAAGTGCCAGGCAATTGCCCTAAAAACTCCAAACCCCCTAAATCATTCGCTCTAAAATAATTAAAAATTTTAGACGAGTTGGCCGCTCCTCCTATTTCAACGCATTCGCCTTGATCGCAAATATAATCGTAGTTTAGGCCTAAAAGGGCGAGATTTTTCGCGCTAGGAGCGATTAAAAGGTTGTTCGCTAGGCCTATGATCTGGTGTTCTTGAGAAATTTCATTATCGTTCTCTAAAACGCTCACTTTTAAAGGCGTGCCGATTTTCACGCTGCTGTAACGAGAAAAATCAATGGTTTTTTCTAGCATTTGCTAGCCTATAATTTTAGGAATGAGCTTGATTAAGGTTTTGGTGTAGTCTAAAAGCATGTTAGTCATCCACGGCATGGTTAAAATCAGCACCCCAATCACGGCTAAAATCTTAGGCACAAAAGACAAAGTCATTTCATTGATTTGAGTGGTCGCTTGAAAAATACTGACTAATAGCCCCACCACTAAGCCCGCTAGTAATACCGGTAAAGAAATCATCAAAGTGATTTTATAAGTCTCAATGGCGAGTTTCATGAGCTGTGATTCCATGATATTCCTTTTATCTTAAGATTTCTTCTAATTGCTGAAAGCTTGTTTCAAAAGGCTGTAAAGCGTTTTCATCTTGCGCTAAAAATTGCTCCATTAAAGCCTTTTTCCTAATCGCTTCATCAAGCTCTTTATCGTTCCCCATTTGATAAGAGCCGATGCGAATGAGCATTTCATTTTCTTTCAATAACGCATACAAACGGCGGAATTTTCTCGCATAAAGGTTTTGAGACTCGCTGATGATGTCTTTAGCCACCCTTGATGCGGAGTTTAAAATATTGATAGGCGGGTAGATCCCATAATCGGTTAATTCCCTGCTTAAGACAATATGCCCATCTAAAATACTCCTAGCCTGATCGGCTATGGGATCGCTCAAATCATCGCCCTCTACTAGCACGCTAAAAAAAGCCGTAATGCTCCCCTTATTTTCTTCCTTACCCGCTCTCTCCATTAATTGAGGCAATAAAGAAAGCGCGGATGGGGGGTAGCCTTTGGAAGTGGGCGGTTCGCCTAAGGCTAAACCGATTTCTCTTTGAGCCATAGCGAAACGAGTCACTGAATCCATGATGAATAACACGTCTAGCCCTTGGTTTTTAAAATACTCCGCCACACTCATCGCGCAAAAAGCCCCGTATTTGCGCATTAAAGGGCTATCATCGCTCGTAGCGACCACCAACACGCAAGAGCTTAAATCCCCTTTCAAGTTTTTCTCTATAAATTCAGGGATTTCTCTGCCCCTTTCCCCAATCAAAGCGATCACTTTAATCGGCGCTAAGCAACCCCTAGTGATCATGCCCATTAGCGTGGATTTACCCACCCCAGAGCCGGCAAAAATGCCCAGTTTTTGCCCCTTACCGCAAGTCAAAAGCCCATCAATGCTCTTCACCCCCACGCTAAAAACCTCATCAATCAAGCCTCTCTTTAAAGGGGCTATAGGCGTTGTAATGACAGGCGCTAATCGTTCATAATCTAGCGTCCCCTTATTGTCAATGACTTGCCCCAAAGGGTTAAGCACCCTCCCTAAAAGATTACGGCCCACAGGGAAATTCAACCCCTCTTTTAAAAACAGCACCTTATCGCCAGCCCTAGCCCCCTCTATAAAATTAAAGGGCGTGAAACCAAATTGCTCTTTTTCTGCCACCACCACCATTCCCACGCATTCAGCGCCATCGCTTTTTTCAATCTTCACCACATCGCCCACAGACGGGTTAAAGCCATCCGCATAAACGATATTGGGCATGATTTTTTTCACGCTCCCGTAGCGAGGCGATAGATCAAAATGCTGATTCAAGCGGTTTTTTAAGGATTTTAGGGGCATTTAAGCTCTTTAGTCCATAAGACTTCAGCGATTTGGCGCTCATTGTTGATCCTATTCACATGCACGATCACATCAATCGCGCTCTTAAAATACGCTCGCATTAAATCCTTATCCAAAGAATGCGTATAACGCATGCTTAAATTCAACGAAAGGGCTTCTAAAGTGTTTTGAGCGCTATTAGCGTGAATGGTTGAGAGCATGCCCTTATGCCCGGTGTTTCCTAAACGCAAAAAAAGCGCTGCATTCCTAGTGTCAATCTCGCCCACAATGAGCCTGTCTGGGTTTAAGCGCATGGCCATATTGAGAGCGTCTTCATAATTAAAGCGCGTGTTTTCTTGCTTGCCCACTAAAAGCCCCACGCAGTTACTAAACGCTTTTAAATCCAATTCTTGGCTGTCTTCAACGCTCACCACCCTTTCATCTTTATTGACGCAATCTAAAAGAGCGTTCAATAAGCTTGTTTTACCGCTTGAAGTCTCCCCGCTAATGAGGATATTATGCCCTTTTAGCGCTAAATCTTTCAAACCCTTTGGATCGCTTGCTTTGAAAGTGAAATCGTCTAAACTTAAGGGCTTAAGCCTAGGCACACGGATATTGAGCGTGATTTGATTATTGGTAGTGATGCTGAAGTGATTCGCGCTCACCCTATAGCGCGTGAAAGGGATAGAGCAATTTAAAGTGGGGTGTTCTTCATCAAAAAACAACCCCCTAAAACTGGCCAATTGCTCGCAAAATCTCAGCAAAAACGCCTTATCAAAAAGCACATGCCCTCTTTTTTCTCGGGTGTTATTGATTTTATAAAGCCAAAGCTCCTGCTCGGTATTGATGATAAGCTCTGTGATCCCGCTTTCTAAAAAAGGGGTAAAATGGCCGATTAGGGCTTGTAAAACTCTATGGGTTTGTAAAGTTTCCAAAAGCCCTATCCTTTTATCATCGCTCTTTTAAAACCTCTTCGCAGCGCTTGCAAGGGGTGTTTTCTAACTCGCTTTTGAAACGCCAACACCTGGGGCATTTATAAAAAGGGGCTTTAAAGAGCGTGAATGCTGGCGTTTCGCTTAATTTTTCTTTTGCAACCCCCACAAAGCTCACCATCAGCAATTCTTCTATCAAATTTTCACGCAACGCTTTTTCTTTTACCTCAATAGCGCACTCCAACGAATTTTTGATCACGCCTTCTTTTTTCAATCGGTCTAACTCTTCATTAAAGGCAGAACGCAAGGCTAAAACGGCTTCAAAATTTTCTGGTTTTTTAAACTCTTTGAGGTGGAGTTTTTCTGAAACGCTAATGCCTTTTAAATCAAACACATCTTTGGCTTGTAAAAACGCGCACAGCACCTGACTATGCTCTAAAACCTCTTCAATCGTGTGCGTTAAAATCGGGGCTAAAAAGTAGCACAATTGACTAGCCACAGCGAGTAAGACCATTTGAATGGCTTGGCGTTTTTTATTGTTTTTGCTATCGCAATACAAGCTATCCTTACAAGCGTCTAAATAAATCCCGCTCAATTCATTGGTAACAAACGCCATTAAAATATTCAAGCCTTTCACAAAATCATGCTCTTCAAACGCGCTATTGACTCCAGCACTTATGGTTTCTAAAGCCTCTAATATAAAATGATCTAAAGGGCTAAAATCATGGGAGCGTTCTAAATCCTTAAGATCCATATCGCTAAAATTAGCGAGTAAGAATTTCAGGGTGTTGCGGAATTTTTTATAATGCTGTTCTGTTTGAGTGAAAAAGGTTTGAGAGACCCTCAAATCGTTTTGATAGTCATTAAACGCCACCCACAAACGCACCACATCGCTCCCATGCTTTTTGAGTAAATTATCCAAAGACACCACATTGCCCTTAGATTTGCTCATTTTCTCGCCCTTTTCATCTACGATAAAGCCATGCGTAATGACCTTTTTAAAAGGGGCTTGATTATTTAAAACACAACCGATTAGAAGCGAGCTTTGAAACCACCCCCTATGCTGATCGCTCCCTTCTAAAATCACATCGCTAGGGCTTTGCCCTTTTTCTCCATGGTAGTCTTCTAAAACCGCCTTAAAGGTGCTACCGCTATCAAACCACACGTCTAAAATGTGCATGATTTTCTCATAATGCTTGGCGTCCTCTTGATAGCTAGGGGGTAACAAATCCTTCACGCTAGACTCCCACCACACATCACAGCCTTTTTTTTCAAAAAGATTGGCCACATGCTCTAAAACTTCGCTTTCAAAACAAGGCTTATTCGCACGTTTGTCTATGAAAAAGGCCAGTGGCACGCCCCATTTTCTTTGCCGGCTCAAGCACCAATCAGGGCGGTTTTCTATCATGGTTTTTAGGCGGTTTTTCCCGCTGCTTGGCACAAATTCCACCTTTTCAATCGCATCTAAAGCCACTTCTCTTAAGGTTTTTTGAGAGCCATCATTTTGGATGAAAGGCTCATCCATTAAAATAAACCATTGCGTGGTCGCTCTGTAAATCACAGGCTTGTGCGTCCTCCAGCAATGCGGGTAGGAATGCTCAATCTCTTGCTCTAGCAATAAAGAATCGCCCAATTGCTCTATAATGCGTTTTTGAGCCTTAAAAACATGCTCGCCCAGATAGCTTTCATCTAATAGTTGGTTATGGATAATGCCCTCATCATAGCAACCTTTCTCATCTACGGACATTAACACTTCTAAATTATATTTTAAACCTAAATAATAGTCCTCTTCACCATGCCCGGGAGCGGTATGCACGGCTCCTGTGCCATCTTCTAAACCGACATGCTCTCCTAGAGTGATTAGGGAATCTCTTTGGTTTAAAGGATTGAGTGCTTTCAAGTATTCTAAATCATTGGAATTGAATTCATGCACAATCTCACTATCCACCACCCCTAAAGCGGCTAATTTTTCATGCAAGGCTTTAGCGACTAAATAGCCTTTTTGGGTGAGCGCATAAACAGCGTCTTTTTTCAAAGCGATCGCTACATTCGCATACAAAGTCCAAGGCGTGGTCGTCCAAATCACCAAGCTCGCTTTTTTGACTTTTAACTTTTCTAAACTCTCCTTTTTCAAACCAAACGCCACGAAAATGGAGGGCGATTTTTTCATCTTGTATTCCACTTCAGCTTCCGCTAAAGCGCTCTCGCATGCATAACTCCAATAAATAGGCTTATGGCGCTCTTTCAAAAGCCCTTTTTTAGCCACTTCCACTAAAGCCCTATAAATGCTCGCTTCAAATTTAAAATCCATGGTTTTATAGGGATCTTCAAAATCCCCCAAAACGCCTAATTGCAAAAATTCATTCTTTTGGATTTCTAAAAACTTTTTCGCATGATCTCGGCACTTTTCTCTAAACAGCGTGGGGTTTTCTAGGCTTGTTTTTTCTTTTTCCAATTGCTCTAAAATTTGCTGCTCAATGGGCAAGCCATGACAATCCCAACCGGGCGTGTAATAGATTTTCTTCCCTTTAAAATATTCTCTTTTAACGACAATGTCTTTTAAAATTTTATTTAAGGCATGCCCTAAATGCAAATGCCCGTTCGCATAAGGCGGCCCATCATGCAAAGTGAAATCCCCATGGTTATCTTTCCTAGCTTGCATGCGTTTGAACGCTTGTTGCTTTTGCCATTTGGCGTAAGTTTTAGGCTCATTAACGCTCAAATTCCCTTTCATAGAAAAGGTGGTTGTGTTTAAGTTTAGGGTGTCTTTGTATTCTTTCACTGATTAATCCTTAGTCTTTTATCTTTATTCTTTTGTTTTAGGAGCGATATAAAGGTGTGTGTCTTTTCGCGGCACATTTTTTAAAGTGGGGATTTGTAAAATCGTGTATTCTTCTATCCCTTTTAAATAATGCAAGCTAATCACATCGCCTATTTTCACTTCTTTACTAGGCTTAGTGCAACTCCCATTGAGCCACACCGCCCCCACATTGCACATATCTGTCGCTAAAACGCGCCGCTTCACTAAACCCACTGATTGTAAAAATTTGTCTATTCGCATGCGTTTATTTTACCCTATTCTTTAAGTTTTTATCCATAACTTATAAGGGTTTTAGTTTTAGCATGTTAGCATTCAGCCACCACTCTTTTTAAGGAATTTGCTTGAAGTTTCAAATTGTGAGTTTGTTAGCCGCTCTTTTATTAGCCTCTTGCTTGCCCCCTAAAGGCCATCATTCTGGTTTGGTGAATATGTATATCGCTCATCAAGGCCAAAGCGTGCGCACTTATTGGCGCAAAATTGATAGAGGAGTTGTCGCCAAACACAATGAAACGCTTAAGAAAAACCCTAAAGCAAAGCTCAAAGACCCTAGGGGACCTTTATTCATGCTAGGGAGTAATCGCTTCATGCTTTTATGGAAAAACCGCTATACTTTAGCCAAAGTCCAATCGTTCAAGCTAGAGCCTGGGTTTTATTACTTGGATTCTTTTAGCGTGGAAACTCAAAAAGGCATCTTGCAAAGTGCTCCTGGCTATTCATACACCAAAAATGGCTATGATTTTAAAAATAACCACCCCTTTTTCCTAGCCTTTGAAGTCAAACCTGACAGCAAAACCATTCTTCCTAGCGTGGAATTGAGCCTGATTAAAACCCCTAGAGGCTTTTTAGGGGTGTTTTTATTTGACAACAACGAAAAGGGGGCCAATACCCAATGGATTGAAGGGAGCTTGAATTTAAAGCTTAAAAACGCTTCTTTTAAAGACGCATGGGAGTTGGAACGATAAAACGCAAGGCTTTGTTTTATGGAGCGTTGGTATTAAAATATTAAAAAGTCTTAACGATACTATATAAATAAAAATTTACTTTTTATGGGCATTGATGAGTATTAATGAGCGTTTGTAAAAATAAAAATCAAGCGTGTTGGTTTGATTGGATTTAATGGGTTTGATTAGAATGGGTTAGAATGGAATGATCGTATTTTGAAGTCAAAGCCAGAGACAACCCTAGTCAAGTTGCCCCTAGCCACACCGATATTACTCGTGATGCCCGTGGCAGCAACCTTCTTCTTGATGATGACTATCGCTAGTGCTGCAACAACCTTCTTCATGATGAGAGCTGTGGTGGTGATGGTGGTGTTCGCCGCCATGATAATGGTGGTGGTGTGTGTGGTGGTGATGGTGGTGGTGTCCGCCGTGTTGTTCTTCATGGTGTGCCATGATGACTCCTTTGATTAAAAATTTAAATTCTAGCTTACTGGCTAGGATTTTATTTTACAGTATAAAATCTAATCAATTGTTAATGGAAGAAATTTTGACGCTAATTTTTAAATTTTTGCTACTTGATAGGGAGGGTTACAAACAAATCGCCTAACAGCGGATATTAAATCCATTGCCATTAAAATTTTTGATTTTGAAAGAAAATTCGCACTTAAAAGAAAGAGTTAAAAGTCAAAAAGCAGCCCTAAGGCCGCCCCCACAAACGCCCCAATCAATATTGTTGGTTTTGTTGGTGTGCTTGTTGTTGTTGCTGTTGTTGAGCTTGTTGCTCTGCTTGTTGTTCGGCGTGTTGTTGCGCGTTATGGTGATGGTGTTCGCCGCCATAATAATGGTGGTGGTGTGCGTGGTGATGGTGGTGGTGGTGTTGGCTGTTAGCCTGTTGTTGTTGCTGTTGTTGCGCTTGGTGTTGTTGTTCATGGTGTGCCATGATGACTCCTTTAATTGAAATTTAAATTCTAGCTCATTGGCTAGGATTTCATTTTATAATGCAAAATCTAACCAATTATTAACGGAAAAGATTTTAATACTAATTTTTAATACGAGCGCCAATTTAAACGCTTCTATCGTCAAAACTACCAACATCTTTGGATGAAAAAAGCTATAATAAAAAAGTTGCATTAAAAAGGAAAGACAAATCCCCTTTTTAAGGTATAATACTAGGAATTAAAAGCGTGCTATGGTAGTAGCTAAAAAGTCTTTAGGACAGCATTTTTTAACGGACGAGTCGTTTTTAGACAGAATCGTTAATGCTTTGCCCCCCTTAAACCCATTGAAATTAATTGAAATTGGCGTGGGACTAGGGGATTTGACTCTTAAGTTGTTGGATCGCTATCCTTTAAAGACTTATGAGATAGATAGCAGCTTGTGCGAGAAAATGCGATCAAAACTAAAGGCGCAAAAAAAGCCTTTTGAATTAGAATTAGTGGAAAAAGACGCTCTTTTTTTGAAAGAAGAAGAGCCTTATTTTTTGATCTCTAATTTGCCTTATTATATCGCTACTAGGCTTGTTTTAAACGCGCTCAAAGACCCTAAATGCAGGGGCTTATTGGTGATGACGCAAAAGGAAGTGGCGCTCAAGTTTTGCGCTAAAGATTCACAGAACGCTTTAAGCGTTTTGGCTCACACAATAGGGGACGCTACCCTTTTGTTTGATGTGCCGCCTAGTGCGTTTAGCCCGTCTCCAAAGGTGTTTTCTAGCGTGTTTGAAGTGATTAAAGAGCCGCTGAAAGAAAAGGCGTTAGCTTCATTAGCCCAAGCGCCATTTTTTGAAGAAGCCCTACAAAAAGGGTTTGAAATGTTGGAAGATTTTTTGAAAGCTTGTTTCTCATCTCCTAGGAAGACGCTTTCAAACAATCTTAAAAAAAGCGTTTCTTATAAAGAAAAGCTTGATAAGGTGTTAGATTTTCTAGCGTTAGAAAATCAACCAACAAGCGTGAGGGCGTCTGAGATACAAGATTATCTCAAGCTCTTAGAATACCTTTTAAAAGGCTAATGCCTTTTTAAAAAATTGAAATAAAGGAATAATCGTTATGACGGATAACAACCAAAACAATGAAAACCATGAAAACAGCAGTGAAAATTCAAAAGCTGATGAGATGCGAGCCGGAGCGTTTGAGCGATTCACCAACCGCAAAAAGCGTTTCAGAGAAAATGCGCAAAAAAACGCAGAGTCTTCAAACCATGAAGCGCTTTCGCACCATAAAAAAGAGTATCGCCCCAACAAAAAACCAAACCACCACCACAAAGCTAAACACGCCCCCCAAAAGACTAGAAATTACGCCCAAGAAGAGCTAAATAGCAATAAAGTAGAGGGCGTTACGGAAATTTTGCATGTGAATGAGAGGGGGACTTTAGGCTTTCATAAGGAACTCAAAAAAGGCGTTGAAGCGAATAACAAGATCCAAGTGGAGCATTTAAACCCGCATTATAAGATGAATCTAAACTCTAAAGCGAGCGTTAAGATCACGCCTTTAGGGGGCTTGGGCGAGATTGGGGGGAACATGATGGTCATTGAAACCCCAAAAAGTGCGATCGTGATTGATGCGGGCATGAGCTTCCCTAAAGAGGGGCTTTTTGGCGTGGATATTTTAATCCCGGATTTTTCCTACTTGCACCAAATCAAGGACAAAATCGCCGGCATTATCATCACCCATGCCCATGAAGATCACATAGGGGCCACGCCTTATTTGTTTAAAGAGTTGCAATTCCCCCTTTATGGCACGCCTTTGAGTTTGGGGCTGATTGGGAGCAAGTTTGATGAACATGGTTTGAAAAAATACCGCTCGTATTTTAAAATCGTAGAAAAGCGTTGCCCCATTAGCGTGGGCGAATTTATCATTGAATGGATCCACATCACGCATTCTATCATTGACAGCAGCGCTTTGGCGATCCAAACTAAAGCCGGAACCATCATCCACACCGGCGATTTTAAAATCGATCACACCCCAGTGGATAATTTGCCCACGGATTTGTATCGTTTAGCACACTATGGCGAAAAGGGGGTGATGCTTCTTTTAAGCGATTCCACTAACTCCCATAAATCCGGAACCACGCCGAGTGAAAGCACCATAGCGCCGGCTTTTGATACCCTTTTTAAAGAAGCGCAAGGGAGGGTGATTATGAGCACCTTCTCTAGCAATATCCACCGAGTTTATCAAGCCATCCAATACGGCATTAAATACAACCGCAAGATCGCTGTGATCGGGCGCTCTATGGAAAAAAACCTAGACATCGCCAGAGAATTAGGCTATATCCATTTGCCTTATCAATCTTTTATTGAGGCCAATGAAGTCGCTAAATACCCGGATAATGAAGTCTTAATTGTAACGACCGGCTCACAAGGCGAAACCATGAGCGCGCTTTATCGCATGGCGACTGATGAACACCGCCACATTTCTATCAAACCCAACGATTTAATTATCATCTCCGCTAAAGCCATTCCTGGCAATGAAGCGAGCGTTTCAGCGGTATTGAATTTTTTAATCAAAAAAGAAGCTAAAGTGGCTTATCAAGAATTTGACAGTATCCATGTGAGCGGGCATGCCGCCCAAGAAGAGCAAAAACTCATGTTAAGACTCATCAAGCCTAAGTTTTTCTTGCCCGTGCATGGGGAATATAACCATGTCGCGCGCCACAAGCAAACCGCTATTTCTTGCGGAGTGCCTGAAAAAAATATCTATTTAATGGAAGATGGTGATCAAGTGGAAGTCGGCCCTGCGTTCATTAAAAAAGTGGGCACGATTAAAAGCGGGAAAAGCTATGTGGATAACCAAAGCAATTTGAGTATTGACACAAGCATTGTGCAACAAAGAGAAGAAGTCGCTAGCGCTGGGGTGTTTGCCGCTACGATTTTTGTGAATAAAAACAAACAAGCGCTTTTAGAAAGCTCTCAATTTTCCAGTTTAGGGCTTGTGGGCTTTAAAGATGAAAAGCATTTGACAAAAGAAATTCAAGGGGGATTAGAGTTGTTATTGAAATCCAGCAACGCCGAAATTTTGAATAGCCCTAAGAAATTAGAAGATCACACCCGTAATTTCATCAGAAAAGCGCTCTTTAAAAAGTTTAGAAAATACCCGGCTATCATTTGCCATGTCCATGCCACTTGATTACAATGCTATCGCCGCGCAAGTCTTAAGAGATGAAGCGAGCGCGCTTTTAGAAAGCGTTAAGCAATTCCAAAAACCTAACGATTTAGAAGCGATTGTCAAGCTCATTTTAAAAAGCCAAGAAAAAGGGGGTAAGCTTGTGATAGTGGGCGTGGGTAAGAGCGCTTTAGTGGCGCAAAAAATCGTTGCTTCTATGTTAAGCACCGGTAACAAAAGCGCGTTTTTACACCCCACAGAAGCCATGCATGGGGATTTGGGCATGGTGGAAAAAAACGATGTGATCTTAATGATTAGTTACGGGGGCGAGTCTTTAGAATTATTGAATCTGGTGAGCCATTTAAAACGCTTAAGCCATAAAATCATCACTTTCACTAAAAGCCCTAATAGCTCGCTCTCCAAACTCGGCGATTATTATTTGAGTTTGAAAATCAAAAAAGAAGCTTGCCCGATCAACACCGCTCCAACGACTTCTACCACCCTAACTCTAGCGTTAGGCGATGTTTTAATGGCATGCTTGATGCGAGCGAAAAACTTTAGCCAAGAAGATTTTGCCTCCTTTCATCCGGGCGGGCTTTTAGGCAAAAAACTTTTTGTCAAGGTTAAAGACTTGTTGCAAACCACGGACCTCCCCCTAATCGCTCCTAATACAAGTTTTAAAGACGCGCTCATAGAAATGAGTGAAAAACGCTTGGGCAGCGCGATTTTAGTCAATGAGGCTAACGAGCTTGTAGGGGTGTTAAGCGATGGCGATGTCCGTAGGGCGCTATTAAAAGGGCTTAGCTTGGAGAGCGAAGTGAGGTATTTTGCCACTTTAAAACCTAAAAGCTTTAAGAATTTAGACGCTCTTCTTTTAGAAGCGTTAGAATTTTTAGAACGCCATAAGATCCAGCTTTTAGTGTGCGTAGATGATCATAATAAGGTTTTAGGGGTCTTGCACTTGCACCAACTTTTAGAATTAGGGCTTAAAGCATGAAAGCGAGCATTTATGATTTCACTCTAAAGGAATTGAGTCAGCTTTTAAAACCAAGCTTTAGGGCTAAACAGCTTTATTTGTGGCTCTATGCGAAGTATAAAACAAGCTTTAAAGACATGCAAAATAATTTTTCAAAAGATTTTATTGCTTATTTAGAGCAAGAATTTACTTTGCGCACGATAGAAATCACGCATGTGAGAAAGAGCGTTGATGGCTCTAAAAAATACCTTTTTAAATCTTTAAGAGACAACCACACTTTTGAAGCGGTGTTGTTGAAAATGAAAGACAAAAAGATTGATAAAGAAACTAACGCCGTTTTAGAGGGGGAAAAATACACCGTGTGCGTGTCTTGTCAAATCGGCTGTCAAGTGGGTTGCTCGTTTTGTTTCACTCAAAAAGGCGGTTTTGTAAGGAACTTAAAAGCGAGCGAGATCATCCAGCAAGCCCTACTCATTAAAGAAGACAATAACCTCCCCATTGAAAAAGCATTCAACATTGTTTTTATGGGAATGGGCGAACCTTTGAACAATTTAGATGAGGTGTGTAAGGCGATTGAGATTTTTAATACCGGCATGCAAATTTCGCCTAAAAGGATCACCATTTCCACGAGTGGCGTAGCCGATAAAATCCCCATTTTAGCGGGCAAAAATTTAGGCGTGCAATTAGCCATATCTTTACACGCCGTAGATGACAAAACGCGCTCGTCTTTAATGCCCTTGAATAAAAAATACAACATTGAATGCGTTTTGAATGAAGTGAGGAAATGGCCTTTAGAGCAGCGCAAAAGAGTGATGTTTGAATACCTTTTGATTAAAGATCTAAACGATAGCTTGGATTGCGCTAAAAAACTTTTAAAACTTTTAAACGGCATTAAATCCAAAGTGAATTTGATTTTATTCAACCCGCATGAAGGCTCTAAGTTTGAGCGCCCTAGCTTAGAGAGTGCTAGAATGTTTGCGGATTTTTTAAACTCCAAAGGTTTATTATGCACCATTAGAGAGTCTAAAGCCTTGGATATTGAAGCGGCTTGCGGGCAATTGAGAGAGAAAAAGCTCCAGCAGAAAATTTAAAAAACCACTCCCTTAAAAACCCGTATTCATAGACTTTAGGCCATTTGCCATGCGTGTTTGGTGCCATTCAAAGGGTGTTTTTAAGGGGGTTTGTTGTAGGATTTCATCACGCCCCATAGTTACGATATGGGGCAGACCAACATTGTAAGGAGCATGCCATGAAACACAAAAGTGGCAAACGCTCTTGGAGATCATTATACTTTGAGTTTGCTTTTTTGGGGCTTAAAGTGATCGTTTCTGTGAAACGCTGATTTTTCTAATAGCGTTCCCCTGGGTTTAAAGGCTTAGGGGTTTCCTTTAAAAAGCGGGTTTGCCTTTAACTTTTGGGGCGTTGGTCATTTTGTTGTAAAACTTATTTTTTTAAGGGGATAGAGATAATTCTCCCCTCTATAAAACTAAATCCCCCTCATAGAGTGCTTTTAAAAAATACCGCTTGCTCTAGCTTTTTGATTATTTGTCTTAAAAATCACTCCCTTAAAAACCCGTATTCATAGACTTTAGGCTGTATTTCTTCGGCAAGATCTTTTAGGGCGTCTTGCAAGTTAGCGTAAAGCTGTTTGTAATATTTATCTTTGGCTTTGGTGGGTAAATTTAATTTGCCTTGCTTGTTACGGCCTTGAAAAAATTCTTTGATGTCATAAAGGCTTGCGTCGTTAGCGTTATAGGGGGTGTGGGTGAAATCTTGGGTGTGGTAATAGCGATAGATCTCTTTGCCAGCGTCAAACACCTTTGAAGCGCTCGGGCTGAATTTTAGGGGTTTGTTTTCTTTTTTGACGCTTAAAAAGAGGCTGTCGCTCTTTTTAGGCTCTTTGATTTCGCCTTTTAAAAAGTCTAATAAAGCGTGGCTAGAATATCTTTCTTTAGAATTGACTTCATCTTCGCTAAAGGGGATAAAATGATTGATCCCTTGAGCGGTAGTGATGCGGTTTTGGGTGTGAAAAAGCATGAAAATCAAACAATTGCTTTTAAACTCGCTATCGTCTTGGAAAGCGTCATCATAAGGGGCGTAGAATTGATCCCTATCGTTTTGCCATGTGGCTTTGATGCAATGGCGGGCAGAGAAATAGATCGCGCCGATTAGAAGGTTTGTGAGGGTTAAACCAAAAAAAGTAATGTTGCGTTTAAGATTTTTGTTATTTGCTAGATTAACAAATTTATTGTTTTGAAAATCCACGCCAGCGCAATCAATAAACCCTAAAATATTAGAATTATTTATATTGTATTGCTTTAAATATTGGTTTATATTTTTAACCTTATCCACTATCGGCTTAAAAGTTTTATACCCCAAAAATCCGCCAGAGGAGTCAAACACTTCTAAATTGAGCGCGTTGGTTGGTTTTAAGGGGGGGGGGGTAGCAGTATCCCAAACTAAAAAGCCAATGGGGAATTGCCCTGTCACGTTATCAAAGCTATCCGCAGGCACCATAAACCCCTCTAAAAATTTAGCCTTAAAAACTTCTCTGAATTTTTTAAAATTGCTAGAGTTAAGGTATTTGAGCGTTGAAAAACTCGCCATGATGCAACCATCCAATTCCTTATAAATGCGCATGAAAAATTGAGCGAAAAGTTCGTTATTGGCTTTATTTAATTCATCTTCATACTTCTTGCAAATAAGATTGCCCCTAGCCACTAAATCTTTATTCTTCCCTGTGCCGCTAGGCGTTTTAGCCGAAGTCGCTTCCGCATACGGCGGGTTGATGTAAATGATGAGCTTTTTTCGTTTCTCTTCATCTTTTAAGATTTCTTGCAAGCTTTTTGGCGTTTTATCGCTGAAAAAATCATCGTTTAAAAAGTCAAATTGAAAAACATGATTTTCCAGTAGTTTTAAGTGGTTTTTTGCAGCCAGATCTTTAACGATTGCCACATCGTTATGATCTAAAGTGGATAGATACAAATTAGCCTTATTCAATAAACCCTGAAGCAAATTCCCAGTCCCCCCAGCACAATCCCAAATGATATAATTCTCTTGATAATCTTGTCCCAAAGCTTTGGCTAAATATTCTTGACTCTTTTCTACCCAGATTTTAGGGGTAAAAAACGCCCCTTTCCTTTCTCTCACATCGCTTGGCACTAACAAATCGCGCCGCTCTAAAATAAAAGCTTGAAACTCTAATTTAGGAGGCCTTTCATAAATCCTCCAAAATTCTTTATGGGCTTGTTGGCCGTCTGTGAAACCAACTTCCATAAAATCCATTTTACCTAACTCATTCACACCCCTTTTCAATTTATAATAATTGGAGCTTAAAATCGTGTGCAATTTCTCAATAATGGTTTTATCGCCATCGCTGAGCAAATCCGCTAAATAATAGTCTGCGTCTAAAACCCCTTTAGTTTTAGCCACCTCCCAATCTATGTCAATGGTGGGTTTGACAGCTTCAATCCACTTTTGATAGATCGTAAAGAAATTATTTTTATCAATTTGGATTTTGTTGAGTGGATGGCTAGAGTTTAAATTATTTTCAATAAATTCTTTGCATTCCTGACTTTGGGTTTTAAAGTCAAAAACCGATTTATGGGATTTGCTCATGGCTTTAAACGCATCTAAAGCGTGTTTAAAACCTTCTGTGTTGTGGTTGCTTGGGGTGATAGAAAAATCTATATCGCTTTTATAAAAAAAGCTTGTGATCGTGTCATCAAAGGCGATAAATTCTATTTTAAAAGCGTTAAAAGCGCACAAATAAGGTGGCGTGTGGTGGGTATAAAGCCTGTGCTTGCCTATGGTTAAAAGAAGTTGCGTGAAAGCTTTGTCCAAATCATCAAAATCGCCCCTTTTAGCTTCGCCCCATAAAATGGGTAAGGTGGCGTTAGAATGCTTATAGCTTAACATGAAATCTATTTTATCCCCGCTATAAAGGAATTTTTTATCCTTAAAGAACTCGGCTTTGATCTGGCTTTTTAAGGGTTCTTCATTGAGGTTGCTGCAATCTAAAAGCATTCAAAACACCACCGTTTTGTTTTCATGCACAAACACCCTGTCTTCTAAAACGAGTTTTAAAGCCCTAGCCAAAACCAGTTTTTCTATATCCTTACCCGCTAGGCGCATTTTTTCCACGCTGTAGTTGTGGTTAATGGGCAGAGTGTCTTGTAAAATAATTGGCCCGGCATCAAGGCTTTCATTCACAAAATGCGCCGTGGCCCCGATGACTTTCACGCCCCTTTCAAACGCTTGCTGGTAAGGGTTAGCCCCAATGAATGCGGGCAAGAAACTATGATGGATATTGAGAATCTGATTTTCATAGCGCTTCGTAAAATCATGGCTTAAAATGCGCATGTATTTGGCTAAAACGAGCAGATCCGCGCTCACTTTGTGCTGTAATTCCAGGTCTTTAATGGTTGCTAAAACTTCTTTTTCATGCAAAATTTGATCAATACAAGGCGCGTAAAAATAAGGGATGTCAAATTTTTCCACTAAAGGGCGTAAAACCTCGTGATTAGAGATAACGCCTAAAATTTGAGCGTTCAATTCCCCCCCATACACCCTTAAGAGCAAATCCCCTAAGCAATGGCTCTCTTTAGTAGCGAGTAAAATGATGTTTTTTTTATGCGTTAAAATGACTTCAATCAATAGCTCGCTAAAGTTTTCTAAGGCTTTAAAAAGAGCGGTTTTTAAGGATCGTTCTTCTTGTTCTTTAATTTCAGTATTCAAGGGCTTGATTTCTTTTTGGATTTTTAGCCGCATGAAAAAGCGCTGTTTTAAGGGATCAACAAATTCATCGTTTTTAACGATGTTATAGCCCTTGTTAGCGATAGTGGCGCTAATGGTGCTCACCAAGCCTTTAGAGTCTTTGGCTTGAATTTTTAAAATAAATTCTAACATATTCATCTCATCAACAATTGATAACCAAGCGCTTGCGTGATGATATTACTCGCTGATTGCGTGGCCTTTTCAATGAAACGTTCCATGGGGCTTTTTTCTAGCCAATAAGCTTTTTTAACCTTACTCAATTCCATTAAGCGATCTTGGGCTTGTTGAATCGTGCTGATTTTATCAATGAGTTTTAATTTTAGAGCGTTTTGAGCGCTAAAAACCTTCCCTTCAGCAAAATCCTTATAATCCTTAGCGTCTAATTTCCTAGCTTTTGCGACATCATTCACAAACATTTGGTATTGCTCATTGACTAAATTTTGCAAAAATTCTTTTTCATTGGGTTTCCATGCCCTGGTGAAAGTGCCTATTTCTTTATATTCGCCCGCATGCACGCCTTGAGTGGCTACGCCGACTTTATTGAGCAAATTTTCCACATTCGCGCTAGAAAAAATCACCCCAATGGATCCTATCAAACTCGCTTTAGAGGCATAAACTTCGCTCGCTTGCATGCCCGCATAATAGCTCCCGCTCGCCATAACCCCCCTAGCATACGCTAAAACGGGCATTTTTTGCTTCAGATCAGCGATTTTTTCGCTCAATTCCACGCTCGCTGACACCGCCCCACCAGGAGAATCAATCAACAATAAAACGCCCTTAATGCTAGGGGTTTTTAGGATTTTATCCACTTCTTTGTCAAAATCCTCGGTGCTAAAAATCGCCCCATTTAAATAGAGTTTAGCGAGATTGGGCGGTTCGCTTGGTGCGCTTTCTTTAGCGCTAAAAAAGACTAACACAATCAATAACAGCACAAACGACTTGAAATACTTCGTGATGAAATCTAAAGGCATAATGATTAAAGCCTTAAAGATTTTTTGAATGAAACTCCACATGCAGCTTTTCCTAAACTTAATATTTGACCATAAGAGTGTATTATACTTCAAATGTTTTAAGGATTAAATCATGGCGTGTAAATTTTGCCCCAAGATCAGAAAAACAGATTGGATTTTTATTTTAATCGCCGCTTTAGGCTTTTATGCAGTCAATAAGCTAGGGTATGCGCCCAAATTCAATGCCCCCACTTCAAAATCTTCACACTCTCTTTCGCACCCCATTGAAAAGCCTAATAATATGATTGAAGAAGAAAGGAAAAAACGCTTTATAGAATTGCAAAAAGAATGCTTACTCCATAAAGACAAAAAGGCATGCGAAGAGGTTTTTTAGATTGTTTTTGTTGGTTTTTGTGCTTTTAGGGTCATTGTAAATTTATACGTCCTTTTTGTTTGCAAAAGGCTTTTTTTAGCGGTGGTTTTTAGCTATTCTAACGACCCCCCAACACCCCAAAATTCAAGCACTCTTAAGCTAAGTCTACTATAATCAAAAGATTTTAAAGGGAACTTAAAATCGTATTTATATTTGAGAATTTGATAAAAATATTAAAGGAAAATATATCATGAAAGCCTTTGTGGTTGATTTAGATAGCAGAGAAAATCAAAGTATTTTAAAACCTAGCACACGCTGTTCTAACAACCAAGTCCATCAAATTAATGAAGCGGCCAAAAAGATTTATGAATTGATTAAAAAGGCCAAACATTCTAACGATGACATCATCTTAAACCACAATGAAATTAAAGAAGCCTTTTTTAGCCCGTTCAAACCGCAGCTAAAAACCGTTCAAGTGTTCCTCTCGCACTCGCATGCAGACATAAATAAGGCTTTAGAAGTTAAAAACTATTTAGAAAACCAAATAAAACGCAAAGTGTTTATAGACTCGCTTTTTTGGGATTATAAAGACGATGTTTTAAACAAATTGGCAAAATACGATGATATAAGTAGGATTGAAGACGCTTTCACGCTCATTCTCAGGGAATCTTTACAAGACATGATCAAAAAATGCCCCTATTTTGTGTTTTTACAGAGTAAGAATAGCGTTTCCAATCAAGGGCTATCGCGCATCACTTATTCCGCATGGATTTATGAAGAATTAAAGATCGCTAACACTTTTATAACTGGCACTACTCTAAAAGAATCGCACATTAAAGCCATGTGCGTTTCTTACGATGTCACAAACTTATTAAGGAGGTTTAAACCTATCTCTCTTGATAGTTTGTGCAAGAAAATCGCTCCTAATCTTATAACAAAGGATACAAAATGAAAACTTATCAAAAATTACTAAGTGCAAGCTGTTTGGCGTTGTATTTAGTGGGCTGTGGGAATGGTGGTAGCAGTGAATCGCCGATTGAGATGATTGCAAATAGCGAGGGTGCGTTTCAAATCGACTCCAAAGCAGATAGCGTTACTATTCAAGGCGTGAAGCTTAATCGGGGTAATTGTGCTGTCAGTTTTTCTCAAGTATATGCTCGATCAATTTCTGTGCAAGACTTTAAAAATGAAGCAAGTGCGTACGAGTATATAAAAGATAAGAAAAGGTTAGCAGACATGCAGAATAAAATTTCTCAATTAGAACAAAAGGGTTTGATGATGGAACATCAAACCCTTAAATTTGGGGAAAAAATAGAGGGCATTTCTCAAGGGTGCGATATTATAGAGGCAGAAATACAGACCGATAAAGGCTCCTGGACTTTTAACTTCAACAGATAATCAGGCAAATATGGACAATCATAACCCCACAGACAGAGCAAAAATCCTTATAGAAGAGCTTAAAATATTACAAGGCGTTATCAACAGAATGGCACAAAATTCTTTGGAGTGCAAGAAATGGACACTCGCGCTCGCTGTGGGTGTCTTATCCCTCAAAATAGAGGCGATCTCTCATCTTTATGGGTTATGCGTTTTAGGGTGTTGTTAGCATGTTTTTATCTTTTAGACGCTTATTATCTCACGCAAGAAAGGTTGTTTAGGGAGCAATACCAATGGCTGATAAAAAACAGACCCAAAACCGATGAAAGGCTGTTTGAAGTCTTTCCTGCTCATCAAACTTGCCGGTGCGTGCAATTCTTATGCTCCATGTTTTCGTTTAGCCTTTTCCCTTATTGGGTGTTAGGTCTTTGCTTGGTGGTCTATGGTTTTGTTTTGAATTCTGTTTCAATGAAGTGTTGGCTATAAAAGAGCCTGACTTCAATCAAACGATAACTTTTGAAGCGTTTTAAGATTTAGGGTATCGCAAAATAACCACTCCCTTATATGCATTTCACAAAAAATAAAACTTAACACGCAAGAAATCAAAAACAAGAAACAAAACNTTTTCATGTTTTCTCCTTTTTAAATTGGATTGTAGTATTAGGGATTTCATACATTAGAATGCATTTGTATTGGAATGTATTTGGAGTATTATAGCATAAAGCGTTTTTTTTTTTTTGTCATTTGGGGAAAATTTTGTCATTTTTTTACTTTTGATGCTTTTTGTTTGGTTTGGTGGTGTGGTGTGGTGGTGTGGTTTGAAAGATTGGTTGCGGAGAATGGATTTGAACCACTGACCTTTGGGTTATGAGCCCAACGAGCTACCGGACTGCTCTACTCCGCGACACGCTAATAAAGGAAAAATGGCTGGGGTGCAAGGATTCGAACCTCGGAATGCCAGGACCAAAACCTGGTGCCTTACCGCTTGGCGACACCCCAAAAACTAAAAGAAGCATTATACAAAAGCTTTTTAAAAAAGTCAAGCTAAAACGCTATAATCCCACTATGGAAAAAGCATTTAACCCTCTCATTTATGAACGCTATCTAAAAAAGAAAGAAACCTTTTTGCTGTTTAAAAAAATCGCTCAAGTGTCTGCGTTTAAAAATTTAAAGCTCCAGCTCAAGCGAAGAGAGGTGATCAATCGTTATGTCGCTGGAATTTTAGGGGATTTAAAGAAAGGGTTTAGATACGCCAAAATTGAGCATCAAATCCTAAAAATCTATTTCACGCACCCAAGTTTCTTGAAAGCCTTTAAGATAGAAGAAGATTATTACACCAAGAATTTGAAAGCCCATTTTTTAGAAACGCAAAAAATCCTAAAAGCTTTAAATTACCCTTTTGATTTTAAAACTATCCAAGCGAGTATTAGGAAAAGGCCTTACCAAAAACCGGTTGTCAAAAAAGAAAAACCCCCTAAAAGCGTGAATGTCAATTGCGAAGGTTTGAGCGATTTCACTAAAAAGCAATTTCTAAAGTTCAAACGCACTTGTAACGATAATACGCCGCGCACACCCCCTTGAGAGCTGACCATGCAACTGCCGATCGGATTTTGCGGGGTGCAAGTTGTGGCGAATAGCGAGCAGTCTAGGGGCTTAGAGCAATTTTTGAAGCTCAAACGCGCTTGTAACGATAATACGCCGCGCACGCCCCCTCAGAGCTGACCATGCAACTGCCGATCGGATTTTGTGGGGTGCAAGTTGTAGCGAATAGTGAGCAGTCTAGGGGCTTAGCGATGCCTTTTAAAATCTCCCCGCACTTGCATGCTTTGTTTTCTTTGGAGGTTTTGTGGCTTAAATGTTCTTTAAAGACTTTTTCAGCGTCATAAGAGGCGAATATTTCTTTAAGCTTTAGGGCGGAACGTTTGATATTCCCTAACCCTCTCCATTCAAAATTTTCCCTAACTTCCATGCATGCATTCACTAACTCTTGCGCTTTTGTATTCCCTCCATAGCTCACCGCTCTTTTGTATTGGATTTCTAGCTTGGCTTCTTTGTTTAAGGCTTGTTTGATAAGCATCAGCACGCTTTCTAATATATCCACCGGCTCAAAACCGCTCACAATAATGGGGATTTTAAAGCGATCCACTAAAGGAGCGTAGATTTGAGCGCCGTTCATCACGCTCACATGGCTAGGGGCTAAAAGAGCGTTAATTTGGCATGCTGGATCTTCTAAAATCGCGCTCACGCTAGGAGGCACTAAAATGTGGTTGATGTGGAAAAAAAGGTTGTTAATTTTTTCTTTTTTGGCGCTCAGTAAAACGCTAGCGCTCATCGGCGTGGTGGTCTCAAAACCGATCGCAATGTAGATGACTTTTTTATGAGGGTTTTCTTTAGCGATCTCTAAAGCTTGCATGGGCGAATACAAAAAGCGCGCATCCAGCCCCTTTTCTCTCGCTTGTATCAAACTCCCATAGCTCCCGGGGACTCTCATCATATCCCCTAAACTCAAAACAATGCTATCTTTCATGCTAGCGAGTTCGTAAGCTTCATCAAGGCGCGCTCTTGGCATCACGCATACCGGACACCCTGGCCCATGCACAAACTCTAAATTGTTAGGCATCAAATCCAAAAGCCCGTATTTCATGATAGAATGCGTATGCCCTCCGCACACTTCCATGATGACTAATTTTTTTGTGAGTTTGGAAGCGAGTTTTTTGATTGCATTAGAGAGCGCTAAAATGGTTCGTTTGTCTCTAAAGGGCGAAATGAGGTGATCAACGCTCATTGTTATTATTGCGTTTCGTTCATTTTGGCGATCATTTCTTGATAAAGCTCAATGGATTCTAGGGCTTCTTTTTCATCAATCTTACTCATCACATAGCCGATGTGCAACAACACATAATCGCCCACTTTAACGGACTCGCCCATCAAATCCAAACTCGCCTCTCTTTGAACGCCCAAAGTCTCCAAAATAGCCACATTATCGTTAATGGCTATGACTTTAGAGGGGATCGCTAAACACATTAAAACGAATGCGTGGATTGGTAATTTTCACGCTTTTTTTCTAAAAGGAAGTTTTTAAAATCTTCCAAACTTTTAGGGTCTTTGGAGCTCATTAAAAAAATAGGCGCTTCAGGCTTTAATTTTTGCATGTCTTCTTTGACTTGAGAAACCCTGAAATTAAACACTTCAATCATATCCGCTTTACTGATAATGACCGCATCCGCGCACATAAACATCGTAGGGTATTTTAGCACCTTATCATCGCCCTCTGGGACAGAGAGTAGAACGATATTCATCGCCGCCCCTAGATTATAGCTTGAGGGGCAAACCAGATTCCCCACATTTTCAATGATTAAAAAATCGCTTTTTTCTAACGCTCCCTCATCTTTTAATAAATCAAACGCCCCCTCAATCATGCTCGCTTCCAAATGGCACGCTTCGCCGGTGGTGATCTGGTGTGCGCTCACGCCTTTTTTACGCAATCTGTCCGCATCTCTATTGGTTTGCAAATCGCCCTCTACCACGCAAAATTTAAAGTCTTTAAAATCCGCTAGATTTTCTAGCATCGTGGTTTTACCGCTACCGGGAGAGCTCATGAAATTTAACACATACAGCCCTTCTTTGAGATAGCGTTCTTTCATTTCAGCGGCTTTAATGTCGTTCTTGCTCAAAATCTTTTCCACGATTTTGACATCTTTTTTACTCAAATTAGGGTTATTTTGTAAAGATTCTTTTCGTTGTTCGCTCATGCTTGTTCCTTTCTTTTAAATTTTTCGTATCGTAGCGCGCTTAATTAAACGGCTATGATTTAACCACTTCTTTTATCTTCTTGGCTGATTTTTAGATCAGAAATCCGCCTATCCTACCTTATCGTCGCTGTCGTTTTTATCTTTTAACACTAATTTAATGATCCTCCATATGATGATTAATAAAATGATGGTTAAAAGCAAATACCAAACATTGATAAAAACGGCTTTCATCATTTGATTTTCCTTATTTTTTACTCAAAGACAATCGGATAACGCTATTTTCTAAAGCGTCCAAACGATGCAAAACTTGGGCTTCTAGGCTGATTAACGCTCCCTTAGGCATTTCTATTTTTTCATCTCCCACTTCAAAAACGATTTTGCCCTCTAAAACCTGCACGCTAATCGCTCCCGGGGCCTTGTGTTTGTCCATGACAGCTCCCTTGGGTATGCAAATGCGCATTTCCTTATTGGAAGAATTTTCACTCAACGCTTCAATGTGGAGCTTTTCAAAACAAACGCCCTCTAAAAAATTAACCACTTCCATCAAAAACTCCTAGTGTGATATTTTCTTAATTTAGAACTTAATTTAAGAAAGCTAATTTTTTACCCAAAAATTTCTTATAGATTTCTTAAACAATTCTTTATTCTGTTTTTTCCAAAACCTTTTTGGTTTGTAAAGCGATTTCTAGCTCTTCATCAGTAGGGATTCGTAAAACCTGGATTTTGGTGTTAGGCTGGCTTAAATCCACTAATCCGTTACCCGGATTGTCGTTGGTGGGCTTACATAAAGCGATCCCTAAATTTTCTAAGCCTTCACACACGCTCTCTCTTAAAGCCGAGTAGTTTTCCCCTAATCCCCCTGTAAAAATGATCGCATCTACTTTTTTTAAGACTACCATGTAAGCCCCAATATACTTTTTAATGCGATAAGCGCACATTTCAAAAGCGAGCTTGGCTTGTTTATCGCCTTTTTCCTTTCTGGCTTCTATGTTTCTCATTATCCCCACAAATGCCTTTCAAACCGCTTTCATGATTTAAAATCTTCATCACTTCTTCTAAGCTTTTATTTGCGCATTGTGCAGTATATTCCACCACAGTGGGGTCAATATCCCCACACCTTGTGCCCATAATCAAGCCTTCTAGTGGGGTTAGCCCCATAGAAGTGTCCACGCTCTTGCCATTTTGAATGGCGGCTGCACTTGAGCCGTTCCCTAAATGCAAACTGATAGCGTTAAATTCCTCATAAGGGATATTCAAAAATTTCGCCGCTTCTTTAGCCACATAATGGTGTGAAGTCCCATGGAAACCATAACGGCGGATTTGATACTTTTCATACAATTCATAAGGCAACGCATGCATGTAAGCGTAATTAGGCATAGTGGCATGGAATGCGGTGTCAAAAACAGCGATTTGAGGGATATGGGGGTGCGCTTTTTGAACGAACTCAATACCGGCTAAATTCGCTGGGTTGTGTAAGGGGGCTAAAATAGAAAGCTTGCCAATTTCTTGCATGACTTTTTCATTGACTAAGACTGGGGCATGGAATTTATCCCCCCCTTGAACCACACGATGCCCTATAGCGTCAATTTGATTGAAATCTTTGATGATCCCCATTTTCGTTAAATTCTCACGAATCATTAAAAGCCCGCTCGCATGATCTTTAATCACAAGCTTTTCTTTTAATTCTTGATCGTTATGGTGCAAATGCGATTTGATTTTCAACTGCCCTATTTCTTCGCCGATTTTTTCAGCCAAACCGCTCGCTAAGGGCTTGTTCTCTTTCATGTCAAACAACTTAAACTTAATAGACGAACTGCCCAGATTCAAAACTAAAATTTCCATAATCTCTCCTAATCAATCTTGCGCTTGAAGGGCGCTAATCAAAACGGTGTTAACAATATCTTCCACTAAAGCGCCCCCTACTCAAATCGTTAATGGGCTTGTTCAAGCCTTGTAAGATAGGCCCTATCGCCACGGCTTTAGCGCTCCGTTGCACCGCTTTATAAGCGATGTTTCCGGCGTTTAAATCCGGGAAAATAAAAACGCTAGCTTGCCCGGCCACTTGGCTGTTAGGCATTTTTTTCTTCGCTACGCCTTTATCTATGGAAGCGTCAAATTGCAAAGGGCCATCAATTTCTAACTGCGGATCTAACTTTTGCGCGATTGTTAGGGCTTCTTTGATTTTGTCTATCATTCCGCCTTGAGCGGAATCGCCTGTCGCATAAGAAAGCAGGGCCACTTTAGGCGCGATATTGAATTGCTTAGCGCTCTGCGCGGAAGTGATAGCGATCTCAGCTAATTCTTTAGGGCTAGGGTTAGGGATAATCGCGCAATCCCCAAAGACGAACACTTGAGTGTCCAAACACATGAAAAACACGCTTGAAACCAGGCTCACGCCGGGCTTAGTCTTAATGATTTGTAAAGCGTGTCTAATGGTGTCAGCTGTGATTCACCCCAGAAACCATCGCATGCGCATAGCCTAAATGCACGAGCATGGTCGCAAAATAAGTTTTATCCAACGCTAATTGCTCAGCTTCTTGCTGATTCAAGCCCTTTGATTTTCGCAATTCATACAAGCTTTTAGCGAATTCTTCTCTATAATGAGAAGTGTTGGGATCAATGATTTCTACATTTTCTAAATTCAAGTTCAAATTTTTCGCTTGGGAGTTAATAACCTCTTTATCGCCTAATAAAATCAATCCCACCGCGCCCATTAAATTCAAACGATGCGCGGCTTTTAAAATCCTTTCATCTTCGCTCTCGGGTAAAACGACTTTTTTAATCTGCTTTTTAGCCTTTTTTTCCAAGCCCCTTTGAAAGGCTAAAGGGGTAATAATCTCGCTTTTTGTTTGCAACACGCTTTCAATCACGCTCGCTTCTAATTCGCATTGTTGCTTGCAAAGAGGTGCACTCAAAAAATGTGGTTTTTCAAGCGTTTCGCCCACAAATAGCCCTACAGCGAAAGGGGCTTCTTTCTTGAGAATATGAGAATGCATGGCTTTCAAATATTCCAAACTCGTTTGCGCGACAGCCACCACAGGAGCGTTTAAATGCTTGGCTAAAATGGTGTTTAAATCTAAAAGAGCGTTTAAGAAAAACTTCGGCACATACCCCAAGCAAACCACAAAATCATGCGTGGTTTGTAATTCATCATAGCGCTTGAGAATCGTTTCAAATAGTAACTCTTCTTGAGCAACGCTCACAAGCTCTAAAGCCTTTTGTCTGTCTATGGCGCTATGAAACTCTAAAGAGTTCAAGCCATAGCACTCCCAAAAACCCTCACGCCCCCCATCAATGGGCGAAAACAAGGCGATTTTTTGATAGCGTGGCTTTAGCGCTTTTAAAAGGCTCTTACAAGCAACCCCTAAAACTTCCGTATTCTTCTGGATAAATCCATAAACTTTGCATGCCAATCTCCCTAAAATCATCGTTTTTATTTAATTGTAGCAAAATTCACTTAAACCTAAGCGAAACCATAGTTTTAAAAACCTCTGTTCTCATTAAGCACGAATAACGACAACTTTTATTTTTAAAAAATGGGGTTTTTCGTTTTAAAAAACACCTTTAGCATTTTTTAGATTTGATCACGCATATTAAGGAACTCTTTTTGCTTGACTCCCACCATGTAAAATAAAAGAGTTGTTTTAAAGGATAGTCATGCCATCTCCTGTTAATCCCATTCACACCAACGCAAACGCTTTAAATAGCGGAGCGAAAAACGAAGACGCCAAAAACGCCCCTAAAAGCGCATCAAAGGATTTCAGTAAGATCTTGAACCAAAAGATCTCTAAAGACAAAACCGCCCCTAAAGAAAATCCTAACACTTTAAAAGCCACGCCCAAAGACGCTAAAGAGGACGCTAAAAAGCTTGAAAAAACCCCTACCCTACCCCACCAACACGCTCAAAATCCCATTAAAGACCAACAAGCCCCTACCCTAAAAGATTGGCTCAACCACCAAAAAACAACAGCCCCACATAAGGCTCAACATGAAACCCATGAGACCAATGAAGCTAACCCCAAAAACCCTAACGAAACTTTAAACAAGAATGAAAAAAAGCCTAATGGAGTTACTTCTAACGCTCATCAAACAAACTTGCCTAATAAAAACCCTATAACCCCTAACCACGCTAACAACGCTAATAAAACCCCCACCACCCCTACCCATAACGCTAAAGATCCAAAAACCCTTAAAGACATCCAAACGCTCAGCCAAAAACATGACTTGAACGCCAGCAATATTCAAGCGACCACAACTCCAGAAAATAAAAACCCCTTAAATGCAAGCGATCAGCTTGCTTTGAAAACAACGCAAGCGCCCACTAACCACACCCTTGCAAAGAACGACGCTAAAAACACCGCCAACCTTTCTAGCGTTTTGCAATCTTTAGAAAAAAAAGAACCGCACAATAAAGAACACGCAAACCCCCAAAATAACGAAAAAAAAACGCCCCCTTTAAAGGAAGCTTTAGAAATGAACGCCATTAAAAGGGATAAAACGCTTTCTAAAAAAAAGTCAGAAAAAACCCCCATTCACGCTAAAACTCAAACTACAGCCCCAAGCATAGCACCAGAAAATGCCCCTAAAATCCCTCTTAAAACGCCCCCTTTAATGCCTTTAATAGGAGCTAACCCCCCTAACGATAATATTCCAACGCCCCTAGAAAAAGAAGAAAAAACTAAAGAAGTAAGCGACAATAAAGAAAAAACTAAAGAATCCACTAACAGCGCTCAAAGCGCGCAAAACACCCAAGCTAGCGATAAGGCAAGCGAGAATAAAAGCGTTACCCCTAAAGAGACGATCAAGCATTTCACCCAACAATTGAAGCAAGAAATCCAAGAATACAAACCCCCTATGAGTAGGATCTCTATGGATTTATTCCCTAAGGAATTGGGCAAGGTTGAAGTGATTATTCAAAAAGTGGGTAAAAACCTTAAAGTGAGCGTGATTTCTCACAACAACAGCCTACAAACCTTTTTGGACAACCAACAAGATCTCAAAAACAGCCTGAACGCTTTAGGCTTTGAAGGGGTGGATTTGAGCTTTTCGCAAGATTCTTCTAAAGAGCAACCCAAAGAGCAACTAAGAGAGCTATTCAAAGAGCAGGAATCAACCCCCTTAAAAGAAAACGCCCTAAAAAGCTACCAAGAGAATACAGACCATGAAAACAAAGAAACGAGCATGCAAATCACTCTTTATGCGTGATTTTAAGCAAGTTTGCCCTATAATAAGACATCTTTAACAAGGAAGAGACCATGGCCATTGATTTAGCAGAAGTTACAGGAGCTAAAGCCGCGCAAGAAAGGAAAAAAGAGCAACCCACCATCGCTAACGGGTTGGATAAAAACGCTTTCATGAAACTCTTTTTAGAGCAATTGAAAAATCAAGACCCCACCGCTCCTATGGAAACGGATAAAATCATCACCCAAACCGCGCAGCTCACGCAAGTGGAAATGCAAGAAGAAAACAAAAAAACCATGCAAGAAGTCGCCAGTGCCATGAAATCCAATAAAGAAACTAACGAATCTTTAAAAGACTTTCAAGGCGCTTTAAAAGACACCATGGAAAACCTTAACAAGGGCATGGACGATAGCTTGAAAGCGAATAACGCTTTAAGGGAAGTAAGTGCCCTTAATTCGGTGAGCATGATAGGCAAAATCGCTGAAACCGATGTGAGCGGGGCGAATTTTGATGGCAACAACAAGCTTTCTTTTTCGCTCTTTTTTGATGAAAAAATTGACGCTTCTAAAGGAGTGCCAGCGATTCAAATCCTGAATGAAAACAATGAATTAGTCAAAACGATTCCTTTAAAAGATTATAACGGGCAAAAGGGGTATATCAATTTTGAATGGGACGGCACAAACGAAAAGGGCGAAAAAGTCCCTAAAGGCAATTATAAGATCAAGGCTGAATACAATTTAGACTCTCAAAGCAAGCAGTATTTGCAAACGCGCATTGGTAGGGGCGAAGTGGAAAGCGTGATTTTTGATAAAGGCAAGCCCATGTTAAGAATGGGCGAAATGGTTTTACCCATAGACAGCGCGATAGAGTTTTACAAACCGGATCAAAAACCGCTTGATCAAAAACTCTCCGATCAAAAACCGATTGATCAAAAACTCTCCGATCAAAAACCCCTTGAGCAAAAACCCCTTGAGCAAAAACCCATTGAACAGAAAATCTCTGAGCAAAAACCCCTTGAGCAAAAACCCATTGAACAGAAAATCTCTGAACAAAAACCCCTTGAACAAAAACCCCAAACCCCCCCTAAAGAGACAACATGAACGACACCTTATTAAACGCTTATAGCGGGATTAAGACCCACCAGTTTGGTATTGACAGCCTTTCAAACAACATCGCCAATGTCAATACTTTAGGCTATCGCTCCAATGATCCGGAGTTTAAGACCCTGTTTTCTTCGCATTTAGACGCTTTGAACGCCAAATCCGTTGTGGCTAATGATAGAAATTACGGCGTTACAGGATCAGGCAATGTCCTTTCTAATAAAGACGGGGAATACATGCCAAGCGAGGGGGAATTCCACATGGCGTATCAAGGCAAGGGTTGGTTTGTGATAGGGCCCAACAAAAATGGGGAAATGACCATCAATAAAGACGGCTTTAGCAAAAAACAGGATAATTTTCTCACGCGCGCCGGCAATTTCGCACGAGACGCTGATGGCTATTTAGTAACCCCTGAG
Source organism: Helicobacter pylori (assembly GCF_030062585.1). Taxonomy (NCBI): domain Bacteria; kingdom Pseudomonadati; phylum Campylobacterota; class Epsilonproteobacteria; order Campylobacterales; family Helicobacteraceae; genus Helicobacter; species Helicobacter pylori. The sequence goes on along the minus strand of NZ_CP071935.1, from coordinate 1,591,733 downwards.
GGCTATTATGTTTATGGTATTGATTTGAAAAAGATCAAAGACGGCACGCTCAATTCCACCGCTAGAGATGAAGACATTGAAAAATTGCATGGCAACACCCTTTCGCCCTTACAAATCCCCCAGGATTTGACTTACCAACCAGTGCTTAGCACGAAAGTGAATATTAGCGTGAATCTAAACCCTAAAGACCATTTAAAGGGCGTGCAAGATTTTTTCTTAAACGACAAGGGCGAAATCATTAAAGAGCGTTTTTTAAACCAGGATATTAACGCTTTGGCGAATGACGATAACGAGCCCATAGACGCGATCACCAATCGCAAATTGAATGTGAGTATCCAAAAAGAAAATGGCAAAAAAGAGGATTTTGTTTTCACTTATGGGGACGCTGAAAAAGGCGAAAACCAATTCAAAACTTTAGGCGATTTGCAAAAACTCCTTAAAGAAAAAACCGGGCTAGACCTAAACCTCATCAAAAGCGAAAAAGACGCCAAAAGCCCCCCCCTTTTATTAGAGATCGCTAATCCTAGCCAAACGCCTATCACATTCAGCTTGAGTGGGGGCATTGCGGATAAATTGGGCTTGAACGCGAACGGAATGGAACTGAAAAAGGGCATTAGCAGGGATTCAGTAGCGATTAAAATCCCTTATTACAGCACAGAAGTGGATATTTATGATAAAGCCGGAGATAAATACTTGCTCCAAAGCGAATATTACATGACCAATTCCAACGATCCCACATCAAGCCCCACGAGTAAAAGGAAAAACCAAACTTGGGAAGTGAAAAGCTACATCGCAGATCCCAAAAACAAAACCCCTATCAATGATCCTACTTGGGAAATTGTCGGCTTTGATTCAGCCACACACAAGATGAAATCCGCTCCCATGACTTTGGATTTTAAAGGCAATAAGCTCACCTACTCTTTAGATAAAAGCGAAAACCATGATTCTAGCGATTTGTCTTATCAAGACTCTAAACTCTTAGAAGCGAGTCAAGACGGCAAGCCTAGGGGCATTTTTAGAGACATGCGCATTGAAGAAAATGGCGTGATTTCTCTGGCCTTTAGTAACGGGGTGGTAGAGCCAGTCGCTCGCATCGGTATTTTAGCTTTCACTAACGATCAAGGCCTAAGGAAAATCGGCGGTAACCTCTATGAAATGCAAGAAGGCACCATTAATGGCGAAAACAGACCCCTAAGCGGTAACCCCATTTTAGGGTGGGACGAAGAGGGCAAGCTCAAGTTTGGGAAAATCAGGCATAAATATTTAGAAACGAGCAACGTGAATGCCGGGAACGCCCTAACCAATCTCATTTTAATGCAAAGAGGCTATTCTATGAACGCTAGAGCCTTTGGTGCGGGCGATGACATGATTAAAGAAGCCATTAGCTTGAAAAAATAAGGGGCTAAAATAAGGAGTGTGGTAAAATATCCTTTTTAATAAGGATATTTAATGATACCCACACAGCTTAATGAAATTGCAGAATTTTTAAAAACAAACCCTTATAATTTGTCTCAACCCTTACAAGATGGGCGCTTAAATTCATCGATCAATGAAGAAGAAATTTTAAACACCATCAAACATTTTTTTCCTATCCAACTGCCAAAAGCCAGAGAGTGGTGGGATTTTAGTTTTGAAGAAAACGATATTTTTTATCCTGTCAATATTAAAACCACCACCACAAAAACCGCTGACAATCTTAATGGTAAATTAGGGATTTATTATGCGTTGTGTGGCTTATTGCCGGAGTTCAATAACGAAATTGCATGGGAAAAATACTTTCAAAAACTTCATAAAGACTTAGGCACAAACACCAATAGGGATTATTATTTTTTGATTATCAACAAAAACGATCCTAAAGACATTTTTATCAATTCCTTAAAAGGCATTCAAACTCTTCAGCCCAATAACTTGCCCTTTCAATGCAAGTGGGATAACAACAGAGAAATCGTTCAAAGAAGCTTTATTGAAAGTAAAAACTTCATCTTAAGCGCTCTAGCTGAAAGCGTTAAGTTACGATCTAATATTTATTTAACATTCAAAGAAGTTTTTGGAGAGTTTTTTGAATAATTTAGACATTAAAACTTTAGGGCAGGTTTTCACCCCTAAAAAGATAGTGGATTTCATGCTCACTCTAAAACACAATCATGGGAGTGTTTTAGAGCCAAGTGCGGGCGATGGGAGTTTTTTAAAGCGTTTAAAAAAGGCTGTAGGGATTGAAATCGATCCTAAAATCTGCCCTAAAAATGCCCTTTGCATGGACTTTTTTGACTACCCTTTAGAAAATCAATTTGACACCATTATTGGTAACCCGCCTTATGTCAAGCACAAGGATATTGCGCCAAGCACCAAAGAAAAACTCCATTACAGCCTTTTTGATGAAAGGAGCAATCTCTACTTGTTTTTCATAGAAAAAGCAATCAAGCATTTAAAGCCTCAAGGCGAATTGATTTTCATCACCCCAAGGGATTTTTTAAAATCCACTTCTAGCGTGAAATTAAACGAATGGATTTACAAAGAAGGCACGATAACGCATTTTTTTGAATTAGGCGATCAAAAGGTTTTCCCAAACGCCATGCCTAATTGCGTGATTTTTCGTTTTTGTAAGGGTGATTTCAGTAGAATCACCAACGATGGTTTGCAATTTATGTGCAAAAAAGGCATTTTGTATTTCCTCAACCAATCTTACACGCAAAAATTAAGCGAGGTTTTTAAGGTTAAGGTGGGGGCAGTGAGCGGGTGCGATAGAATTTTTAAAAACGAAACATACGGGAATTTAGAATTTGTCACCTCAATCACCAAAAGAACCAATGTTTTAGAAAAAATGGTTTTTGTCAATGAACCTAATGATTATTTACTCCAGCATAAAGACAGCTTGATGCAAAGAAAGATTAAAAAATTCAATGAAGCCAACTGGTTTGAATGGGGGAGGATGCATCACATATCCCCTAAAAAACGCATTTATGTCAACGCCAAAACGCGCCAAAAAAACCCTTTTTTCATCCACCAATGCCCTAATTATGACGGCTCTATTCTAGCGCTATTCCCTTATAACCAAAACTTAGATTTACAAAACCTCTGCGACAAACTCAACGCTATCAACTGGCAAGAATTGGGCTTTGTGTGCGGTGGGCGTTTTTTGTTTTCGCAGCGCTCTTTAGAAAACGCCCTTTTGCCTAAAGACTTTTTAAACTAGGATAAAACTTGCTAGAAACCTTACAGTTAAACCCTGAGCAACTGAAAGCGGCTTCGGCTTTACAAGGGTATAATTTAATCATTGCGAGCGCTGGCACAGGGAAGACTTCTACGATTGTGGGGCGCATTTTATACCTGCTTGATAACGGCATCAAGCCTGAAGAAATCTTGCTTTTGACTTTCACCAATAAAGCGAGTAACGAAATGATCGCTAGGGTGGCTAAATACTCCAAATTAAGCTCCAAAATTGAAGCGGGCACTTTCCATGCGGTGGCGTATCGCTATCTAAAAGAGCATTACCCCAATTTAAGCCTGAAGCAACCTAAGGAATTGAGAAAACTTTTAGAAAGCATTGTGGACACCAAAAACGCACTAACAGATGACGATAAAAAGCCCTACACTTCGCAGCATTTATACGCCCTCTATTCGCTTTACACTAACGCTCTAAAACAAGAAGATTTTAGCGCTTGGCTTTCTAGTAAAAGCCCTGAACACGCACCATACGCCGCCTTTTATGAAAACATTTTAGAAGAGTTTGAAAACACTAAAAAAAAGCATGATTATATTGACTATAACGACTTACTGCTGTTATTTAAAAAGGCGATGCTAGAAAGACCCAGCCCTTATAAAGAAGTGCTTTGCGATGAATTTCAAGACACTAACCCCTTACAAGAATCCATTTTAGACGCTATCAACCCCCCTAGTTTGTTTTGCGTGGGCGATTACGATCAGAGCATTTACGCTTTTAATGGGGCGGATATTTCTATCATTTCTAATTTCACTCAAAAATACAAAAACGCCCAGGTTTTCACACTCACTAAAAACTACCGCTCTTCTAAAGAGATTTTGGATCTCGCCAATCAAGTGATACAGCATAACCAACGCATTTACCCTAAAAATTTAGAAGTGGTGAAATCAGGGAAATTCAATAAACCCACGCTTTTAAATTACAACGACAACATCGCGCAATGCCAAGACATCGCTAAACGCATTGTCATGCGAAAAGGTTTTAAAGAAGTGGCGGTGATTTTTAGGAATAACGCCAGCGCGGATCAATTAGAAGCCGCTTTAAGATCCCACAACGTGCCAAGCAAGAGAAAAGGGAGCACGAGCTTTTTTGAATCCAAAGAAGTGGCGTTAGCGTTAGATATTTGCGCGCTACTATTTAACCCTAAAGACATTATGGCAGCGATTCACATTTTAAGCTATATCAGCGATATTGGCTCTAACACCGCTAAAGACATTCATGAAGCCTTAATGCTTTTAGGCAATGGCGATCTCAAACTAGCCCTAACCCACCCAAGCAAAGAAGCCAAAATTTACACGAAGAAAAAAGAAATCACCTCCATGGGGCTTTTTGAAGAAATTTTTGCCCTAGAAAACAGCTCAAGGTTTAACGGCGTGATAAATAAGGCGTTTCATTCGCACCCGGTGTTGATGCACCCTAAAATCTCACTCAATGGGGCTAAGATGCTGAGCGATTTTTTCATTCTTTATACCAAAGCCCCTATTCATTCCCCTAGCGCTTTGATCAAACACATTCTAGGAAGCGCGTTTTTTCAAACCTTTAAAACACGCCTTTTAAAAGAGCGATCCAAAAATAAGGACGGCTCTTATAACGAATTTAAAAAACTCCAAGCGCAAAAACGCTTCAATGAAAAAATGGACTTGCTGAGTTCTTTAGCAAAAAATTACCAAAATTTAGGGCGTTTTTTAAACGGCACTTTAATAGGCTCAAGTGAAGCCACGCAAGGCGAGGGCGTGAATCTATTGAGCGTGCATGCTTCTAAAGGCTTAGAGTTTAAAGACGTTTATATTATAGATCTAATGGAGGGCCGTTTCCCTAACCATAAGCTCATGAATACCGGTGGAGGTATTGAAGAAGAGCGGCGGCTTTTTTATGTCGCTATCACTAGGGCTAAGGAAAATTTATGGCTTTCTTATGCGAAAAACGAATTGAGAGAAAACGCCAAACCTAAAGAGCATAAGCCCTCGGTGTTTTTGTATGAAGCGGGGCTTTTAAAACCCGATTTAAAATAAAATTACTTTTTGTATTGTTTGTTTAAAACGCTAGCAACCATAGATTTTAGCTCTAGCTTGCGCTAGAGCCAAAATTTTAGTATAATGGCGTTGTGGCAACCATTAAAACTATGATTGCTAATAGTAATTTCATAGTTGGTTATCTCCTTTCGGGGTAACCACCCGCTATTACCCCAAACCCTAACATGCTCCAAATTTTCACAACAAAAGAGATAACTTGAAATGACTATTTGCGTTGGCGTGATTTTACATTAAAAAACCTAAAAATGCCAAAAAGCGTTTTTAAAAACCCCAAAATTTAAGGCTAATCCCCTATGAAATCCCGTTTTTTTTTTTTTTGTAAAAAGCGCTCTGGTTGTTGTAACTTTATTTCCTTGATAAGGGGTTTTAAAAGGGGTTTTAAGGTTAGTTTAATTTTCATTATGTGAAAATATCACAATTACATTTGACAATTTGTATTACTAAACATTATTTACAAATTTACAAGCTCTGATGTAACTGAATCCCAATTTAATCTCAATCAAGGAGCATCCCATTGATAAGGAAAATCATGATAAAGAAAAATAGAACGCTGTTTCTTAGTCTAGCCCTTTGCGCTAGCATAAGTTATGCCGAAGATGATGGAGGGTTTTTCACCGTCGGTTATCAGCTCGGGCAAGTCATGCAAGATGTCCAGAATCCAGGTGGCACTAAAAGAGACGAACTCGCAAGAGAGCTTAACGCTGATACAACGAACAACATTTTAAACAACAACACCGGAGGCAATGTCGCAGGGGCGTTGAGTAACGCTTTCTCCCAATACCTTTATTCGCTTTTAGGGGCGTATCCAGAGAAACTCAATGGTAACGATGTGTCTGCGAACGCCCTTTTAGGGGGTGCGGTAGGCAGTGGGACTTGTGCGGCTGCAGGGACGGCTGGTAGTAGCTCTCTTAACACTCAAAGCGCTTGCACCGCTGCGGGCTATTACTGGCTCCCTAGCTTGACTGACAGGATTTTAAGCACGATCGGTAGCCAGACTAACTACGGCACGAACACCAATTTCCCCAACATGCAACAACAGCTCACCTACTTGAATGCGGCGAATGTGTTTTTTAATGCGATGAATAAGGCTTTAGAGAAAAATGGAACTAGTGGAGCTAGTGGTGCGACTGGTCAAAATGGTCAAACTTACTCTCAAAACGCTATTCAATACCTTCAAGGCCAACAAAATATTCTCAATAACGCAGCTAACTTGCTCAAGCAAGATGAATTGCTCCTAGAAGCTTTCAACTCTGCCGTAGCCGCCAACATTGGGAATAAGGAATTCAATTCAGCCGTTTTTACAGGTTTGGTGCAAGGCATTATTGATCAATCTCAAGCGGTTTATAACGAGCTCACTAAAAACACCATTAGCGGAAGCGCGGTTAATAGCGCTGGGATAAATAGCAACCAAGCTAACGCTGTGCAAGGGCGCGCCAGTCAGCTCCCTAACGCTCTTTATAACGCGCAAGTAACTTTGGATAAAATCAATGCGCTCAATAATCAAGTTAGGAGCATGCCTTACTTGCCCCAATTCAGAGCCGGGAACAGCCGTGCGACGAATATTTTAAACGGGTTTTACACCAAAATAGGCTATAAGCAATTCTTTGGGAAGAAAAGGAATATCGGTTTGCGCTATTATGGTTTCTTTTCTTATAACGGAGCGAGCGTGGGCTTTAGATCCACTCAAAACAATGTAGGGTTATACACTTATGGGGTGGGGACTGATGTGTTGTATAACATCTTTAGCCGCTCCTATCAAAACCGCTCTGTGGATATGGGCTTTTTTAGCGGTATCCAATTAGCCGGTGAGACCGTCCAATCCACGCTCAGAGATGACCCCAATGTGAAATTGCATGGCAAAATCAATAACACGCACTTCCAGTTCCTCTTTGACTTTGGTATGCGCATGAACTTCGGTAAGTTAGACGGGAAATCCAACCGCCACAACCAGCACACGGTGGAATTTGGCGTAGTGGTGCCTACGATTTATAACACTTATTACAAATCAGCAGGGACTACCGTGAAGTATTTCCGTCCTTATAGCGTTTATTGGTCTTATGGGTATTCATTCTAAGAAAGGGGGGAAGAGACAAACATGAAACAAAATTTAAAGCCATTCAAAATGATTAAGGAAAATTTAATGACACAATCTCAAAAAGTAAGATTCTTAGCCCCTTTAAGCCTAGCGTTAAGCTTGAGCTTCAATCCAGTGGGCGCTGAAGAAGATGGGGGCTTTATGACCTTTGGGTATGAATTAGGTCAGGTGGTCCAACAAGTGAAAAACCCGGGTAAAATCAAAGCCGAAGAATTAGCCGGCTTGTTAAACTCTAATACGACAAACAACACCAATATCAACATTGCAGGCACAGGAGGCAATGTCGCCGGGACTTTGGGCAACCTTTTTATGAACCAATTGGGCAATTTGATTGATTTGTATCCTACTTTGAACACTAACAATATCCGTCAATGTGGTAGTAACGGCACAACCGCTAATGGTGCGACCGCAGCCGCTACTACTAGTGGTAGCTCTACTAGCCCTTGTTTCCAAGGTAACCTGACTCTTTATAACGAAATGGTTAGCTCTATCAAAACTTTGAGTCAAAACATCAGCAAGAATATCTTTCAAGGCAACAACAACACCACGAGCGCTAATCTCTCCAATCAGCTCAGTGAGCTTAACACCGCTAGCGTTTATTTGACTTACATGAACTCCTTCTTAAACGCCAACAACCAAGCGGGTGGGATTTTTCAAAACAACACTAATCAAGCTTATGGAAATGGTGTTACCGCCCAACAAATCGCTTATATCCTAAAGCAAGCTTCAATCACTATGGGGCCAAGCGGTGATAGCGGGGCTGCCGCAGCGTTTTTGGATGCCGCTTTAGCGCAACATGTTTTCAACTCCGCTAACGCTGGGAACGATTTGAGCGCTAAGGAATTCACTAGCTTGGTGCAAAACATCGTCAATAATTCTCAAAACGCTTTAACGCTAGCTAACAACGCTAACATCAGCAATTCAACCGGCTATCAAGTGAGCTATGGCGGGAATATTGATCAAGCGCGCTCTACCCAACTGTTAAACAACACCACAAACACTTTGGCTAAAGTTAGCGCTTTGAATAACGAGCTTAAAGCTAACCCATGGCTTGGGAATTTCGCTGCCGGTAACAGCTCTCAAGTGAATGCGTTTAACGGGTTTATCACTAAAATCGGTTATAAGCAATTCTTCGGGGAAAACAAGAATGTGGGCTTACGCTACTACGGCTTCTTCAGCTATAACGGTGCGGGCGTGGGTAATGGCCCCACTTACAATCAAGTCAATCTGCTCACTTATGGGGTGGGGACTGATGTGCTTTACAATGTGTTTAGCCGCTCTTTTGGTAGCCGAAGTCTTAATGCGGGCTTCTTTGGGGGGATCCAACTCGCAGGGGATACTTACATCAGCACGCTAAAAAATAGCCCTCAGCTTGCGAGCAGACCTACAGCGACAAAATTCCAATTCTTGTTTGATGTGGGCTTACGCATGAACTTTGGTATCTTGAAAAAAGACTTGAAAAGCCATAACCAGCATTCTATAGAAATCGGCGTGCAAATCCCTACGATTTACAACACTTATTATAAAGCTGGTGGCGCTGAAGTGAAATACTTCCGCCCTTATAGCGTGTATTGGGTCTATGGCTACGCCTTCTAAAAAAGCTCAAGGCCTTTTATAGGCTTTGAACGAACTTTTTATAACCCCCCCACTTTAAAAATAACCTAAAATCCCTATCAAATGTTGTCAAATATTGAGATTATCCCCCCTAAAAGAACGCTTAAAAATAAAAACGCTTGATTAAAAGCTACCACTCACAAAAAGCTTAACGCTCAAGGCTTATTGAGATTTTAAAACGCTTGATTAAAAACTTTTAAAAAGCTTTAGCGCTTCAAAATTTTTATACTTAGAAAAACAACCCAAAATATTTATCAAATGTTGTCAAATATTGAGATTATCCCCCAAGAACGCTTTAATGGTAAAAGCGTTCAAACGCTAAAGATATTTAGGATTTCTGTGGTTTAAAACTTTGTTTTGTGGTTCTAAATTTTATGGTAAAACCCATTTTTTAAGGGGATAGGAAGTATTTTCCCCCACAACCCCCACAACTAAATCCCCCTAACCCAAGAAAACCGCTTTTAAAACCCCCAAGCAGAAATCCTAAACATCTTTAGTGTTTGGGGTGAATACCGCTAATTTGCAGTATAACACCCCCATACATTTGCATCTAGCGTAGGAAGCGTGCAAAGTTACGCCTTTATAGATATGATGCGTGAGAGCTGTAAGGAATGCGTTGGAGCTCAAACTCTGTAAAATCCATTAGGCACACAGAACAAGAACCAAACTCTCCTCCAACATCAGCCTAGGAAGCCCAATCGCTTTAGCGTTTGATCACTTCACAAAACTAGCTTTGCACAAAGTCTTTTATACTCAGATTTTAAAAAATACTTTGGAGTGTTTTTAACTTGCTGCGATTTGATTGAAAATCAAAACTTCAGCGTGAGGTTGGTCATCATGTAACTTCTGTCTTGGTAATTAGCACTAAAATCGCCATCAGGGTTATTGAATTTGGGCGCTCCAAAATACCCTGCTTGATAGCCTTTATTGATCCTAGCACCATAATAAGTGATCCTAAAGTTAAGGAGAACCGATTCAGTGAACGCATAGCTCGCATTGAATTGCAAGGAATATTCATTAGCCCTCCCCACTTGCCCTAACGCATTTTTATTCGCATGAGAGACGCGCCCAAAAACATGCCATGCAAAACGCTTATGGATCCCTCCAACCGAAGTGTAAAAAGTGAAAGTGTTCGCGTTAGTGATCGCATCAGCCAGCCCATCATAAGCCGTATTATCCCAAAAATCATAGCCAATCATTCCGGCATGCCTAGTCGTTATGGAGATTTCACTACCGATATAGGAAGTGTTATTCCCCCTTGGCATCGTGTGAGAGCCTAAAAAAGCGTCTGAATTGCCAAAGGTGTTATAAAAGCCAATGGACCAGTTGAAATTATCCCACCAAAAAACCTGGCGGATATTCAAAGTAACGCCATTCCTCCCCAACAACGATCCATGGGGCGTGCTGTCTTCTAAACTATAAGTGTTTGTCTCTGGGTTATACCACCCCCTATAGTATAAAGGAAAGGTTGTCATGATCATGCTTTGAGAGCGAAAGCCTACATTTTCAAAATTCCTGTTCGTGTCATAGACTAGCTTAAAACCAGGAGCGTTATAAGTCTTAGGCGCAAAATAATAAAAAAATTGAGCGTCTAAACCTTTATAAGAATAAGTCGTGGTGATCCCATGCCAGCCATAATTGATAAAATCGTTGCTGTTACTAGGATTGCCTCCCTTTTTCAAATAAGGCACGGTCGCAAAAAACTCATAAATCCAAGAGTTAAACGCCAAACCTCTCCCAAAAGAGCTCCACCACCAAAACCTTAATTTTTGCGTCTCAGTCTTATAGGGCTGATAATACACTTCCCACCCCTGATTCGAACCGCTCATAAAATCAATATTCGCTTCATAACGCCCCGCTTTAAACCCAAAAATGTCTTTGTAATCGTATCGTAAAAAAGCGGTATCCACCACATAAGGCCTTGCATGATAGCTCGCTGATTGAGAAGTCCCCGCATAAGCAGGGCCAAGATACTTGTTAAAAAAGTATCCATGATAGCCCCCAATGAAATTCTCCACAATTGAGCCAAAAACTTTCCCGTTAGCCTGGTTAATATAATATTTAGTCTTATCGTAAGGAATGGCTGCAATCGCCCCACCCAAAGAAACAGAGAGCCTGTGGTTTTCGATGCCTTTAGGGAGTAAATTGACTTTAACTTGCGCTAAAGTTACAATATCTATAAAACTTTCGGTAGGATAAATCCCTTTTTTGGTATTGATTTGAGAATTGTTAAAACCAATCTTAGAAAAGTTCTCCACACGACCACTAAACCGATAATCAAAAGCTTCTACAGGACACAATAAAAACGATAAAAGCGATAAAGAAGAAGTCAGAAAATACTTTTCTTGTTTCATTAAACTCTCCCTGAACTTAATTGTATGATTTTTCTTATTGAGATTATAATTATAATCAAAAAAAAAAAAAAAATAGCATGAAGTTAAAATATTAATTAAAATCCGCAACCTTATTTTACAAAAAATAACCCCTCATTGTAAATTGGTTTAAAATTAAAGGATTAAAATCATATGTTTGTTACTTTTAAAGAATGCGTTATTTTTGATTGGGCTTATTACGCATGAAATTCTCGTTTCTTTTAACCCTCCTTTTTTGTTTTTGCGCGGGCGTTTTTATTTCTTCGCTTCTTTAATCGCTTCAAAGAAAATAGCCCCCCACGCGCTCAAATTTTAAAACTTATAGGAAATTTCAAACCTAGCGTTAAAGCCAGGTTCTGCCATGCCCCTTGCGTATTTGTCTTGATTAGGCTCATCAGGGCTCATCACCGGGCTTGCTTGATCAATATATTGTTGGTTAAAAACATTGTTAAACACCGCATTCAGGCTCAACCCTTTGAGTTTTTTGTAAGTGGGCTTGTAAGTGATAAAGAAACTGCTCACCCCATAACCCGGTTTATGCACATGAAAAATCCCGGGCGTTTTAGGGCAATTACTAGGCCGTCTGTCAATATCCGTAGGGCCGTTGCGATAGGGGCTATAAGAGCAATAACTCAAATCCGTAACAAAGCGTGAAAGCCAAGTGATGCTAAGGCCTGTGCGTGGGATTGTATAGCTTGCCGTTAAAATAAACACATTGCCGGTTGTAGCCGCCAATTCATACACATCAGCGATCAAGCGCCCCTTTAAAGAAGGCCATGATCGCGCCACGCTCAAGCCTAAAGAAAAGCCCTTGTATTTAGCCGTCCCTGAAACTTCATAACCCGGCACATAAATAATATCTTGCGCGGGCAAATTAGTTACAAAAAGCGTTGAAGAAAATTGGTTGATATAATTAGAAATCAATTGGACAAAACCGGCGGCTCTAAAATCAAAATACTGACTGCTGTATTCGGTGTTAAATTCCGCATTTTGCCCAATTTCTGGCTTTAAATTGCGGTTATAGCGCAAATTGTCTTGACGCATCCACACCAAACCTCCAGGCATAGGGCCTCTGGTTACATACGCGTAAGAAAGCCTGAAATTCAAATTTTCTAAAGGCGAGACATTTAAAGCCGCGCTCGGGCTAAACCCTTGGGTTATGTGCAATTGCCAGTCTTTATCCACTAAAGTATAGACATCATAACGAGTCCCTGCCCCTAAAGTTACCATAGGATGCAAGGTGTAATTCGCTTGCACATACACCCCAACCACATTCGCCGTAGCGCCATTTCGTTGGCAGCGCCCGTTCATGTTGGGATCATTAGGGCCCATAACCCTTAAGCATGCGTCAGGGGCATCGCCCGGTTTGACTAATTCGCTATTAGGGATCGCTTTATCAAAAGTGGTTAAGTTTTGGTAATTCAACCCGTATTCCAAAAGATTGTCATTCTTATGATCTATGGTGTGGATCACATTCGCATTAAACCCAGAATTGATGATGAATAAATTTTTATTAGCCACCACAGAACCCCCTCCAAGGCTTTTAAAAGTGATAGAGCAGGTTTGTTTAAGAGCGTCATAAATGCCCCCTTGCGCCACGCATTCATTTTCTTCATTTTGAGAGAGTTGCGGATTTGGGGTGAAAGGGATGATAGCCGCTATATCGTTAGGCCTAAAAAGCGGATCAATTTGGACATTCCTGATACTCGTATAGCCATTGATTTTTAATTTAGGATCACCAAAACGGCTCCCCCCTTCCCTTTCATAATTCAAACTCACATTATGCACTAAATTGACGCTATAAGTTTTAAACAAACTGGCGTCATTTTCAAACAAGCAATCATCAGGGTTTTGTTCGTTAGGGAAAGCGTTGAAATCGCCGCAAGAATAGGGTAAAAAAGTGCCGGTAAAATTCGCTCTTAAAGGGCGGTTAGCGTTATCTCTAGTCATGTTGTAACTGAGCGTTAAAGTATCCCTTTCGCTCAAATAGCCATTGATCTTAGCCATCACATTGTTTTGCTCGCTAGGACTCCCTGTAACTTTATTATCCGCTTTAGGGTCAAAAAGATTTTTCATCGCATTATCCCCATCACGATAATAGAAAATATTTTGGTGCGTGTAATACAAAAGCGCATCAAAATGATGGTTACGATAAGCGCCCATAATGGTTTCCCTGTCCCCAAAGTTGGTTAAAAAAGTTGCAGCCCCACTCATAGCGTAGTCTTTACCTTTAGGGATAAAATCGCTCGCGCTCCTAGTCTCCATTTTGATCGCACCAATCAAAGCCATAGGCCCCGCGCTCGCTTGAGCCGCCCCCTTAGTAACCACCACGCTTTTGAGCATTCCAGGGTCAATAATCGTATTGCCTTGATGCCCATAGCTTGCGCCCATTTGCGCCGCGCCATCCACCGTAACCCGAGCCAATCTGTCTTCAATACCGCGCACATAAATTTTTTGCGCTATCACCGCGCCTCCGCCCACATTGATATTGGGGTTTCTTCTAAACATGTCGCTGATTTGGTTGGCTTGCCTTCTTTCTAATTCCTTACTTGAAATGGTTGTCTGGTTGTTGTAATTAAAGATTTTAGCCGCTTGAGTGGTAACTTTACCCAGAGTGTGTTGGGCGTTCTTATCTTTTTTTTCTTTCTGTCTTTTTTCTTCTTTTTCTTCTTCTTTAGCCTCCAATTCAAACATGCCTAATAAGGACAAAAAAATAGAAAAACTACAATATTTCCTAAAACGCTTGTCATTCATTCTTAAAATCCTAAATATGATAATAATTTCTCTTAAAAAATAAAGGTGTTATTATAATCAAAAAAATATTACAATCGCCTTAAAAGAGCTAGCCATTTTTGATAAACAAATGATAAACTTTTAGAAAAATCCCAAAAAACCCCTTTCAAAGCGCGCAGAATGCGAAATAATAAAGGGTAATTTTATCTTATTCTCACTTTTTTATTTTTATAAAGCCTAAATATTTTAGAACTAGCGCTTTCAAACAAACCCCTTTCATCGCTCACAATCACATCAGCGAGATTGGAAGCGATTTCTTTATCATAAGCGCATTGGGTGAGGTTGGCTGAGGTGCTATAAAGCGTTTTAAAACGCTTTAAAAAATCCCCATGTCTGCCCCTAATCACACGAACGGCTTTAGAGTTAGGGTAAATAAAAGTGGTTTTAGCGCTTCTTCTAATGAGGTTTTTAAAAGCGTTAGGCGCGCGCACCAGACTTTTTAAGGTGCTAAAATCAGTGCTTTCTATTAAAACGCTTTGGTTTTTAGGGCGGCCTTTTAAGGCGTTGAGCTTTTCGCTGTCTTTAGAAAGCAGTCCTATCGTGGTATCGCTTTGAGCCAAATACACTAACGCCATCAGACTACTTTAAATAATCTTGTAAGGCTAGTAATTCGTCTTTTTGAGAGCTTTCTTCTAACGCTAAAAGTAAGACTTCTATCGCGCTTAAAGTCGTGAAATAACTCACATGGTTTTTAAGCACAGAAGCGCGTATGAGTTTGGCGTCATCTTGAGATTTGTGATCGCTGGTGTTGATAGCCATGCTGATTTCCCCATTCATCATCAAATCCATGATATTGGGGCGGCCCTCAGAGATTTTAAGCACTTTTAAAGATTTCACCCCAGCTTTTTCCAAAGCTTTATGCGTGCCTTCTGTGGCGCACAGTTTAAAACCCAATTCAACCAATCGCTTCATTAAAACGCATGCTTCTTCTTTATCCTTATCTTTAATAGAAACAAAAATAAGCCCCTTGTTTTTAATGGGGTTAAAGCAAGCCGTTTGAGCCTTGAAAAATGCAAGCCCTAAAGATCTAGCAATCCCCATCACTTCGCCGGTGCTTTTCATCTCAGGCCCTAAAATCAAATCCGATCCATAAAGTTTATTAAAAGGGAAAACCGCTTCTTTTAAAGCCACAAAATGGGGCATTTTAGGCTTATAAACGCCTTTAGAATATTCTACGATATTTTTTTTATCATAAAACTTCAGGGCTTCTTTCAAGTCTTCTAGCACCATAACCCTAGTCGCCACTTTGGCTAAAGGAACGCCTAAAGCCTTGCTTAAAAAAGGCACGGTCCGGCTGGCTCTGGGATTGACTTCAATCAAATACAGCGAATTTTCATAAACAGCAAATTGGATATTCAATAGCCCTACTACGCCTAGATGCAGAGCGATTTTCGCGCTCACTCGCTCAATTTCATCTAAAATTTCAGCCCTTAAAGTGGAAGGGATAAAGCATGCAGAGTCGCCTGAATGGATTCCGGCTTCTTCAATATGCTGTAAAATGCCGGCAATATAGACCTCTTTTTTATCGCAAATAACATCCACATCTAATTCCACCGCTTTTTCTAAAAACTTATCAATGAGGAGCGGATTTTTAGGGCTAATCTCTAAAGCATGCGTAACGCTTTCTAAATAATGGCGCAGTTCTTCAATATTTTCTAAAATTTGCATGTGTTGGCCGCCTAGCACATAACTAGGGCGCACAATGATAGGGAAACCAATCACATTAGCGATACTATAGGCTTCATCAACGCTCTTAGCCATGCCATTTTTGGGCTGCTTGATGTCAAGCTCTTTTAAAAAGAGGGAAAATTTTTCCCTGTCTTCAGCAATATCAATCACCTTAAAAGGCGTGCCAATAATAGGGGCTTGCATTTTAGCTAGATCTTTAGCGAGTTTTAAAGGGGTTTGTCCCCCAAAATGCACGATGATGCCATCCACGCGCTCCCTTTGAATGATGCTTTTCACGCACTCAAAATGAATGGGTTCAAAATAGAGCGTATCACTGGTATCATAATCTGTGCTAACCGTTTCTGGATTGCAATTGAGCATGACGCTTTTAATGTTTAAATCTTTCAAAGCAAAGCTCGCATGCACGCAACAATAATCAAATTCAATGCCTTGACCGATGCGGTTAGGCCCAGAGCCTATGATTAGGATTTTCTTTTCTTGTTTTTCTTGTTTGTTTTCAATAGGGGGCAAAGGATTAGGGGCATAAGTGGAATACAAATAAGGCGTGAGCGATAAAAACTCCGCCGCGCAAGTGTCCACTTCTTCAAAATTGGACGCGATTTGTAAATTAGATCTAGCTAATTCCACTTCAAAAGGGCTGACCTCTAAATTTTCATTTTCTTTGATTTTAGCGGCAATCATGGCATCGCTAAAGCCTAAATTTTTAAGCCCTCTCAATTTTTTGGCATCCGTTAAAACGCTAGAATTGATGCCCTCTTCTGCTTTGACTAGCTTTTGAATTTGAGATAAAAACCACCTGTCAATCTGGCATAATTCAAACACTTCATCAACACAAACGCCGAGCCTGAACGCATCAGCGATATAGAGCAAGCGCTTGGGATTGGGCCGGCGGATTTCCTTTTTTATCGCTTCTAAATCTTTGCTTAACGATTCAAACCCTAGCCAATTATTTTCCAAAGAGCATAACGCTTTTTGTAAGGCTTCTAAGAAATTCCCCCCTATCGCCATCACTTCGCCAATGCTTTTCATAGAAGTCCCTAAAGTGCTAGAAACACCGGCAAATTTTTCAAACGCAAAGCGAGGGATTTTCACCACGATATAATCCAAACTAGGCTCAAAACTCGCCGGAGTGTTGGTAATATCGTTTTTGATTTCATCTAAGCTAAAACCCACCGCAAGCATGGTAGCGACTTTTGCAATGGGAAACCCGGTCGCTTTTGAAGCTAGTGCGGAGCTGCGGCTCACTCGTGGGTTCATTTCAATCACAACCATTCTTAAAGTCTCTGGGTGGATCGCAAATTGCACATTACTCCCGCCCGTATCCACGCCAATTTCTCTCAAAATCGCAAAGCTCGCATCGCGCATGCGTTGGTATTCTTTATCGGTTAAGGTGAGGCTTGGAGCGATGGTGATGCTATCGCCGGTATGAACGCCCATGGGGTCAATGTTTTCAATACAGCATACAATGATGCAATTATCCTTGTTGTCTCGTATGACCTCCATTTCGTATTCTTTCCACCCCAATAAGGACTCTTCAATCAAAATTTCATTAATGGGCGAAGCGTCTAGGGCGTTTTTAGCCAATTCTTGAAACTCTTCAATATTATAAGCGACCCCACTCCCTCCCCCCGCCAGAGTGAAACTCGCTCTAATAATGGCTGGAAAGCCAATTTCATTAATGGCTTCTAGGGCTTCTAACTCGCTATAAGCGTAACGCCCTTTAGGCAAATCCATCCCGATTTTTAACATCGCTTCTTTGAAAGCCTGCCTGTCTTCGCCTTTCTTAATCGCTTCAATCTTAGCCCCTAAAAGCTCCACGCCTTCTAACATGCCCTTTTGGTGCATCTGCATGACTGCATTCAAAGCGGTTTGCCCGCCCATTGTGGGTAAAATAGCGTCAATCTTTTCTTTTTTGATGATAGCGGCGATATTTTCTGGGGTGATGGGCTGGATATAAGTTTGATGAGAAAATTCAGGGTCAGTCATCACGGTGGCTGGGTTAGAATTGATTAAGATCACTCTATAACCTAAAGATTTTAAGGTTTTACAACTTTGAGTCCCTGAGTAGTCAAACTCACAAGCTTGCCCGATCACAATAGGGCCTGAGCCTATCAGTAGAATGTTAGAAATATCGGTGCGTTTAGGCATAACTAATCCTTAAAGAAAGAATATCAACGAAGCGTTATCAATATTTTAAAGTATTTTTTGTTAGGTTTTTGCGTGGCGTCCCCCCCTATTTTTTCAAACTATTTGTCTCTGTCTGAAAAAATACCAATGATTTGCAGGATAGAAATGAAGACATTCAAAAAGTCTAAATACAAGCTTACCGCCGCATCAATGGGGCTATCATACATGCCTTTAACGATGTTTTGAGTATCATAAGCGATGTAAAGACTGAATAAAATCGCGCTCGCTCCCGCAATGACAACCTGGAACATGGGGCTACCCAAAAACAAGTTAATGAGCGAACACACCACCACCACAATCAAAGCGATAAAGAGCATTTTACCCATATTCGCTAGATCGTTTTTAGTTTTAAGGGCATACACGCTCATCAAACCAAAAACAATAGTTGTCATGCCCAAAGCCTGCCAAATCGCTCCTAAACCAGCTTTTGCAATCACCATACCCAACAAAGGCACTAGAGTAACCCCTGATAATGAAGTGAAAGCAAACAGCATGAACAAATTCAATCCGGGTTTAGATTTAGAAAACATCAAACCAAAAAACGCCACAATTTCAGCGATAAAAAATACCCACTTATACTGCACTACGGCTTGAAAGTTCATTAAACCTAGTAACGCCCCAATAGTCGCTAATAACAAACTGCCCGCAAAGAACTTGTAAGTCGTTTTAACAAAACCCACCAGCTCGCTTTCATGCAATAAAGAATCTTCTGCATACGCATTACGAGAATTAGCTCTGTCATACAATGCCATGTTTTACTCCTTGAATTTCAACTCAATAAATAATTTTAATTAACCCTATAGCTAGGTCCAATATAATAGCGCAAAATGTAGTAAAATACCAAACAAAACCCCCTAAAATTGAAATTGAAGTCTGAAAATAGGATAATAGTTACGATGAAAATTTTTATCAATGGATTTGGCCGCATTGGGAGATGCGTTTTAAGAGCGATTTTAGAGCGCAATGATACAAACCCTCAACTAGAAGTGATAGGCATCAATGACCCTGCTAATTGGGAAATTCTCGCTTATCTTTTAGAGCATGACAGCGTGCATGGGTTGCTTAATAAAGAGGCGCGTTACTCTAATGGTAAGCTTATTATCGGCTCGTTAGAAATCCCTGTTTTTAATAGCATCAAAGACTTGAAAGGCGTGGGTGTTATCATAGAGTGTTCAGGGAAGTTTTTAGAGCCTAAAACGCTAGAAAATTACCTTTTGCTTGGGGCTAAAAAGGTGTTGTTATCCGCTCCTTTTATGGGCGAATACGATGAAAAACAATACCCCACTTTAGTGTATGGGGTCAATCATTCTCTCTATCAAAACCAAACCATTGTTTCTAACGCCTCTTGCACGACTAACGCTATCGCGCCCATTTGCACGATTTTAGATAAAGCTTTTGGCATTAAAGAAGGCATGCTAACGACCATTCATAGTTATACAAGCGATCAAAAACTCATTGATTTAGCCCACCCTTTGGATAAACGGCGCTCCAGAGCGGCTGCAAGCAACATTATCCCCACCACCACTAAAGCCGCTCTAGCCTTGCATAAAGTGTTACCCAATCTCAAAAATAAAATGCATGGGCATAGCGTGAGGGTGCCTAGCCTTGATGTGTCCATGATAGATTTGAGTTTATTTTTAGAAAAAAAGGCCTTTAAAGATCCGATCAATGATTTATTGATGGAAGCTTCCAAAGGGGTTTTAAAAGGCGTGTTAGAGATAGATTTAAAAGAAAGGGTGAGTTCTGATTTCATTTCTAACCCTAGCAGCGTCATCATCGCGCCCGATTTGACTTTCACGCTAGAGAATATGGTCAAAATCATGGGGTGGTATGATAATGAATGGGGGTATTCTAATCGTTTGGTGGATATGGTGCAGTTTATGTATCATTATTAAGTCATTTTGCGAATCTTTTTGAGTTTGTTTAACATCAAATTGTATAATGTGGGATTTAATAAAAACGATTGGAGTTTTAATGGCGTTTAAAAAGGCCAGATTGATTTCTAGGTTTATTTCAAAGGGATTTTTCAAATTGAATAAGATCTCAAAGAAAATTTTCAAATTGAATCAAATCTTAAAGCGTGAAAAGCCCTTAAAACGCCATAAAAAAACAAAATCCATTAAAAAGCCCTTTAATAAAAACAAATCTTTTTTAAAAGCTTCGGTTTTATTGATAGGAGCGTTGGGGGGATTATCTCACCTAAGGGCTAACGAATGCACTTATTGGTCATGGTCGACTTGGAGTTATCAAGATAATATTGAAAGCGGTCCTAATTCACCCACGCACAACTCTTATTGCCTTTTTAGTAGTGCTCAAGGCTCTGGGACTTATTATTTAAACACTCTTACCACTTATAGCGCTGGTGGGGCTAGTTTCACGCAAAAATTCAATGGTGGCACGCTTAATGTGGGAGGGAATATCCGCTTTGGAGGCACAGGTATTAATGGAGGTGATGTCGGCTATATCACAGGCACTTATGATGCGGCTAACATTTACTTGACCAGCCATTTAACAACCGGAAACTCATACGCTGATGGTGGTGGGGCCACGCTCAATTTTAATGCAACTAATAACCTCACTATCAATCAAGCGAGTTTTGATAACAGCGATGCAGGGACGCAAAAATCTTACATGAATTTTAAAGGCTCGAATATCAAGGTCAGTGGCTCTAGCTTTAAAGATGACACGAATGGGGGCTTTAGTTTCAGCGGTAATAACAATAATAGCACTATCTCCTTCAATCAAACGAACTTCAATCAAGGCACTTATAACTTTAGTAACAGCGCAAGTTCAAGCTTTGATAATAGTAGTTTCAATCAAGGGACTTATCACTTTAATAGCGCCCAATCCACTTTTGAAAACAGCACTTTCAATCAAGGGACTTATGATTTTAGTAACAATACTAGCTTTAATAACGACACCTTCAATCAAGGCACTTATAGCTTTAATACTAGCAAGGTGAGTTTCTCAGGCATTAACACTTTAAATTCAAGTTCGCCTTTTGCTAACCTTAAAGGTAGTGTGTCTTTTAATTCTGGTGCGATCTTTAACCTCAATCAAACCCTTAATAGCAACCAAACCTATGACATTCTCACTACAAACGGAGCGATCCAGTATGGGGTTTATCAAAGCTATTTGTGGGATCTAATCAACTATAAGGGCGATAAAGCCATCAGCCATGTTGAAGTGGGCAATAACACTTATGATGTAACCTTTGACATTAATGGGCAAGATGAAACCTTACAAGAAACCTTTAACAAACAATCCATTATTACCCAATTTTTAGGAGACGATTTACAACAACAAGCCCAACAAACCTATCAAGAGGATGTAACCAACTCCCAAACTGCTTTAAATAACGCTACTAGTGATAATAAGATCGCAAGCAACGATACAAGCTACACTCAAAGCAAAAATCCCACTATCGCTAAAGACGCTCAGAATTTAGAAAACACCAACCAACAAATCGCTCAAGATGAACAAGCGTTAGAAAAAGATTTAGCTCAAATCAAACAATTAGCCAACTCCACCACAGGCTTTAATGAACAAGCTTTCAATCAAGCGCAAAGCAAAGAACAACAAGATGAACAAACCTTACAAAACGATGAAAACGCTTTTAATACTGAACAAGAGGGATTAGAACAAGCGATAGCTAACGCTAAGCATGCCAACCCCACACCAAGCCATGCACCCACTCCCACAAAACACACAGCACAAAACACTCCCCCTAATAAAGTTCCACCCACACCCCCTACTCAAAATTTACCCACAACGAATGTGTGGAATGGAGTCTATAACCTCCAAAATCAAACTTACTCAAACAAAGGGGTTTATTATATCGATCCTAACCTTTCAGGACAGAGCGGTCAAAGCGGCAACACGCTCAGCACTTATACAGCCAATTTGTTTGGGAGAAGTTTTGGCGTCAATGCTAACAATGGCACTTTGATCATAGGGAATGACACAGAGAGCGCGAATGATAATGGGTTGATTTGGATAGGGCATGGAGGCTTTGGTTATATTACTGGGACTTTTAATGCGGCTAACATTTACTTGACCAATAATTTTAAAACCGGTGAAGGCGTTTCAAATTCAGATGGTGGGGGAGCGAATATTACCTTTAAAGCAAGCGATAACATCACTATGGATGGCTTGAATTATAATGACGCTGAAACCGTTACTAAAATGATTCAAACGGGGGCCAGTCAGCATTCCTATGCCGCTTTTGACGCTCTAAATAATATCAGTGTAACCAATTCCAGTTTTAGCGATATGACTTGGGGGAAATTCAGTTTTAGCGCTAAGAATATTTCGTTTTCTAACGCTTCGTTCAGCGGCTTTACAAACCCTGGAGGATCAAGCGTTATCAGCGCTAACGCTTCTAATTCTTTAAGCTTTATCAATTCTCGTTTGAATGGGGGAGCGGTTTATAATTTGCAGGCTAATAGCCTTATTTTCAATAACACGCAAGCGGTTTTTAATGTTTTGTATTCTAGGGGGACAAGCAATTTTAACGCTACCACACAGCTTTTAGGCAACACGAATTTTACGCTCAGCTCTCAAAGTTTACTGAACTTTAATGGCGATACAACCTTGCAAAACAACGCTAATATCACGCTTGGCAATAAAAGTCAAGCCGCTTTTAAAAATTCTTTAACGCTTGACAATAATTCTAATTTAAGTTTAGACAATCAAAGCGTTTTGAACGCGAATGGCACGAGCACCTTTAACAATCAAGCGAGTCTCAATATTTATAATGGGAGTCAAGCGGCCTTTAATAGCCTCTTTTTTAATGGCGGGACACTCAGTCTTAACGCTAGCAGTAAGCTCAACGCTTCTAGCGCTAGTTTTTCAAACAACACCACTATTAATTTAGACGATAGCGTTTTATCAGCGAATAACACAAGCTCTTTAAACGCTAATATCAATTTTCAAGGCGCAAGCCAGGCTGATTTTGGAGGCAACACGACTATTGATACAGCAAGCTTTAATTTTGACAGCGCAAGTTCATTGAATTTTAATAACCTTACGGCTAATGGAGCGTTAAATTTTAATGGTTATGCGCCCTCTTTGACTAAGGCTTTAATGAGCGTTAGCGGGCAGTTTGTTTTAGGGAGTAATGGGGATATTAATTTATCTGACATCAATATTTTTGATAACATTACAAAATCTGTAACCTACAACATCCTAAACGCTCAAAAAGGGATTACTGGCATTAGTGGGGCTAATGGCTATGAAAAAATCCTTTTTTATGGCATGAAAATCCAAAACGCTACTTATAGCGACAATAACAACATCCAAACTTGGTCGTTTATAAACCCTCTCAATTCTTCTCAAATCATTCAAGAGAGCATTAAAAATGGGGATTTAACCATAGAAGTTTTAAATAACCCCAACTCGGCTTCCAACACTATTTTTAATATCGCCCCTGAGCTTTATAATTACCAAGCTTCTAAGCAAAATCCTACCGGCTATAGTTATGATTATAGCGACAATCAAGCAGGCACTTATTACTTGACAAGCAATATTAAAGGTCTTTTCACCCCTAAAGGCTCTCAAACGCCTCAAGCCCCAGGCACTTATAGCCCGTTTAACCAACCTTTGAATAGTTTAAATATCTACAATAAGGGTTTTTCTAGCGAGAATTTAAAAACGCTTTTAGGGATCCTTTCTCAAAATTCCGCTACCTTAAAAGAAATGATTGAATCCAACCAATTAGACAATATCACTAACATCAATGAAGTGTTGCAACTCTTGGATAAAATTAAAATCACCCAAACGCAAAAGCAAGCGCTCCTAGAAACGATCAACCATTTGACTGACAACATCAATCAAACCTTTAATAACGGGAATCTCGTTATAGGCGCTACCCAAGATAATGTTACAAACTCTACCAGCTCTATATGGTTTGGGGGCAATGGCTATAGCAGTCCTTGCGTGCTAGATAGCACCACTTGTTCTTCTTTTAGGAACACTTACTTGGGGCAATTATTAGGCTCAACTTCCCCTTATTTGGGCTACATTAACGCTGATTTTAAAGCTAAAAGCATTTATATTACCGGGACAATTGGAAGTGGTAACGCTTTTGAAAGCGGAGGGAGCGCGGATGTAACCTTTCAAAGCGCTAATAACTTAGTGTTGAATAAAGCTAATATAGAAGCTCAGGCTACAGACAATATCTTTAATCTTTTGGGTCAAGAAGGGATTGATAAAATCTTTAATCAAGGGAATTTAGCGAATGTTCTCAGTCAAGTGGCTATGGAAAAAATCAAGCAAGCCGGAGGTTTAGGGAACTTTATAGAAAACGCTCTAAGCCCTTTGAGTAAGGAATTACCCGCTAGCTTGCAAGATGAAACCTTAGGCCAACTTATAGGTCAAAATAACTTAGACAATTTATTGAATAATAGTGGAGTCATGAATGAAATCCAAAACATTATCAGTAAAAAACTAAGCATTTTTGGTAATTTTGTTACCCCATCCATCATAGAAAACTACCTTGCTAAGCAGTCTTTAAAAAGCATGCTAGACGATAAAGGGCTTTTGAATTTTATCGGTGGGTATATAGACGCTTCTGAATTAAGCTCTATTTTAAGCGTGATTTTAAAGGATATTACTAACCCCCCTACAAGCCTGCAAAAAGACATCGGCGTGGTAGCGAACGACTTGTTGAACGAGTTTTTAGGACAAGATGTGGTCAAAAAGCTAGAAAGTCAAGGCTTAGTGAGCAATATCATCAATAATATTATTTCTCAAGGCGGGTTGAGCGGCGTTTATAATCAAGGTTTAGGGAGCGTGTTGCCGCCCTCTTTACAAAACGCGCTCAAAGAAAACGATTTAGGCGCTCTTTTATCGCCTAGAGGCTTGCATGATTTTTGGCAAAAAGGGTATTTTAACTTTTTAAGCAATGGCTATGTTTTTGTCAATAACAGCTCTTTTAGCAACGCTACAGGGGGCAGTTTGAATTTTGTCGCCAACAAGTCTATTATTTTTAATGGCGATAATACGATTGACTTTAGCAAGTATCAAGGCGCATTGATTTTTGCTTCTAATGGTGTTTCTAATATCAATATCACCACCCTAAACGCTACGAATGGCTTAAGCCTTAATGCGGGTTTGAATAACGTGAGCGTTCAAAAAGGAGAAATTTGTGTCAATTTAGCCAGTTGCCCTACAACCAAAAACAGCTCTTCTACAAACTCCAGCGTAACCCCCACCAATGAATCTTTAAGCGTGCGCGCTAATAACTTCACTTTTTTAGGCGCAATCACCTCTAATGGGGCTATTGATTTGTCTCAAGTAAGAAATAATAGCGTTATAGGCACGCTCAATCTCAATGAAAACGCGACCTTGCAAGCCAATAATTTAACGATCACTAACGCTTTTAACAACGCCTCTAACTCTACGGCTAACATTAATGGTAATTTCACCTTAAACCAACAAGCGACTCTAAGCACTAACGCTAGCGGCTTGAATGTCATGGGGAATTTTAACAGCTATGGCGATTTGGTGTTTAACCTTAGCCATTCAGCTAGCCATGCTATTATCAACGCTCAAGGTGCAGCGACAATCATGGCTAATAACAATAACCCCTTAATCCAATTCAACACTTCTTCAAAAGAAACAGGCACTTACACGCTTATTGATAGCGCTAAAGCCATTTATTACGGGTATAACAACCAAATCACAGGAGGCAGCAGCCTAGATAATTACCTTAAGCTTTACACGCTCATTGACATTAATGGCAAGCACATGGTGATGACTGGCAACGGCTTAACCTATAACGGGCAAGCCGTGAATATTAAAGATGGCGGTTTAGTTGTGGGCTTTAAAGACTCTCAAAATCAATATATTTACACTTCCATTCTTTATAATAAAGTGAAAATCGCTGTTTCTAATGATCCTATCAATAACCTACAAGCCCCCACTTTAAAACAATATATCGCTCAAATTCAGGGCGTTCAAAGCGTGGATAGTATTGATCAAGCTGGAGGCAACCAAGCGATTGATTGGCTCAATAAAATCTTTGAAACTAAGGGAAGCCCTTTATTCGCTCCCTATTATTTAGAGAGCCACTCCACAAAAGATTTAACCACAATCGCTGGAGATATTGCTAACACTTTAGAAGTCATCGCTAACCCTGATTTTAAAAATGACGCCACTAATATTTTACAGATCAATACCTACACGCAACAAATGAGCCGTTTGGCCAAGCTCTCTGACACTTCAACTTTCGCTCGTTCTGATTTCTTGGAACGCTTAGAAGCCCTTAAAAACAAGCGATTCGCTGATGCGATCCCTAACGCTATGGATGTGATTTTAAAATACTCTCAAAGAAACAGAGTCAAAAATAATGTGTGGGCGACAGGAGTTGGAGGGGCTAGTTTTATTAATGGAGGCACTGGGACTTTATATGGTATCAATGTAGGGTATGACCGATTTATTAAGGGCGTGATTGTGGGGGGTTATGCCGCTTATGGGTATAGCGGGTTTCATGCAAACATCACGCAATCAGGCTCTAGCAATGTCAATATGGGTGTTTATAGCCGAGCGTTTATCAAAAGAAGCGAATTAACGATGAGCTTGAATGAGACTTGGGGATACAATAAGACTTTCATCAACTCTTATGACCCCCTACTCTCAATCATCAATCAGTCTTACAAATACGACACCTGGACGACTGACGCTAAAATCAATTACGGCTATGATTTCATGTTTAAAGATAAAAGCGTTATTTTTAAACCCCAAGTAGGCTTAAGCTATTATTACATTGGTTTGTCTGGTTTAAGGGGTATTATGGATGATCCTATTTACAATCAATTCAGAGCCAATGCTGACCCCAATAAAAAATCCGTTCTAACGATCAATTTTGCCCTAGAAAGTCGGCACTACTTCAATAAAAACTCTTATTATTTTGTGATTGCGGATGTGGGCAGAGACTTATTCATTAATTCTATGGGGGATAAAATGGTGCGTTTTATTGGTAACAACACCCTAAGCTATAGAGATGGCGGCAGATACAACACTTTTGCCAGCATTATCACAGGCGGGGAGCTAAGGTTATTCAAAACCTTTTATGTGAATGCGGGCATTGGGGCTAGGTTTGGGCTTGATTATAAAGATATTAATATTACCGGAAATATTGGTATGCGCTATGCTTTTTAATGGTATCATTAAACCTATTTTTAACAAGCCCAATTCATAGCAGGATCAACCATGCAATTTCCAAAAGCCTTATTACATTCATCATTCTTTTTACCTTTGTTTTTATCTTATTGTATCGCTGAAGAAAATGGGGCGTATGCGAGCGTGGGGTTTGAATATTCTATCAGTCATGCCGTNCAAGCGGCTTTTTAAAAGCCCTTGCTGAAACAAGGAAATGAAATTATAGTCATAGAAAGCTTAAGGTTTGCTTAAATTATAAAAATTTTTGACAAAGACAAAGTAAGTTAAAATTTTAAAACGATTGGGTTTTGAGAAATCTAAATACCGCCAAAACATGTGCGCATTCCCCATAAAACCACTATTATAAGCACTAATTTATCTCTGTTTTCAAAAATCACTCCATAATAGAGAGCAAAAAATGAAATCATGGATTAGAAAAATCCGCTTAAGCTAACCCTTTTAAAATGGGTGCTTTTTTGTCCCCTTGGTGGGGGGATCGTGTTAGTTCTTCTTAAAGAGTTGGTCTTTAAATGGGTTGTTAAAAGGCTCGTTGGGGGAAAAGTTCTTTTTCTTGGAGGTGTACTGATTTTTTGGCAAGTTATCTACAATGTCAGCGACACTGCGTTCTCTCACATTGCAAGACTTCTTCAAGTCTGAAGGGACAGAATTGGGGCTTTCTTGAATGTTGGCGATGAAGACTTCAAAGCCTTTCTCCCAAGCGGCTTCTAACACAGGCACAAAATCGGTATCCCTGCTGAACAGCAAAATACACCCTCCTTGTTTGGTGCAATACAGCTTGGTAATATCGTGCACCAACAGTGCATCAACTTGTTTTTGACGCAACTTTAAGTAAGGTATGAAAATCTTGGCTTCTAGATCATAGACTTCTTTGTCTTCGAACTTATATACGAATTTGAACTTTACCCGCCCGACTCGTAATTTCACTTGATTTTGTTGGGCGATCGCATGGTTGAAAGATTGGATAATCCCTAATTTATTCACTCTTTTCTCATAATCTTTAGGATTCTTCTCTTTATACTCCTCAACTTCTTCGTTTTTATTGCCCTTGATTCTAGGTTCAACTTCTGTGAAAGGCTCAGATACATAAAAATAGATCCGCTTCAATTCCTCTTCAGGCTCCAAAAACGAACGGATTAGCGCTAAGAGTTGATCGGGATTGTTGAAACTAAAATTAGGCTCTTTTAAACGCTCATCCGTTTCTTGGATTGCTTTCAAATCGGCGAGAAGATTTTCCCAATCCACAAAAATCGTGGTTTCAGTTTTTTCCATGCTTTCTCCCAAAATATGAATTTTGCCATAAGGGTTGAGTGTAGCATGGGGATCTAAACATGCCTTGTTTTTTAAAATAAAATAAAGGTTCTGTTCTCATCAAACAGACACTCAAAGCCTTAATTAATTTCTTTCATTTTTTAAAAACTTTATAGTAAAACTTTCTTGAGAATATGAGGGGATATTTCGCGCTTTAATGTTCTTTCAAACCCTTTAAATCCCCCTTAACCTGATCGCTTTTTCAAGGAGTTATCGTTTAACTTGCGTCAAGTTTTTTGTATTTTGATGGTAAAAAACGCTTTTTAACCTTTTTTAAAATTTGACAACCAACGCCCTATTAAAAAACAGAGCCAAAAATTCAGTTTAGCAAACAGCAAGCTAGAAAAGAAGCGATTAAAGCTTTGCCTTGAAAAAAAAACGAACGCTAACGCTAAAAAGAGTTTAGAGTTTTAAAAAAGTCGGTGGTAAAACTAAAAAGGGATTAAAAAACTCTTTTTCAAGCCAATCCAATCAATTGAAAAAAGCTTTGCCCTATTTTTAAAAAGCGTTAAAAAACGGATTTCAACCCCTAAAGAGCGTTCTACCCATCAGCATGATGGATAAAAGAATCTTAACAGAAATTAATGGCGGACTTCTTTAATCCTTGCTGCCTTACCTCTCCTATCGCGCAAGTAGTAGAGCTTCGCACGGCGCACCCTACCCACACGCAACACCTCAACGCTCGCCAAACTTTCGCTATAAAAAGGGAAAATTTTCTCCACGCCGATATTGTTAGCCCCTATTTTACGCACGCAAAAAGTCTTATCCACGCCATTGCCTCTAATCGCAATGCACACGCCTTCAAAATACTGAGTTCGTGTTTTTTCGCCTTCTTTAATGGTAATACCCAATCTCAAAGTATCGCCGGCCTTAAACGCTGGCATGGTCTTGTCTTTTAATTGAGCGTCTTCAAACTGCTGAATGTAGCGGTTTTTCATGTGTTTTCCTTAATGTCAATTTCATGATTTGTGCTGTTTGAATAAATCAAGGCGGTAGAATTTCGTCCTTAATTTTGACAAATCAAGTTTTAGTTGCTTGATTTTAGCATGATTTCCTTTAGAATATTCTAAAGGGGCAGGGATTTTATTGATTTCTTTGGATTTAAAAACAGCGTTAGCGAAATTAGGGGCTTCCAAATAATGGTTTTCAAAGCTCTCATTTTCTAAAGATTGGGCGTTACCCAAGACCCCTTGAATGTGGCGAGCGATACTATCTATCAAGCACAACGCCCCAAGCTCGCCCCCTGTCAAAATAAAATCGCCTATACAAAAAACCTCATCAGCGCTCAATTCAATAGATCGTTCATCAAAGCCCTCATAACGACCGCACACCAAAACGACATGCTTTTTTTGAGCCAAACGCATCGCGTCTATTTGCTTGAAAGGCTTGCCCACCGCGCTTAAAAAAATCGTGTGTTTAGGGTTTTTAACAGAATAGAGTGCGTTTTCTATCATCTCAGGGTCTAAAATTTGCCCCGCACCCCCACCAATGAGCGTGTGATCCGCTTTTTGATATTTATTAGCGCTAAAATCCCTAAGGTTTAACACTTCCAATTCAAAAAGATTTTTTTCTAACGCTCTTTTTAAAATAGAATCTTCAAAATAAGGCCATACAAGTTGCGGAAAAAGGGTCAAAACGCTGAATTTCACTCAACTATTCTCTAAAAGCGTTTTAGCGTTATGGGTGGTTATTTTTTTGTCTTGCAAAAGGATTTCTTTGATATAAAAATCCCTATAAGGGATTAAAAAAATCTTAGCCAAACCTTTTTCAACCAAACTTCTCGTGGTTTCAACCATGAAATAATCTGTTTGAGAAATCCTTTGGATTTCTATGACTTTTCCTAGAATCTCGTTTTCTTCCACCACGCTAAGCCCTACTAAATCGCAATAAAAAAACTCCCACTCTTTTAAAACACAGAGTTTTTTACTCTCTGCTTCGCTCATAAAAAGCCCTAAATTAGTCAGCTCTTTAGCCTTTTCGGGCGTGTGGATCGTTTCTAAAAACAACAAATTTTTGGCATGTTCATAAGAATGGATTGTATATTCTTTAAAAGAAGAAGCGCGAGAGAAAGCGTTCAAGGGAGCGACGCTCACCTTAACGCCCTTTTTTAAGCACTCTGGAAAATCGCTCTCTAAATGGAGCTTTAATCCCCCATTAAGCCCCACGCTTTTACCAATTCTGCCCACTAAAAGCATAGAAACCATTCAAGGCGTTTGATCGCCTAAAACATGGGGATTTTTATCGCCATTTTTACTAGCAAAAACAACGATTTTATAAGAAAACCCGTCTTTGGCTTTCACGCCAGAAACAAACGCCTTAATCGCGCTCACCATTTTGCCCTCTTTACCGATCACATGCCCTATATCTGATGGGTGGGTATAAATAGTGATTTGTTTGACTTTATCTTCTAAAAGCGTGTACTCTACGCTCAAAGCTTGAGGAAAAGAAACAATCTTTTTTAAATATTTTTCTAAAAAAGTTGCCACGCAATACGAATAGTCCTTACACTCAGCTTGAGAAAAAGGCGTGTTCAAAGGATCTAATTCGCGCATTTAGCCTCACAAAACCTTAGGCTTTTTGAGAAAGTTTTTCTACCCTCTCGCTCATTTTAGCCCCCACGCCTTTCCAATAATCCAAGCGCTCCTTATCAATCTTAATATCTTTAGGCTCGCTTAAAGGGTTGTAATACCCAATGGATTCAATCCAGCCTCCATCCCTTCTTTTCCTAGAATCGGTTACCACCACCCTATAAAAAGGCTTTTTCTTTCTCCCGATGCGCGTGAGTCTAATGACTGTCATTATAAAAATCTCCTAAAATATTCGTATTAAATTTGAGATTATACAACAAAAGCGCCTAAAACATGCTTAAAACTTAACGCATTTTAGGGGGCATTTGATTTTTAGCCTGACTCATTAGATTCATCAAATCGCTAATGCCCTTTTTATTGGTTAAGCGTTTCGCCATTTTGCTCGCCTGATCAAAGCGTTTGATGATGCGATTGATTTCAGACACTTCTAAGCCGCTCCCTAAAGCGATCCTTTTTCTTCGGCTGCCGTTTAAAATCTCGGGGTTTTCTCGCTCTTTTTTGGTCATGGAATTGACCATGGCCTTGATTTTTTTCACTTCTAAAGAACTCTCTAAATCCGTGTCTTTTAGCGCGCTTGCCATATTCCCTAAACCTGGAATCATAGAAATTAGAGAACTCATAGAGCCTAATTTTTTCACCTTTTCAATTTGGTTTAAAAAATCGTTGAAAGTGAATTGCCCTTTTTTGAGTTTTTTGCTCAAATCTTTGGCTTCATTAGGGTTTAAAACGCTAGCGGTTTTTTCAGCGAGCGAGATAATATCTCCAGCCCCCATCAAACGCCCCACGATTCTTTCAGGCACAAACACATCTAAATCAGGGATTTTTTCCCCGCTCCCAATGAAGCGCAAGGGTAAGCCTAATTGGTAAGTGATGCCTAAAGCGATACCCCCTTTAGAATCGCTATCAAATTTGCTTAACACCACCCCGCTCACGCCTATTTCTTCATTAAATGCGCTCGCGCTTTTGACCCCATCTTGCCCGCTCAAGGCGTCTGCGACATACAGCACCTCATGGGGGTTTAAGACTTCTTTAACTTCTTTTAATTCTTGCATAAGCTCTTTATCAATGGCTAAACGCCCCGCGCTATCCACGAGTAAAACATCAAATTGCGCTTCTTTAGCCCTTTTTAAAGCGTTGTTGGCGATTTCTTTCACGCTTTTATTTTCTTCATAAAAAACTTCCACGCCCACCTGTTCGCCCAAAACCTTTAATTGCTCCACTGCCGCTAAGCGTTGCAAATCGCATGCGCATAAAAGCACTTTTTTATTTTTGGTTTTTAAATAATGAGCGAGTTTAGCGGTGGTGGTTGTCTTACCGCTCCCTTGCAAACCGGCCATTAAAACCACGGTGGGGGGCGTTTGAGAGAAAGTGAAACCACTGCTCCCTTTAGCGCTTAAAATTTCTAACAAACTCTTTTCTAAAGCGTCTAAAAATTGCTGCTTACCGATGCCACTAAGTTTAGTCTGGCTTTCCACTTTTTTGAGCAATTCTCTAGCCACTTTATGATGCACATCATTTTTCAAGAGCGTTTTTTTCAATTCATCTAACGCCCGATCTAGCGCCTTTTCATCATCTTGAAAGCGGATTTTATTGAGTGCGTTTTTAAACCCATCGCTTAACGCTTGAAACATTTTCTATCCTTTTATTATGGTTGTTCTAACAAATCCAATTCTTGCTTGATCTTACCCTCTTTTTCTAAAAGCGTTTTTAAACCCTCTTTGGCTTTTTCTAGCACGCTTTTAGGCGCGTTTTTGACAAAATTTTCATTGTGCAAATTGAGTTTTAGTCTTTCTTTTTCCAGTTTTTCTAGCTGCTTTTTTAAACGAGCAATGAGCGGGCTTAAATCAAGATTTTCTAAATTTGCATAAGTCTGGCAAAATTCCCCCACATCGCTCACGCTTTTTAAAGGCTTAGAACTAATCACGCTGACTTTTTCTAATTTCGCTAATTTTTGGGCGTAAGTTTGCAAACGCTCTGTGTTTTCTATTTTCTCCCTCAATCCCACGCTCGCTTCTTTTAAAACAATCGGTGGGGTTTCTAGCATGATTTTCAAACGCCTTAAAGACACGATGCAATCTTTGATCACTTCAAATTCATGCTCTAATTTTTCATCTTGCACCAAATCTTTAGGGTAAGGCATGACCATGATAGAATGAGCGTTTTCTAGTTCCGTGTTACTGAGCTTGTGGTATAAAGACTCACTGATAAAGGGCATGAAAGGGTGCAAAAGTTTTAAAGCCTCTTTTAACACGCTCCCTAACTCGTCTATCGCTTCATTTTCCACTTTAGAAAATTCAATGAACCAATCGCAAAATTCCCCCCACAAAAAGCGGTATAACAAAGTCGTGGCGTCATTAAAACGATAATTGTCTAAAGCGTTACGAACCTCTTTAGTAACAAGATTCAAGCGCGATTTCGCATAACGCCCCAAAGGCGTTTGGTATTCGTTCAAACGCTCTTTATCTTTGAAAGCTTCTTGTTTGAGTTTCAAATAACTCACCGCATTAAAAATCTTGTTGGCGAAATTCTTGTTATTTTCTAAATGCGTAGTAGAAAGCTTAATGTCCCTGCCCGTAGCGCACAAATTGGCTAAAGTGAAGCGCAAACTATCCGCGCCGTATTTTTCTATCATCTCTAAAGGATCGATCACATTGCCTTTAGATTTGCTCATTTTTTCACCTTTTTCATCCCTAACCAAGGCGTGCAAGTAAATATCCTTAAAGGGCAATTCGCCTAAAAGCGACTCGCTGCAAAAAAGCATTCTGGCCACCCAAAAAAAGAGGATGTCAAACCCGGTAATGAGCGTGGTGTTAGGGTAGAAATCTTTCAAATCGTTTTCATTAAACAAACCGCTTTTTTCTTGCCCCCACCCTAGAGTAGAGAACGCCCATAGCCCTGAACTAAACCATGTGTCTAGCACATCTTTATCCTGCTCTAGTTTTTCACTCTTACAGGTAGGGCAATTTAAAGGGGTATCAAGGCTTACGAACTGGTGGTTATTCTCGCAAGTAAATACCGGTATTTGATGCCCCCAAAACAATTGCCTGCTGATACACCAAGGGCGTAATTCCCTCATCCAAGCGTTATAATTATTGATCCAATTAGAAGGGTAGAATCGCGCCAAACCTTGTTGGATTTTTTCAATAGAACTTTGAGCGATTTCAGGCTTGACAAACCATTGCTTAGACACATAAGGTTCTACCACATTATGACAACGATAGCAATGCCCCACTTGATGCGTGTGTTCTTCTATTTTTTCCAATAAGGCGTTTTCTTTTAATCTTTCTACAACCTTATCTCTGGCCTCTAATCGCTCCAGGTTCTCAAATTCTCCGCAATGCGTGTTTAAAATCCCCTTTTCATCAAAGATTTTAATCGCCTCCAAATGGTGGCGTTTGCCCACTTCATAATCGTTAAAATCATGCCCGGGGGTAACCTTCACACACCCTGTGCCAAACTCCATTTCCACATGTGCATCAGCGATAA
The DNA here is from genome assembly GCF_030062585.1 of Helicobacter pylori. Lineage (NCBI taxonomy): Bacteria > Pseudomonadati > Campylobacterota > Epsilonproteobacteria > Campylobacterales > Helicobacteraceae > Helicobacter > Helicobacter pylori. The sequence goes on along the minus strand of NZ_CP071935.1, from coordinate 1,557,165 downwards.
CAGGGATTGTGCGATTGATTAAAGGCAGGATCGCTTTTTGCCCCACTAAATGCTTGTATCTCTCATCGTTAGGATTGACCATAATCGCGCTATCGCCAAACAAAGTTTCAGGGCGTGTGGTAGCCACCACTAAATAATCTTTTTGATTTTCTAAATAATATCTAATATAATACAACGCCCCCTTACGCTCTTCATACTCCACTTCAATATCGCTCAACGCCCCGTCTTTAGTACACCAATTCACCATGTAGTTATCTTGAACGATGAGGCCCTTTTCATACCATTTCAAAAACGCCAATTTGACCGCTCTTTGCAAGCCCTTATCCATCGTGAAACGAGTCCTAGAAAAAGCCGCGCTCACGCCTAAACGCTTCATTTGCTCTAAAATCGCTCCCCCGCTCTTTTCTTTCCACTCCCACACTTTTTTAATGAACTCTTCACGCCCTAAATCTTCTTTTTTAATCCCTTGACTTAAAAGCTGCTTTTCCACAACATTTTGCGTCGCAATGCCAGCGTGATCAAGCCCTGGCTGATACAAAGTCTTATACCCATCCATGCGTTTATAGCGCGCTAAAATATCTTGCAAGCTTAAAGTTAAAGCATGCCCTATGTGTAAAATACCGGTCACATTAGGAGGGGGCATCATCAAACAAAATCGCTTGCCTTTTTCTTGGATTTTTTCATTGCCATCAATTTCAAAATACCCCCTATGAGAGCAAATTTCATAAATCTTTTTTTCTATCTCTTGGGGTTGGTAGGTGGTGGGTTCTTGTTTCATTATTATTATTATCCTAAAATAGAGCGTTCTTTCAAAAATGGTTGGATTTGGAACGCCTTTTGCTTTTACGCTTTTAATTGTTGCGTATTTTTTTAAAATTATACAACAAAGCATTTAAATTAAAAAGGATAGTCCAGTGAATTACTTTTTAAAAGCCCCTATTTTAGGATTTGAGCATATCAATGAAGTGCGTTTGGAAAAAATTGATTCCTTATTCAGCCGGTTAATTAGCCAAACCAATTCACCCATGGCGTTGGATATGGTCTTAGTGAATCCTTATTGTTTGAGGGAATACAGCTTTGTGATACCCAAATACATAGAATTACTGCTAGAATTAGATTCTCATTCCAAAGTGGAGGTGTATTGCGTGGTCGTGTTGCAAAAAAATTTAGAAGATTCTATGGTTAATTTCTTAGCCCCCTTAGTGTTTAATTCCAAAAATGGCTTTGGCGCTCAAGTCGCGCTTTCTATGATGGATTATCCGGATTTTGGCTTTAGAGATCCTTTAAAAAGCTTTGTGGTTAAAGAAAGAGAACGAGCTTAAGGGTTTTTAGCATGAAATTCGCTCTTACAGGGGGAGGCACAGGGGGGCATCTCTCTATCGCTAAAGCCTTAGCCATAGAATTAGAAAAGCAAGGCATAGAGGCTATTTATTTAGGCTCCACTTATGGGCAAGATAAAGAATGGTTTGAAAACAGCCCCTTATTTAGCGAACGCTATTTTTTCAACACGCAAGGCGTGGTCAATAAAAGCTTTTTTAAAAAAATAGGCTCTTTATTTTTGCAAGCTAAAGCCACATTTAAGGCTAAAGAAATCTTAAAAAAACACCAGATCACGCACACCATTAGCGTGGGAGGGTTTAGTGCAGGGCCGGCGAGTTTTGCAAGCTTACTCAATAAAATACCCCTTTATATCCATGAGCAAAATGCGATTAAAGGCTCTCTTAATCGCTACCTTTCCCCCAAAGCTAAAGCGGTGTTTTCAAGCTATGCTTTTAAAGATAAGGGTCATCATGTTTTAACCTCCTATCCCGTGCAAAACGCTTTTTTTGATTCCGCTAGGACTCGAACTGAAATCAAGCATATTTTATTTTTAGGCGGTTCGCAAGGGGCAAAAGCGATCAATGAATTCGCTTTATTAAACGCTCCCAAACTCACCAAACAAGGGATTAAAATCACGCATATTTGTGGCTCAAACGCTCATGAAAGAATGCGTTTTTTTTACCAGGAATTAGGGCTGTTGGACAAGGTAGAATTGTTCGCTTTCCACAACAACATCACAGAAGTCATGCATAGAGCGGATTTGTGTGTGAGCCGAGCGGGTGCTAGTAGCGTGTGGGAATTGTGCGCCAATGGCTTACCCACGATTTTTATCCCCTACCCTTTTGCGAGCAATAACCACCAGTATTACAATGTCTTAGAATTTGAAAAAGAAAACTTATGCTATGTCGTGCCTCAAAATGAATTATTGCCTAAAAAACTCTTTGAAGTCATTAGAAAGCTCAACCAAAAAGACGATCAAGGCAATAAAAACCTAACCGCTATCAGCAACCAATTGCAACAAAAAATCGCTAAAGACGGCGCAAAAACCATCATTGAAACGATTTTGAGCGCCTAAAATAGCCCATTTTAATCAACAATTAAGCGACTAACCATTAAACTTAAGCGATAAATAAGATAAAATTTAGGATAGCTCAAATCTTTTAAAAAGAAAAGGATAACCCCTTGCAAAACTTTGTTTTTAATAAAAAATGGCTTATCTATTCTAGCCTACTCCCCTTATTTTTTCTCAATCCCTTAGTGGCAGAAGACGATGGGTTTTTTATGGGGGTGAGTTATCAAACTTCTCTAGCCATTCAAAGGGTGGATAACTCAGGGCTTAACGCCAGTCAAGCCGCATCCACCTACATCCGCCAAAACGCTATCGCTCTAGAATCTGCGGCAGTGCCTTTAGCCTATTATTTAGAAGCGATGGGCCAACAAACGAGAGTTTTAATGCAAATGCTCTGCCCTGATCCTTCTAAAAGATGTTTGCTCTATGCGGGGGGCTATCAACAAAACGCCCAAAATGGCGATACAGGCAACAACCCCCCAAGAGGCAATGTCAATGCCACCTTTGATATGCAATCTCTGGTCAATAATTTAAACAAGCTCACCCAACTCATCGGCGAGACTTTAATCCGTAACCCTGAAAATCTTTCTAACGCCAAAGTCTTTAACGTCAAGTTTGGCAATCAAAGCACTGTTATTGCATTACCTGAGGGTCTAGCTAATACCATGAACGCTTTAAACGATGATATTACCAACGCTTTAACCACGCTCTGGTATAATCAAACCTTAACGAATAAATCTTTTAATAGCGGTAATTCCGTGAATTTTAGCCCTGAAGTCTTGCAACACCTTTTACAAGACGGCTTAGCCACAGCTAATAACAATCAAACCATTTGCAGCACTCAAAACCAATGCACCGCTACTAACGAAGCTAAATCTATCGCTCAAAACGCCCAAAACATCTTCCAGGCTTTAATGCAAGCAGGGATTTTAGGGGGCTTAGCGAATGAAAAGCAATTTGGCTTCACTTATAATAAAGCCCCTAATGGCAGCGATTCCCAACAAGGCTACCAAAGCTTTAGCGGCCCGGGTTATTACACCAAAAACGACGCTAATGGAACTACGCAAGTGCCCTTAAAAGCATTACCCGCTGGAGCGACAATTGGATCAGGCAATGGCCAATACACCTACCACCCTAGCTCGGCAGTCTATTATTTAGCCGATAGCATCATCGCTAATGGCATCACCGCTTCTATGATCTTTTCAGGCATGCAAAATTTCGCCAATAAAGCCGCTAAACTGACAGGCACTTCAAGCTATAACCAGATGCAAGAAGCGATCAACTATGGGGAAAGCTTGCTCAATAACACCGTAGCGTATGGGGATTTTATCACCAATTGGGTCGCCCCCTATTTGGATTTAAACAACAAAAGTTTGAATTTCTTGCCTAGCTATGGAGGAAAAGCTAATACCAATAATGTAACCCCACAAAATAATTTAACCCCGCAACAAGCCCAACAAGAGCAAAAAGTCATCATGAACCAACTAGAGCAAGCCACAAACGCCCCCACCCCTGCGCAAATAGACAAGATCTTAGCCAACCCCTATTCCCCCACAGCAAAAACTTTAATGGCTTATGGGCTTTATCGCTCTAAAGCAGTGATTGGCGGGGTGATTGATGAAATGCAAACTAAAGTGAATCAAGTCTATCAAATGGGCTTTGCTAGGAATTTTTTGGAGCATAACTCTAATTCTAATAACATGAACGGCTTTAGCGTGAAAATGGGCTATAAGCAATTCTTTGGCAAAAAGCGCATGTTTGGGCTTAGGTATTATGGCTTTTATGATTTTGGTTACGCTCAATTTGGCGCAGAATCTTCTTTAGTGAAAGCCACCCTCTCTAGCTATGGAGCGGGCACGGACTTTCTTTATAACGTTTTCACGAGAAAAAGGGGGACTGAAGCGATAGATATAGGTTTTTTTGCCGGTATCCAACTGGCAGGGCAAACCTGGAAAACGAATTTTTTAGATCAAGTGGATGGCAACCATCTCAAGCCCAAAGACACTTCTTTCCAATTCCTTTTTGATTTAGGCATAAGGACTAATTTTTCCAAAATCGCTCATCAAAAAAGATCTCGTTTTTCTCAAGGGGTAGAATTTGGTCTTAAAATACCGGTGCTTTATCACACCTATTACCAATCAGAAGGCGTTACAGCGAAGTATAGAAGAGCCTTTAGTTTTTATGTGGGCTACAACATAGGCTTTTGATTAAACAAAATAAGGGAAAAATATGATAAAAAAAGCTAGAAAATTCATACCATTCTTTTTAATTGGCTCTCTCTTAGCTGAAGACAATGGCTGGTATATGTCTGTAGGCTATCAAATCGGTGGCACGCAACAATTCATCAATAACAAACAACTCTTAGAAAATGAAAACATCATCAATAGCGTTACTCAAAGCGCGATCAATATTGCAGGGCCTACTACCGGCCTTATCACTTTAAGCTCTCAAAGCATCATTGACGCTTTAGGCTATGGCGTGAGTAACACGGTGGGCAACCAATTAGAAGGCATTTCTAATATCCTAAATCAAATTGGCAAAAGAAAAGACTTTTATTCTAGCCGTCAAATCTCTAGCATTTCCCAACAAATCATAGGGCTTAAAGGAAGCTCTGACCCCTTAAAAGCCCACTCTTCACAAATCACAGCCAAACTCCTTTCCAACACCCAAAGCGCGTTTGATCAGGGCATCGCGCTAAGCACTAGCATCATTAGCTCTATCAATAGCCTTAATCCTAGCAACAACACCAAAGAAGTCAAAGCCCAACTCCAAAACACCGCGCAATCCATGACAGAATTATTGCAACAAATTGAACACAGCATCACTAAAACCACTAGCACCACTTACGCGCAATCCTTACTCTCCAATCTAACCGATGCGGTGAACGCTTCTAGCAATAATACCGCTTATGTGAGCGCTCTTGTTAACGCTTTAAACACTTTAGGGGTTGGGGTTTTCCCCACCACAACCTCAACGCATGTGGTGTTAAACCCACCAGGTCAAATCGTATTCTATCCAGCTAATTCCATTTTAGGCTCCACTTATTCAAACAGCAATAACCAACAACAATACAACAACACCCTTTTAATGAACACCTTACAAGGGACATTAAGCACTAATAATCAAAATAACCCCAATGGTTGCACTAATCAAGTCCAGTGTTTAGAGCAATTCATCCAAAATTTAGCCCCTTTAGCCGCAACCCCCACTTCAAACAACCAAGCCAACCAGCAAGTCCAAGCCATTGCCCAAAAGCTTCAAAGCGTGGCTATCAACACTTTAGACAACAATGCGATCAACAACACCACTTATAATTTAAACAACTTGCACAACGCTTTGAATTTCCAAGCCTATGAAAGCACGATAGAACAATACAATAACGCTTTAAAACAAATTTCTTGGATCAGTTTTAGCGAGCCTAAAAACTTGCTCAAAAACACTTCCAATAACTACCAAATCGGCACGGTTACCAACGCTCAAGGGCAAAATATCAGCGCCTATGATTGCATGACTGCTACCGGGAGTATTACTAGCAGCGCTTCTAGCGGGATTTCATGCTCAGCGACAAGCTCCACAAGCAACACAAACTCCGCAAATAACACAAACAGCTTTGACAATTCTTTAGTCGCTACCTCCAAAGTCCAAACCATCAACGGCAAAGAGCAGATCGGCGTGAATTCTTTTAACCTTGTCTCTCAAGTGTGGAGCGTTTATAACTCTTTAAAAACTTCAGAAGAAAATTTGCAAAAAAACGCCAAGATCTTATGCGCTAATGGGACACAATCCGGGACAAGTTCATGCAATACAAGCTCTTCAGGGGGTTTGAGCATCAGCGGGAACGCCCAATTGCAAAACATTTTAAGCTCTAATGGGACTACCACTACCGCTCAAGCTAAAAGCAACGCTTCCAAACTGAAAGCGATGGTGGTGGTGAATAATGAAGAAGAAGCTAAAACGACTAATTTAGCTCAAAGCAGCGGGCCAACCACCCAATCCCCTAACAGCACGGTGATGGGAGCTTTAAACACCGTATTGCAAAATGTCAGCAATTTCCAGCAAAGCATTCAAAGCGCTTTTCAAAACCAAGAAAGTAATATCCAAGCTTGGGCGAATGCGATTTATAACACTAATAACCCTAATGGGAGTCAATCGCAAAATTTAACTACTAATAATAACCAAGATTTACGCATCCAATTGAGGGCGAATTTTTACCAGCTCATCAATACCATTAACCAGCAAGTGCCTGCAGACATGAGCGCTTTAATCGCTCAAAGCCAACAAACCCAACAAACAAGCGGGGCAGCAAACAACAATAACGCATGCGCGAGCGGAACGAATGGGAGTGGTGGCAATTGGTGCTATCAGCAATGGTCCGATTCTAAGGCTTATTACAGCGGGCTGCAAAGCGCTTTAGGGTATCAAACACAAGCGACAACTCAAAGCGGGAGCAGTGGTGGGAACACTATCACCTACAATGTCCAACAAATCACGCTCACTAGCGGTGGTTTGCTCAATCAAATTATCACAAATCTTAAGGGCGTTAATGGGGGCAATGGTGCGAGTGGCGGAAGCAGTGGAAGCGGGAATGGCACTAGTCAAATCACTACAGCCTACCAGATGCTCACAGACGCCAGTGATGGGAAATTAGGGACTTATAATAGTAGTGCTAATAGTGGCAGTAACAACGGCTATCAAACATGCACCAATGGATCGAATGGAAATAGCAGTAATTGCTACACCCCCAACAAACAAAGTGCCACAAGCACTACTACCGCAAACACAGCCACCACAACCGACAGCAATTTGCAAAAAGTCTATAATGACGCCCAAAAAATAGCCGACATTATCGCCAGCTCTGGGAATAATAAAGGCGTTGAAAACGGCTTAAAACAATTCTTTGAAGCGCTAAAAAATAATAGTAGCAGTCTCAGTAATTTGTGTAATGGTAGTAGCGGTAGTAGTGGCACTACTTGCTCCGGTGGGCTTATCAACCTTTTAGGGGCAATCCCTATAAATGGGGTGAGCGATACGAATAATTTAATCCATTTGCTCACCGAGTTTATTAAAACCGCCGGGTTTATCCAAAATAATGATAGTAATGTGTCTACTAGTCTTACAAGCGCTTTTCAAGCCATTACGAGCGCTATTTCTCAAGGGTTTCAAGCCTTACAAAACGACATTAGCCCTAATGCGATTTTAACCTTGCTCCAAGAAATCACTTCTAACACCACCACCATTCAGTCGTTCTCGCAAACCTTACGGCAGCTTTTAGGGGATAAAACCTTCTTTATGGTGCAACAAAAACTCATTGATGCGATGATTAACGCCAGAAATCAGGTTCAAAACGCGCAAAACCAAGCCAATAACTACGGCTCTCAACCCGTTTTAAGCCAGTATGCGGCCGCTAAAAGCACCCAACACGGCATGAGCAATGGCTTAGGGGTTGGTTTGGGCTATAAATACTTCTTTGGTAAAGCGAGAAAATTAGGCCTTAGGCATTATTTTTTCTTTGATTACGGCTTTAGTGAAATAGGCCTAGCCAATCAAAGCGTGAAAGCGAATATCTTTGCTTATGGGGTAGGCACGGATTTTTTATGGAATCTATTCAGGAGGACTTACAACACTAAAGCGTTGAATTTTGGGCTGTTTGCTGGGGTCCAACTAGGAGGCGCGACTTGGCTTAGCTCTTTAAGGCAACAAATCATTGACAATTGGGGGAACGCCAATGACATCCATTCAACGAATTTTCAAGTGGCGCTGAATTTTGGGGTGCGCACCAACTTTGCGGAGTTTAAGCGTTTCGCTAAGAAGTTCCACAATCAAGGGGTCATCAGCCAAAAGAGCGTGGAATTTGGGATTAAAGTGCCTCTCATCAATCAAGCGTATTTGAATAGCGCCGGGGCTGATGTGAGCTACAGGAGGCTTTATACTTTCTATATCAATTACATCATGGGGTTTTAAAAAAAGGGTGTGTCATGGAAATCTTACAATTCATCGGCTATGGGAATATGGCTCAAGCGATTTTAGAAGGCTCTCATGAAATTTTATCCAAGCGTTTTATTTTAGAGGTTACCGGGCGAAACCCTGAAAAAATCGCCCCCTTTTTACAAGAAAAAAACATTCAAGCCCAGATCGTGCCTTACAAAGACGCTATTAATATACACCAAAAATTCGTGTTTTTATTGTTTAAGCCTTATAACCTTAAGGATTTTAATTATCAAGGGCAGGCTAAAAGCGTTTTGAGCGCTTTAGCTGGCGTAAATTTTGAAGCTTTAAGTGATGCGATAGATTCTTTACATTACTTAAAATGCATGCCTAACATTGCGAGCAAGTTCGCCCTATCTTCTACGGCGGTGTGTGAAAAATCGCCCATGCCCTTAATAAGCCAAAAGGCTTTGAGCATTATTGAGAGTTTTGGGAATTGCGTGCGAGTGGGTAATGAAGAGCAGGTGGATGCCAGTATAGCGACCAATGGGAGCGCGCTTGCGTTTTTAAGCTTGGTAGCGAGCAGTTTGAAAGATGCCGGTATTAGAGAGGGCTTGAACGCTAGAGATTCTTTAGAATTGGTGAAGATGAGTTTTAAAGGCTTTGCCAAGCTGTTAGAAAAAGAACGCCCTGAAATGATTATAGAGCAAATTTGCACCCCTAAAGGCGCAACGATTGAAGGCTTGAGCGTTTTAGAAAAAAAGGGGGTTAGGGGAGCGTTCATCAAAGCATGCCATGAAAGCGTGAAAAAAATGCGTCTCTAAAAATTACACTCTTAAAAAACAGTGCGATGTATTTAGACAGGCAGAGTTTAGAAAAAGCCAAGCATTTGATCCAAAGCGGTCTGATTGACACCATAGAAGTAGGCACGATCAAGGGCTTGCAAGAAATCCATCGGTTTTTGTTTGAAGGGTTGTATGAATTTGCCGGGAAAATCAGGGATAAAAATATTTCTAAAGGGAATTTCAGGTTCGCTAACTGCTTGTATTTGGATTTGATTTTACCCAGAATTGAGAGCATGCCGCAAAATAATTTCAATCAAATCATAGAAAAATATGTGGAAATGAATATCGCCCACCCTTTTTTGGAGGGTAATGGCAGAGCCACAAGGATATGGCTTGATTTGTTGCTTAAAAAGGAATTGAAAAAAATCGTGCTTTGGGATAGGATTGATAAAGCCGCTTATTTGAGCGCAATGGAAAGGAGTCCTGTGAATGATTTGGAAATCAAAACGCTTTTAAAAAAGCATTTGAGTTCTAATATCAACGATCCCTTAACTTTCATTAAAGGCATCACGCAGTCGTATTACTATGAAGGGCTTTGAAAAAATACTAAAAAGCATTTTTGCAAATTTTAAAAAATACCATTTCTTAAAAATTAAAAGCTTTATTTGTCAGTATTAGAGCAGATTTAACACTCTTGCGTCCGTTCAATCAAACTCAAAGGCAAGTCAAAAGCTTTAATGAGTTCGCCCTCTTTTTGGCGTTGTTCGCCCTTATCTTTTTCATGGTCATAGCCTAACAAGTGCAACACCCCATGAATGAATAAAAGAGCGATCTCCTCTTCTAAGCTATGCCCTAATTTCAGGGCGTTTTCTTGAGCTAATGGCGCATTAATCACCACGCTCCCTAAAGGGGTGTGAGGAATCGCTTCTAAAGGGAAGCTCAAAACATCAGTGGCGTAATCGCAGTCCCTTAAATCCCGGTTGATTTCTCGCATGGTTTCATCGCTCACTAAAACAAGCTCAATGATTTGAGTGGGGGCTAAAAAATTTGCGATTTTTTCTAATAATAAAAAGTCTGATTTTAGCGGGGTTTGGTTGTCTATTTCTAGCATCAATAAAATATAAAAAGAAGTTTTAAAAAAGCCCTAAAATTTAGGGCTTTTAAAGATTAAGCGAAAGAACCTTTAACTTGTTCTACCCATTTTGAAATCCTCTCATCAGTGAGATCGTCTTGATTGTCTTCATCAATCACAAGACCCACGAATTTACCGCCTTCTACCGCTTTAGAAGCTTCAAAATGATAACCATCAGTAGAAGTTTGCCCTACCACTTTGCCGGCTTTAGCTTTTTCATAAATGTGGAAAATGCCTTCTGCGAAAGTTTCGCTGTAAGTGTCTTGATCGCCCAAGCCCACAAGCCCAATGGTTTTATTCGCAAAATCGCTCGCTTCTAGCGTGCCTAAAAAGTCTTCCCAATCTGTTTGCAAATCGCCCGCACCCGCTGTTGGAGCGACTAAAATAACCTTTGCGAAGCTATTAAATTGCTCTTTAGAAGCCTTAGCCACATCAACCACTTCGGCATTACCAATAGCCTTGCTGATTTTTTCAGCGATAGCTTCAGCGTTCCCGCTGTCTGTCCCAAAAAAGATACCAATTTTTCCCATGTTCTCAATCCTTATTTTTAAGATATTAACGCATCCGCTTTTAGCGAATGCTTGTGGGCGTAGTCTAGCGCATTTAATTAAACATCTTGCTTAAAAACCCATTTTGCACGAATATCGTTTCAATAAAAACCATATTAAAAGCGCGATAAGAGCAAAGCTTATCACAAAAAACGAAGTGTAATGAGAAAGCCTTTCATACAGCGTTTTCACCCAATCGCTCGCTTGAAAAGAAACGCTCCCCACGATTAACGCCCACAAAAAACTGGAAAAAACATTAAGCCATAAAAACCTTTTTAAAGGGTATTTGCTAAAACCAATTGCCAAAGGCACAACGCTTTTAATCCCATACAAATATTTATTGACAAAAATCATGAGCAAGGCGTAGCGTTTCACCCACAAACTCGCCAAAGCAAGCTTTCTTCTATGCTTTTGGAAATACTTTAAAAACTCTCTTTTTTGATAGCGGGCAAAGATTACAAGAGCCCCACTCCCTACCATATTCCCTAAAAAAGCGACAAGAATGGTTATTTTTATATCTAAAGCGTGCGTGGTAGCGCTCAAAATAGAGGCGATGACAATCCCCACATACCCACCCCCTAAAGAATATAAAAATAAAATAAGATAACCCCACTCCTTAAAACCCTCTTGAAAACGCAACAACGCTTCTTGCATAAAAACCCTCTTTTGATTCGTTTTTATTTTCATGTTATCCAAACTTATTCAACCTATTGGTGATTTAAACGCTATCTTTTAGTATAATAATCAGTTCATGCAATCCTAATCATAAAGATTAAAGAGATGAATACAGAAATTTTAACCATCATGTTAGTTGTCTCAGTGCTTATGGGATTGGTAGGCTTAATAGCGTTTTTATGGGGGGTTAAAAGCGGTCAGTTTGACGATGAAAAACGCATGCTTGAAAGCGTGTTATATGACAGCGCGAGCGATTTGAACGAAGCGATTTTACAAGAAAAACGCCAAAAGAATTAAAAAGAATTAAAATAAAAGGATAGGAATGAACCAAGAAATTTTAGACGTGTTGATAGTAGGCGCAGGGCCTGGGGGCATTGCTACGGCCGTAGAATGCGAAATAGCCGGCGTTAAAAAAGTGCTTTTATGCGAAAAAACCGAAAGCCATTCAGGCATGTTGGAAAAGTTTTATAAAGCCGGTAAAAGGATTGATAAAGATTATAAAAAACAAATCGTAGAGCTTAGAGGGCATATCCCTTTTAAAGACAGCTTTAAAGAAGAAACTTTAGAGAATTTCACTAACCTTTTAAAAGAGCATCACATCACGCCAAGCTATAAAACCGATATTGAAAGTGTGAAAAAAGAGGGCGAGCTGTTTAAAGTTACCACCACTTCTAATACAACCTATCATGCTAAATTTGTGGTGGTTGCGATCGGGAAAATGGGCCAGCCAAACCGCCCTACTGCTTATAAAATCCCTGTCGCGCTCTCCAAACAAGTGGTTTTTAGCATCAATGATTGTAAGGAAAATGAAAAAACCCTTGTGATCGGCGGAGGCAACTCAGCGGTGGAATACGCCATTGCTTTGTGCAAAACCACCCCTACCACTCTCAATTACCGCAAAAAAGAATTCAGCCGCATCAATGAAGACAACGCTAAAAACTTGCAAGAAGTTCTAGACAATAACACGCTTAAAAGCAAGCTTGGAGTGGATATTGAAAGCCTAGAAGAAGATGGCACTCAAATTAAGGTTAATTTCACTGATAACACGAGCGAGAGTTTTGATCGCTTGCTGTATGCGATCGGCGGCTCTACCCCTTTAGAATTTTTTAAACGCTGTTCTTTAGAATTAGATCCTAGCACTAATATCCCTGTAGTGAAAGAAAATTTAGAGAGCAACAATATCCCTAATTTATTCATCGTGGGCGATATTTTATTCAAATCAGGAGCGAGCATCGCTACCGCACTCAATCATGGCTATGATGTTGCGCAAGAAATCGCTAAAAGGTTATAGTTTTTATTCTATAGCAAAACTCATTTCCTTAAGGGGGTGTTTTGAAATAATTCCCCCTATAACCCCCAACTAAAAACCCCCTAACCCCCTAAGACCGCCTTTTTAATAAGCTATCGCTTGACTAGCGTCAAGCTCTTTTATATTTTTATTTAAAAAAATGTTTTTTGGCATTTTTTGCATTCTGTGTTCAATATCCATCACTCATCAAACGGCTTAGCCTTATACAAAAAGAAAAAGAGGATGAGAAGCGTCAAGGCAAAATGCATGGTGATGATAGTTAGGGGTGAAAAGTAACGCAGTTCCAAACTGCTGAGCGATAAAACTAGCACAGAAACCACGCGCACACAGCTTGATAAAAGCGATGAGAGCGATGAAATGTTGTTTTTAGAAACAAATTTGGAGAATTGATACCCCAAGCAATAACTCATGTAAGCAAAAAACGCCACCATGAGCGCATACACCCCTATGAAACAATAAGGGATATTGCTAAGCAACAAGGGGCTAACGCCTAGCAACACCACAAGCGAACTCAAGGCGATTTTTTGGCTGTAATTTTTGGCTTTTAAAAAATGAATGAGGATGGAAATCACTTGAAAAGCGATATAAAACATAAAAAGGTATTGCTCTTTAACGCCTTGTTTTAAAAAATACGCTTGCCACATTTGAAAATGACTCATAAAAAAGATAGGCGTAATCAAATGCCCCACTAATAAAATTTTAAGCTTGGGGTTATCTTTAAGCTCTTTAAGGCTGCCTTTGACTTGCTCTTTAAGGAGTTTCAGGCTTTTTTGGCTTTTAAAATCCGCTTCTTTTTCTTTAAAATAAATGATGATCGTTAGCGCGCAAAGCATGATTAAAAAAATCCCCACGATATACAGCATCGCATGGATTTTGAGATACAAAAACGACCCCAAAGAACTCCCTATAATCATGCCTAAATAAGTAATTTGATTGTTTTTGGCTAAAAACTTGGATAAATCTTTTTTGTTTTCCTTAATGTCTGTGATGAGTGAAGCTTCAATCGTGCCGCTAGAGCATGCGCTATACAAACCATACAGCCCCCACGCTAAAAGCATGAGAATAAAGCTATCAAAAAACAGAACAAACGAAAAACTAGCGATTAAAAAGGCATTAGAAACCAGGAATAGGTTTTTCCGGCTCATCAAATCCGCTAAAACGCCGCTTGGGTATTCAGCCACCAACACGCAAAAGCTAAAAAAGGTTTGCACGAGCAAGATTTCACTCAAACTAAGCCCTTTAGAAAGCAACAAGGGGGTTAAAATCGCATGGGGCAAGCTTTGAGCGATGATTAAGAGAAAATTCGCTCCATAGTAAGCTAAAATGTTTTTTCTTAACATTTGAAAATTATAATTAAAACTAGCTTATAATACGGCGTTATATCTTTTCATTAAGGGGTATTGATGCTAACCCAATTAAAAACTTATCCAAAATTACTCAAACATTATGAAGAAATCAAAGAAGCGCATATGCGCGATTGGTTTTTTAAAGATAAAGAGCGAGCGAGCCGTTATTTCGTGCAATTGGAAAGCTTGAGCTTGGATTATTCCAAAAACCGCTTGAACGATACCACCTTAAAGCTTCTTTTTGAATTAGCGAACGATTGCTCTTTAAAAGAAAAGATTGAAGCGATGTTTAAGGGCGAAAAAATCAACACCACCGAAAAAAGGGCCGTTTTACACACCGCCTTAAGAAGCTTGAATGACGCAGAAATCTTGCTAGACAACATGGAAGTGTTAAAAAGCGTTCGGAGCGTTTTAAAACGCATGCGAGCCTTTAGCGATAGCGTGAGGAGTGGTAAAAGATTGGGCTATACCAATCAAGTGATCACTGATATTGTCAATATCGGCATTGGGGGGTCAGATTTAGGCGCTTTAATGGTTTGCACCGCCTTAAAACGCTACGGCCATCCGAGATTAAAAATGCATTTTGTGTCTAATGTGGATGGCACGCAGATTTTAGACATTTTGGAAAAAATCAATCCGGCTAGCACACTTTTTATCGTGGCTTCTAAGACTTTTTCCACTCAAGAAACCTTAACCAACGCCCTAACCGCTAGAAAATGGTTTGTAGAAAGGAGCGGCGATGAAAAGCATATCGCTAAGCACTTTGTAGCGGTATCCACCAATAAAGAAGCCGTGCAACAATTTGGCATTGACGAGCATAACATGTTTGAATTTTGGGATTTTGTAGGGGGGCGATATAGCTTGTGGTCGGCTATTGGCTTATCCATTATGATCTATTTAGGGAAGAAAAATTTTAACGCTCTTTTGAAAGGAGCGTATTTGATGGATGAGCATTTTAGAAGCACCCCTTTTGAAAGCAATTTACCCGTTTTAATGGGGCTAATTGGCGTGTGGTATATCAATTTTTTCCAATCCAAAAGCCACTTGATCGCTCCTTATGATCAGTATTTAAGGCATTTCCCCAAATTCATTCAGCAATTAGATATGGAAAGCAATGGCAAACGCATCAGCAAAAAAGGCGAAATCATCCCCTATGACACCTGCCCTGTTGTTTGGGGCGATATGGGCATTAACGCTCAGCACGCCTTTTTCCAGCTCTTGCATCAAGGCACGCATTTAATCCCCATCGATTTTATCGCCTCTTTGGATAAAAAGCCTAACGCTAAAGGCCACCATGAGATTTTATTCAGCAATGTTTTAGCGCAAGCACAAGCCTTCATGAAAGGCAAGAGTTATGAAGAAGCGCTTGGGGAATTGCTTTCTAAAGGCTTAGACAAAGATGAAGCCAAAGACTTGGCCCACCACAGGGTGTTTTTTGGCAACCGCCCCTCTAATATCCTTTTATTAGAAAAGATTTCACCAAGCAATATTGGGGCGTTGGTGGCTCTTTATGAGCATAAGGTCTTTGTGCAGGGGGTTATTTGGGATATTAACAGCTTTGATCAATGGGGCGTGGAGCTTGGGAAAGAATTAGCCGTGCCGATTTTACAGGAATTAGAAGGGCATAAAAGCAACGCTTATTTTGACAGCTCCACTAAGCATTTAATAGAATTGTATAAGAACTATAACCAATAGGTTTCTTTGCGGCAAAGTGAAACCTAAAAACAATGAAGCGAAGCTTAACCCCATTCTCAAGCGCTCCATTCAAAATAATCCGTCAATCATAACGGATTTTAGCGCCATATATTAGCCATTTGAATTTAAAGAGAGTAAATTTTCCACAAATTAATCGTTTTTAGCTTTTAAAAGCTTGACTTTCTCATCATACGCATTATTTTACATATTATAATTATTTCAAAGCTAAGAATAATAAAAACTAAAGAATAGATTTATCTTTAAAAGTATTTGCATTTATCAATCTCATTTTAGGAGGCATGCATGAAAAAGGCAAGTCAGGTTTTATTCTTTGGGGCATTTTTAAGCTCTTCTTTACAAGGTTTTGAAGCTAAGCTCAATGGCTTTGTGGATCAATCCAGCACTATCGGTTTTAACCAGCATAAAATCAATAAAGAAAGAGGCATCTACCCTATGCAGCAATTCGCAACGATTGCGGGCTATTTAGGGCTTGGTTTTAGCCTGTTACCCAAAAAGGTTTCAGATCATGTTCTAAAAGGCAAAATAGGGGGCATGGTCGGATCTATTTTCTATGACGGCACGAAGAAGTTTGAAGACGGATCTGTGGCTTACAACCTCTTTGGTTATTACGATGGGTTCATGGGGGGCTATACGAATATCTTACAGACCGATAGCCTTGAGACACAGAACATGAAACACAATAAAAATGTCCGCAACTATGTCTTTAGCGACGCGTATTTAGAATACGCTTATAAGAATTATTTTGAAATAAAAGCCGGGCGCTATCTCTCCACTATGCCTTATAAAAGCGGTCAAACGCAAGGCTTTCAAGTTTCTGGGCAATACAAGCATGCGCGCTTGACTTGGTTTAGCTCTTTTGGGAGGGCGTTCGCTTACGGCTCGTTTTTAATGGATTGGTTTGCCGCACGGACCACTTATAGCGGAGGCTTTACCAAAAACGATAAGGGAGGTTATGATAGCCATGGGCGAAAGGTGCTTTATGGCACGCATGCGGTGCAACTCACCTATAAACCTCATCGTTTTCTCATAGAAGGCTTTTATTACCTTTCGCCTCAAATCTTTAACGCTCCAGGCGTTAAGATTGGTTGGGACTCTAACCCCAATTTTAGCGGCACAGGCTTTCGCTCTGATACAGCTGTCATAGGGTTTTTCCCCATTTACTACCCTTGGATGATCGTTAAATCCAATGGAAGCCCAGTCTATAGATACGACACGCCAGCCACTCAAAACGGGCAAAACCTCATTATCCGCCAACGCTTTGATATAAACAATTACAATGTTTCCATCGCTTTTTATAAAGTCTTTCAAAACGCTAATGGTTGGATAGGCAACATGGGGAATCCAAGCGGTGTGATCATGGGGAGTAACAGCGTCTATGCGGGTTTTACAGGCACAGCCCTTAAAAGAGACGCCGCTACCATTTTCCTTTCTTGTGGCGGCACTCATTTTGCCAAAAAATTCACATGGAAATTCGCCACGCAATATTCCAATTCAGTAGTCTCTTGGGAAGCGAGAGCGATGATCTCTTTAGGCTATAAATTCAATGAATATTTGAGCGGTAGCGTGGATCTTGCGTATTATGGCGTGCATACTAACAAAGGCTTTAAACCGGGTGAAAACGGGCCTGTGCCTAAAGACTTCCCCGCCCTTTATTCTGACAGGAGCGCTTTATACACGGCTCTAGTAGCATCTTTTTGATGCTACCCTATGATTATGGTAGGCGTCTTTTTGATGCTACCCTATGATTATGGTAGGCATCTTTTTGACGCTATGATCACAAAATACGATAGGCATCATTTTGATGCTGTCTCCTACGATATGATAGGCGTTTTTTAACGCTGTTCCTCTAATCTCTATTATATAAAATTTCTTTTCAAGCAAAAGCCCCTTTTAAATCATACCCATTAAGCAAAAATCATCATCTTCATCATCTTCAAAATTGAGCTTTTAAAAAAGCAAGCGATAGCTTTTTAAGAACCAAAACAGAAATCCCAAATATCTTTAGTGTTTGCACGCTTCACGAATAGGGTCAAATTTTTTTTTATGGATTTAAAGGGGGTTAAAACCCCTTTTTTATTCAAGCGGCTTTGATGTAGGGCGTTTCAGCCAGCGGCGGGTAAATTTTGTTTTTGAAATAAGCGTTTGAGCAAATCCTAACGCTCACAATCAGCACCAAAAGCGCTACAAGCATGAAAAACACGCACAAAATCGCATCAATCGCATGGTTAAAAAAGGATTTTTGGAGCGTTTTTAGCGCTTTTTCATCGGTAGTGGTAGCCATTTTTTCTTTGATGATTTGCATTTGCGCCACATGAGAAACATTATTCAACACGCTATCATTACTCTTTGGCGCCACCTTTAAAATACCGCTATAAAAAGTGATGGATAAAATCAAAACTGCCGGTAAGGCGCTTATCATCGCCCCCTTAAAACGCCCCATTTTAAACAACACCACCGTAACCAACAACAACGCCATGCCCGCTAACATCTGGTTGCTCACGCCAAATAAAGGCCATAGCGTATAAATCCCCCCTTTAGGATCGATCGTGCCTTGATACAAGAAATACCCCCACCCTGCCACGCACAAAAGAGTGGCAAAAATCCCAGCCTTATAAGAACTAAGATTACCCAAAGGCTTATAAACATTACCGAGCAGATCTTGAATCATAAAACGAGCGGTTCGTGTGCCAGCATCCACAGCGGTTAAAATGAACAAAGCTTCAAACAAAATCGCAAAATGGTACCAAAACGCCATCACGCTTGGATCCCCTAAAATGTGATACACGATCATCGCTAAACCGATCGCAAAAGTGGGCGCCCCACCGGTGCGGCTCAAAATGGAGCTTTCGCCGATGTTTTTGGTCATTTCACGGATTTCTTCAGCGCTGATACTAAACCCCCATGAGCTAATCACCGAAGCCGCATCAGCTATATCTTTACCGATGCTCACTTCTGGCGAATTGATAGCGAAATAAAGCCCTGGGTGCAAGATCCCTGCGCACACCAACGCCATAAGAGCCACAACGCTCTCCATCACCATAGAGCCATAGCCCACTAGCCTGGCGTCGCTTTCTTTAGCGAGCATTTTAGGGGTCGTGCCTGAAGAAATTAAAGCATGAAAGCCGCTAATCGTCCCGCAAGCCACCGTGATAAACAAGAAAGGGAACACGCTTCCTGCAAACACAGGCCCACTGCCATCTACAAAGGGCGTGATTTTAGGGATTTGTAAAGGCGGAGCGACAAAAACAATAGCCACAACCAACACCCCTATAACGCCAATTTTTAAAAAAGTGCTTAAATAATCTCGTGGAGCGAGTAAAAACCATACCGGTAAAATAGAAGCCACAAAACCATAACCCATGATCATCCACGCTAAAGAGCTAGCCTCAAAAGTAAAAATTGACGCTAGTTTGGGATCTAAAGAAACGTATTTACCCGCATAAATCGCTATAATCAACAAAATAAAGCCGATAACAGAAACTTCTAAAATCTTATGCGGCCTGAAAAACCGCATGTAAAGCCCCATAAGAATCGCAATGGGAATAGTCATTGCGATCGTAAAAAAGCCCCAAGGCGAATGCGCTAAAGCCTTCACCACCACCATCGCTAAAATCGCAATGATAATGAGCATGATCCCTAAAATGCCCAGACTTGCGATCATCCCTACAAATTGACCCATTTCAAGCTTGATCATTTCGCCTAAAGACTTGCCATCGCGCCTAATGGAAGCAAAAAGTACCACAAAATCATGCACGCAACCCCCTAAAACCGAGCCTATCAAAATCCATAAGATAGAGGGCAAGTAACCCATTTGAGCGGCCAGTATCGGGCCTACTAAAGGGCCAGCCCCAGCAATAGCGGCGAAATGATGCCCAAAGGTGATGGCTTTATCGGTTGGCACAAAATCCTTGCCGTCATTCCTTACGCATGCGGGCGTGGCTCTGTTATCGTCTAGCTTTAACACCTTATAAGCGATAAAATGGCTATAAAAACGATAGCCTATGCTATAAATGCAAGCGCTCGCTACTACAAGCCATAGCGTGTTAATGCTCTCACCCTTGTGTAAGGCTAACACCCCTAAACAGATCGCCCCTAAAATAGCGACAAAAACCCAAGCCAAAGAAACTAAACTTTTTTGCATGTCCTCTCCATTTAATGATTGTTTAACCATTGTTGTTAATTTCAGCCAGTTTTTTTATTATAATCCAAATTTTCTTTGAATAAGGACTGAATGGCTCATAAACTTCCCATAATAAGGGCTTGGGTTTCCAAACTTCTAACAATTAGGGCAAATAAGAGCTGTTTTTAAACATGATGCTTTAAAGCGTCATTAATTTTAAGGTATAGCGTTATGGCATTAGATTGGGATTTTATGTTTCACTCCATCCCTGCGTTTTTTAAGGGGTTAGAACTCACGCTTTATATTTCTTTCTTTGGGATTTTGCTCTCTCTTTTGGTGGGGTTTTTGTGCGCGATCGTTTTGTATTTTAAAACGCGCTTTATCTCCCCTATTATCTATATCTATGGCGAAATCGCTAGGAACACGCCCCTACTTATCCAGCTTTTCTTTTTGTATTACGGGTTGAATGAAATCGGTTTGAGCGCTTTAGAGTGCGCGGTTTTAGCGTTAGGGTTTTTGGGTGGGGGGTATATGAGTCAAAGTTTTTTGCTTGGGTTTAAAAGCTTAGCTTCCATTCAAAGAGAAAGCGCTTTGAGTTTAGGGTTTAGCCCTTTGAAGATGATGTATTATATTATTCTGCCTCAAAGTTTAAGCGTTTCTATGCCTTCCATAGGGGCGAATGTGATTTTTTTACTCAAAGAAACTTCTGTGGTGGGCGCGATAGCCCTAACCGATATTATGTTTGTGGCGAAAGATTTGATTGGCATTTATTATAAAACGACTGAAAGCCTTTTGATGTTAAGCCTCACTTATTTGATCGCTTTGCTCCCTTTAAGCGTTTTGTTTGTGATCTTAGAGCGTTCCTTTAAAAAGAAAGTGGCTTAAAATGGGAGTTTTGTTAGAATTAGACAACCTTAAGCGTTTGTTAGAAGGGTTTGAAACCACTCTTTTAATCGCTCTTAGCTCTGCGGTTATTTCAATCGTTGTTGGAATACTTTTGGGGAGTTTGATGGCGTTTGGCTCTAAAATAATGGTTTTGGCGTGTCGTGTGTATTTAGAAAGCATTCGCATTATCCCGCTTTTAGCATGGCTGTTTATCGTGTATTTCGGGTTAGCGAGCTGGTTTGATTTGCATATTAGCGCTGTTTTAGCGAGCGTTATTGTTTTTAGTTTGTGGGGGGGCGCTGAAATGATGGATTTAACCAGAGGGGTTTTAACTTCCGTGAGCAAACACCAAGTAGAAAGCGCTCTAGCCTTAGGTTTAGATTCAAAAAAGGTGATTTTTAATATTATTTTCCCTCAAAGCTTTTTGTCTTTATTGCCCTCAAGCCTTAATTTATTCACGCGCATGATCAAAACCACGGCTTTAGTCTCTCTCATTGGAGCGATTGATTTGTTAAAAGTGGGCCAGCAAATCATAGAGCTTAACCTCTTACGCATGCCCAATGCGAGCTTTGTGGTTTATGGCGTTATCTTAATGTTTTATTTTAGTTTATGCTATAGTTTGAGCCTGTATAGTTCCTATTTAGAAAAAAAATTCCAACACATTAGAGGGTAAAATGAGCGCGATTTTAGAAACCAAAGGGTTAAAAAAAACCTATCAAAACCATTTGGTTTTAGACGGCATCAATTTCACTTTAAATAAGGGTGAAGTGGCAGTGATTTTAGGGCCTAGCGGGTGCGGGAAAAGCACTTTTTTAAAATGCCTAAACGGGCTTGAAAAGATTGATGAAGGTGAAATTCTTTTTGAAAACACTAACCTTAACAATAAGGCCACTAACTGGAATCAAATGCGCCAAAAAATAGGCATGGTGTTTCAAAATTATGAATTGTTCCCGCATTTAAACGTGTTAGATAATATCTTACTCGCTCCTTTAAAAGTGCAAAAACGATCCAAAGATGAGGTCATTTCTCAAGCCGTAGAGCTTTTAAAGCGAGTGGGTTTGGAGCATAAACAACAAGCTTACCCTAAAGAATTGAGCGGTGGGCAAAAACAACGAGTAGCCATCGTGCGTTCTTTATGTATGCGGCCAAAAATCATGCTTTTTGATGAAGTAACCGCCTCATTAGATCCTGAAATGGTTAAAGAAGTTTTAGAAGTGATTTTAGAACTAGCCACAACGGGCATGAGCATGGTGATTGTAACGCATGAAATGAAATTCGCGCAAAAAATCGCTCATAAAATCGTGTTTTTTGATAGCGGTAAGATCGCTGAAGAAAACAGCGCTAAAGAATTTTTTAACCACCCGAAATCTCAAAGAGCGCAAAAATTTTTAGAAACTTTCCATTTTTTAGGGAGCTGTTAAATAAAGTTTGCTAAAAAGATGGTTTTAATTTCAAAAAAAGGTGTTTTTATGAAAACAAACGGGCTTTTTAAAATGTGGGGGCTATTTTTAGTTTTAATCGCTTTAGTCTTTAGTGCATGTTCTGATAGCCATAAAGAAAAGAAGGACGCTTTAGAAGTCATTAAACAAAGGGGGGTTTTAAAGGTGGGGGTTTTTAGCGATAAGCCTCCTTTTGGCTCTGTGGATTCTAAAGGGAAATATCAAGGCTATGATGTAGTCATCGCCAAACGCATGGCCCTTGATTTATTGGGCGATGAAAATAAGATTGAGTTTATTCCTGTAGAAGCTTCAGCTAGGGTGGAATTTTTAAAAGCCAATAAAGTGGATATTATCATGGCTAATTTCACGCGCACCAAAGAAAGAGAAAAAGTCGTTACTTTCGCTAATCCGTATATGAAAGTCGCTTTAGGGGTGATTTCTAAAGATGGAGTCATTAAAAATATAGAAGAGTTGAAGGATAAAGAGTTGATTGTGAATAAAGGCACGACAGCGGATTTTTATTTCACTAAAAATTACCCCAATATCAAACTTTTGAAATTTGAGCAAAACACAGAGACTTTTTTAGCCCTTTTAAACAATAAGGCTATCGCTCTAGCCCATGACAACACTTTATTGCTCGCTTGGACGAAACAACACCCTGAATTTAAACTAGGCATTACAAGCCTTGGCGATAAGGATGTGATCGCTCCAGCGATTAAAAAAGGCAACCCTAAGCTTTTAGAATGGTTGAATAACGAGATTGATTCCCTCATTTCTAGCGACTTCTTAAAAGAAGCTTATAAGGAGACTTTAGAGCCTGTTTATGGCGATGGAATCAAACCGGAAGAAATTATTTTTGAATGATTTTTTAGGCTTTGATTTCTTGATAGAGCGTGTTTTTGTTGCTAAATTAGCGGTTTTGTGATCTTTTTGTTTTTAATTTTGGGATATATTTGTTTGATTTTACATTGAAAGGATTGTTGATGAATCATTTTTATAAGCGTTGTTTGAAATTTTCATTAATTGGATTGCTAGGGCTTTTGAGCGTTCAGCTTAATGCCAGGAGTTTTATTGATGGGGATTTAGACATTCAAAAATTCAGCTATGAAGATTCTTTGCTTAAAAAGGGAGATCCTAATGGCGTGCATAAGGTTCAGGTGCGAGATTATAAGGGTAAAATGCAAGAGGCTGAGATCCACTCAGAAATACGCATTGCACTTAAACCGGGGGTTAAAAAAGAAGTTAAAAAAGGCAAAATTTATAGCGCTCAAATCAATGATGGCATGTGCTATGCTTTTAGAATGCTCCAAACCGGCGATAATACCACAGGCCTTGATTCTAAAGAGTTCCCCAAGCAAAGTCGTGAAAAAAAGGGCCGAGTGATCACCTTAATCGGTAAAGATGAAGTGCCTTATCTTATTTTAGAAACCGATTGCCAAGTGGGTGATATTGCAAAGATCTCTTTGGTGGGTAATTTTGATGGCACTGGGTTTCTTACGGAATATAAATTCAAAGACGCTAAACCCATTTACTAGTCTTTATTCTTCGCTTCATTCTTAAAATCTCTTAATCTTTTGTGGTTAGGAGGTTTTTCTTATTCATTGCGGATATTTTTGATCGCATCTTAAAAATTTTAAAAACCCTGTTTGTGTTTTTGCTTCAAGTTGTTAAAAAAAAGCTCTGTCCTCATCAAATACTAACAAATAAACCCTTTTATGGAGCACTTGCTTGATTAAAGTCAAGTTATTTATTACTGATTTTTAAAACAAGCTAAAAGAAAGGAAAGAAGAAAGAAACCCCCCCCTTTTTTTTAGGAGTTTTCTTCTTGCTTATACCCTTTAAGCGCAAAGAAGAGGATATAAAAATAGCACAATAACGGCACACCATAAGCGTAGAGCAAATTTGATTCGGTTGCTGTTAGCATGTCTGTAACCGCACCTTGAATGGGGGGGATTAACGCCCCTCCTACAATCGCCATGCTAATCACCCCAGAAGCCTTAGAAGTGAGATGCCCTAAATTGAGCGTAGCCAAAGAAAAGATTGTAGGGAACATGATAGAGTTGAAAAAGCCCACAAAAGTCAGAGCGAATAAAGCGATCTTGCCTCCAATGAGAATAGCCAAAGCGATAAGCACGATAGAGCTTAAAGCGTTGAAAGCCAGGTATTTATTAGGGGCAATTTTATTCATCAACACACTGCCTAAGAAACGGCCCACCATCGCGCCTCCCCAATAATACACCAAGTAATGCGCGCTTGATTGAGGGTCTAAATTCAAAAGCTTTTCAAAGCTTAGCACCAAGAATGAGCCAATCGCCACTTCTCCCCCCACATAAAAAAAGATCCCCAAAGCCCCAAAAACAAAGTGTTTGTGCGAAAACAGGCTTTTTTGCGTCGTTTCTTTAGGCATTTCTTTTTCCACATCAGGCAATTTCAAAAGATACATGATGAGCGCTAAAAGAAGCGAAAACGCCGCCAAGCCCAAATAAGGCATTTGAACGCTTTTAGCGTCCGCTAATTTGTCTATCAAACTTGCATTATCGCCCATTTTAGTCGTGCTAAAAATCAACAAGCTCCCAAAAATAGGCCCTAAAGTCGTGCCAAGCGAGTTGAACGCCTGGACTAAAACCAGGTTTCTGGCTTCTTTACCTTTAGAAAGCAAGGTTACAAAGGGATTACCAGCGGTTTGTAAGCACACAATCCCGCTCGCTAAAATAAACAACGCGCCCAAGAAAAACCCATAGGATCCAAAATGCGCCGCCGGATAAAACAACGCGCACCCGCTCGCTGTGATCACAAAACCAAGCACCACGCCAAAAGGGTAGCCGATTTTACTGATCACATTCCCAAAAACTCCTCCCATGATGAAATACGCCCCAAAAAAGCAAAATTGAATGAGTGAAGCTTCAAAATAGGTCAAGTCAAAAATGGGCTTTAAATGCGGGATCAAAATGTCGTTTAAAACCGTGATAAAACCCATTAGAAAGAATAGCGCTGTCAAACTCCCCAGCGCCAAAGTGTTAGAAGTTTTTTGCATACCTTCTCCTTTTTTATTGAGTTGATATAATAATAATGATATTACAATTATTTTAAGATAATAATCTGTCTAAATAAAGAAAAAGAGGCATGAAATGAGTAAAAAATGCAAAGCCCCTTAAAAAGAGCTTAACGAAAGATAAATACAGAAACAGAAATGATGCAGAGAATGATGATGCCTGAATTGAGCGCTTTGAAGTCTTTTTGAACCAATTTGATGATACTATAAGACAAAAAGCCAAAGGCTAAGCCATCGGCAATGGAGAAGGTTAAGGGCATCATCACCACGGTTAAAAAAGTGGAAACGCTAATGGCCATGTCTTTAAAATTCACCCCCTCTAACACGCTAAACATCAAAACCCCTACTACCACTAGCACCGGATAAATCGCATTGCCAGGAATGGCTTTTAAAAGAGGCAAGCAAAAGAGCGTTAAAACAAAAAATAATCCGGTAAAAACCGCTGTCAGCCCTGTGCGACCCCCCTCTTCAACCCCACTTGCGCTTTCTATAAAAGCTGTCGTAGTAGAAACGCCCACCACCGCGCTCCCTAAAGAAGCCACCGCATCCGCTTCCAAAGTCTTTTCCAATTCCTTATTTTTTTCTTCATCATTGAAAAAATCAGTCTTGTGGCCAATCCCTGCAAGCGTGCCTAAAGAATCAAACAAATCGGTTACAAAAAAAGTGATAATAACTGGCACTAACGCTAAAGTGAAAGCCCCACTCGCATCAAAAAAAATGCCCTTAAAATCTAATTGAAAGGCGATAGGGCCAATGCTAGCGGGCATGGAAAAAAACTCGCTAGGGTAAGGGGCTAGCTTTAAAACCCATGCGAGAATGGAAGTGATTAAGACCGCTATAATGAAAGAACCCCTGATTTTGAGCGTGTAGAGCGCGAAAGTTAGAATGATCCCCACAACCCCCAATAACACATGCGGATCGCCAAAATCGCCTAAGGTTACAAGCGTAGCCTTATGGGTAACGACGATATGCATTTCTTTAAGGCCAATAAACGCGATAAAAGCCCCTATCCCCGCGCTCACCGCACGCCTTAAATCGCTAGGAATGCTTCGCATGACCCAACTTCTAAATTTAGTGAAAGACAAAATCACAAAAATCGCTCCCGAGAGCGCTACGATGCCTAAAGCGCTCTGCCAAGGGAGTTTTAGCCCCTGAACTAGCCCAAAGCTAAAATAAGCTGATAGCCCTAATCCTACACTCATGGCGATGGGGGTGTTTGCCCATAATCCGTTAAACACGCTCGATAAGATAGTGATAATGGCCGTTGCGCTCAAAAGGGCTTCATAAGGCATGTTGGCGTGAGAAAGGATAAGAGCGTTTAAGGGCACGATGTAAATCATGGTGATAAAAGTCGTTAAACCCGCTCTAAACTCGGTGGCAATGTTAGTGTTGTGTTCTTTAAGCTTGAAAAACCCCATGTTAGATAACTCCTTACTATTTGGTATAGATTAATTTAATAAGGGGCTTTGGGGTCATGCTAGCGCTATTTTATTTTAAATTGCCTTAAGATGCTTGATTGTGTTGTTCCAATCAAAAGAAGTGAGTAAAAAACCCTTTTTTTTAAAAACTCCGCTAAAAAATAATCGTTTTAACGAAAATCGCAAAAAAGCTCATCTTGTAAGGTAATTTCACTCTTTAGTGGTTTTTGAGAGAGCGTTTTTTGATGAGCATTGGTTTTAAGAAAGATTGTTGCAAAACAAACGCCCCATAAGTGCGATTATGGGGATAAATTCTAAAAAGGAGTTTGCCATGGAAAACTAAAAACGAAAAATAAAAATGGCGGAAACATTATACCTTAAAATTTCTTTTTTTAGGTTTAATAACTATTTTTTTGAAAATTTTTAGCTTTAGAGGTTTTTTATTAGAGTTCAAATCCCCCCCTTTTTAAAAAAGAGGGTTTTCAATAAGCAAACACATAATTGAGATACACGCTATAAAGCCTTCGGTATTCTAGTTTAGTGTCTAGAAAAGAATAGTAATTCGTGTTAATGGTAGGGATCTTCACGCCCAATTCCATGCCATGTTGAGCCGCATGATGGCTATCTTTTTTCTTAGGTCTAGCGAGATTGGTTCTCAAGCCCAAATTGAATAAAAATTGGAAATTAGCCGTATTCACTTTAGCGCTATAGACATTGCTGATGGTTTTTAAATTCACGAATTGAGAATTAAGCCATGAAGTCCCTGCTAACGCAATGCCTCCAAAAAGCCCAAAAGAAATCTTGTTGTTCTTGCCTAAAAAGTTGGTGTTTTTATCGTTGATGAAATTAAACAATAAATCACTACCCACCCCATAAGTCCATACATCAGAAGCCGAGTTAAAGAAATTGGATTTGATATAGGCGTGGTTGTAATCAAAGAAACCATAATACCTTAACCCCCACCTTCTTTTTTGACCAAAGAATTGTTTATAACCCGCTTGCACGCCAAAGCCATTCAAGGCGCCGTTATTCGTGGTTGAAGAAGCGATCATGCCCATATTCCTAAAAGGGTTGTTGCCAAGTTCTTGAATAAGGGTGTTAGCTAGGGTTTGCGCTTGATTGATTTGAGGCGTTTGGCTATTAAAATCAGTGGCGCTTGTTTTTAACGAAGTTAGAGTTTCTTCCACGCCAGCACACCCGTTCCCCCAATTGTTCTTTTGATTTTGCATTGTCATATTCGCACTGCTTATAGCGCTCGCATCGCATTTCCCTATGTAGTCTTTAAGATGGCCTGAAGAAAGTTTGTTAAAATCGCTCTCCACTTGATTGGCTAGTTTTAAAATTTCTGCTTGAGATTGTGCGTTTTTAAGCATTTTTTGAGCTAAAGCCGTAAGACTGCTAGGGGTATTAAGGTTGAAGTTATTGGGTTGGGTGATATTTTTTGGTTGGTTGGCGCTGAGTTGTTGGGTTTCTTGAACGATTTTTTGCGCATTATTAATCATGTCTGAAGCGGCACTAAACTCCGCACCAAAAGTCGCGCATGAATTTTTGCCGCCACCGGCTGTTTGCCATGAAGGGGTGTTTGTAGTAGCTTGGCCACTACTTCCACTACTAGATTTCGCTATCAACATGGGGCAATAATCTTTAAGGGTATTGACAATCGTTTGCGCTTGAGTCAAAAGATTTTGCGCATCATTAGTCGTATCAATAACAGAAGTTGTCGTTTTAGTTTGATTATCTTGTTGATACTTTGATGTGGTTACATGCGCTTCTAATTTTTCCCCTTTGCTATTTAAAGGAGCAAGCCCAGCTTGTTTTAAAGCTTTTGAAAGAATCTGATAAGCTTCATGGATTTTTTCATATTGCTCAATAGATAGAGAAACATTTTTGTCTGCTTTTAATGTATTTGTGCCACCAGAACTATGAGTGCCATTACTATTTGTGCTCCCACCGCAATTGATTGTAGTGCCGTTGCCATTCTCATCGGTGTAGTGGAAATTTTTTTGATTGTTTTCGCCTGGACTTTTGGTATAACCTCCGCATATGACCGCATAACCCATGCTATTCCATAGCCCTAACACCGATCTCAACGCTAAAAGCGTGGCTTGATAGGCAGGGGAATTGGTTGTCCCACCGGCTAAAGTTTTTGCGCGTTCGTTCAAATTATTAACCGCTTGATTGATCGCTTGCGCGCTTGTCTTTGAGTTTGTGCCATTGTCGTTGGTTAAAAGCCGGCTTAATTGTTCATAAGTGTCTGAAAGTTTTTGCACCTTGTCGGCGTTTTTCACTTTTTGAACCGCTTCACCGATTTGATAGCCCACGCTTAAAAAAACGCCGTTGTCTTCAGCGTGCAGTAATGATGCCGCAAGAGTTAGAGAAAGCAGAATCGTTTTTTTCGTTTTTTTCATAAAATGTTCCTTAAAGTAATTTTTTTGTTGCAAAAATATTCTAAAATGATAATAGATTTACAATGCGTTTAATTTTACCATAAATTTATTGGATTTCAAAAAAAGTTTTAGGGTGTTTTGATGTGCTCAATCAAGTTTTTAAGAGTGTTTTTAATTTAATTGGGATTTGGTTTTAGAAAGATTGTTGTAAAATAAACACCCCCATAAGTGCAATTATGGGGATAAATCCATAAAAGGAGTTTGTCATGGCTACCAAACATGGCAAAAACTCTTGGAAAACATTATACCTTGAAATTTCGTTTTTGGGGTGTAAAGTTGTTGTTTTATTGAAGCGGTAGTTTTGTCAAACGAAGTTTCTGTAAAACGATAGCTTTAGTTTTTCCAAAGTTCCCTTAAGGCTTTTAGCTTTAAGGGTTTTCCTTAAAAGTTTATCCTTAACTTATGGGGTTATAAAAACTCTTTTAAATTAGCCCTAATATTCTTTTTTAGCGTTCTTTTTTAGTGTTCTTTACTTGGGGTAAGGTTTTCTTTTTTAATTTAGATTGGGGCTTTAAGAAAAATTGTTGTAAAATAAACGCCCCCATAAGTGCAATTATGGGGATAATTTTTAATGGGAGTTTGCCATGAAAACAGAAAATGGTAAAAACTCTTGGAAAACATTATACCTTGAAATTTCATTTTTGGGGTGTAAAGTTGTTGTTTTATTGAAGCGATAGTTTTGTAAAACGAAGTTTCTGTAAAACGATAGCTTTAGTTTTTCCAAAGTTCCCTTAAGGCTTTTTAGCTTTAAGGGTTTTCCTTAAAAGTTTATCCTTAACTTATGGGGGCAACAAAAAAGGCTAACTCATCATCTCTAAAGCCAGAATTATCATGTTATCAAAGCTTTCTACCCTTTCTTTAGGGCTTAAGGCTTCTTTAGTGATTAAGTGATCTGAGACTGAACATAAGCATAAAGCTTTAGCGTTCAATTCCATCGCCGTGGCGTATAACCCTGCCGCTTCCATTTCAATAGCCAAGTGGTTGTATTGGGCCATCAAATCAAAAGCATGCGTTTCAAACGAATAGAAAAAATCGCTTGAAAAAACATTACCCACTTTCAAATCAATGCCCAAACGCTTTGCTGTTTGATACGCTCTTAAACTCAATTCAAAATCAGGCGTTGCGCTCAAATCGTGGTTTAAAAAACGCACCCGATTGGTTTTAGAATCCGTTGAAGCCCCCGTCGCCATGATAATGTCTTTCAGGCCAACTTTTGGGCTAATCGCCCCGCAAGTGCCAATCCTTAAAAGCTCTTTAACCTGATAGGTTTTAATGAGTTCAGTAACATAAATCGTGCATGATGCAATGCCCATGCCATGCCCCATTAAAGAAATCCCCTTACCCTTATACTTCCCGCTAAAGCCTAGCATGTTACGCACATTCGTGATCTCTTTGGCGTCTTGTAAAAATTTTTTTGCAATGTAGCTCACCCTTAAGGGATCGCCGCATAAAAGGCATTGAGGATAAAAGTCGCCGATTTTAGCGTTAATGTGAGGGGTCATGGTTGTCCTTTAAAGTTTAATAAGTTTTTGCCATAATCTAGGGGGCTTAATCCCAAAAAGTGAGCGATACTTTGCCCAATATCCGCAAACGACTCGCTCTTGCCTAAAAAAGCTGGTTGTAAATCTTTATGGTAGAACAAAACAGGAATGTATTCTCGTGTGTGATCGGTACCTTTAAAGCTAGGATCACACCCATGATCGGCGCAAAGAATGAGCAAATCGTTTTCCCTTAAATTGTCTAAAACCTCTTTTAAGCGTGCATCAAAATACTCTAAAGCGTTAGCATACCCGCTAATATCGCGCCGATGCCCATAATCGCTATCAAAATGCACAAAATTCGTAAAAATCAAGCTGTTGTTTTTAGCGTTTTTGACTTGCTCTAAAGTAACATCGCATAGCTCCATCAAACTACCGGCTTTGAACTTTTGAGTGATCCCCACATGAGCGTAAATATCAGCGATTTTTCCAATGCTGATGACTTCGCCTTGCTTTTCTTCAATGAATGTTTCAAAAAGCAATTTTTTATGGGGCTTTATCGCATAGTCTTTGCGATTAGCAGTGCGTTTGAAACTCTCTCTATTGGTGCCAATAAAAGGCCTTGCGATCACTCTGGCGATCTTTAAAGGCTCTAGAATTTGAAACGCTTCTTCACAAAGAGCGTATAAGTTATCCAGCCCAAACCTTTCTTCATGCGCAGCGATTTGAAACACTGAATCTGCTGAAGTGTAAAAAATGGGGTATAAAGTTTCTAAATGCTTTTCGCCTAAATCTTTAATGATTTCTGTCCCTGATGCGTGGCAATTCCCCAAATAGCCCTTAATCTTAGTTTTGTGCATGATTTCATCTAAAATTTCTTTAGGAAACGAATCATTTTTGTCTTTAAAATACCCCCATTCAAAAAGAACGGGCGCGCCCATCATCTCCCAATGCCCAGAAATCGTATCTTTAGCGCTAGAAAGTTCTTGCGCATAAGTGTAAGCCCCTATTAAATTAGGTTGGGATTGAAAGCCTAAGGGCAATTCATTTGTAGCTTTTAAAGCGCTCAACCCTAAACCCAAACTCTCTAAATAAGGCAGTTTCAAAGCCCCATTGCGATCGTTAGAATCAGCCAGGTTATTAAAACAAGCCTTAGCGATATTGCCTAAAGTGTTCGCCCCCAAATCGCCAAAATCTTTAGCGTCTTCGCTAGCCCCTATACCAAAAGAATCCAATAATAAGATTACCACTCTTTTTTGCATGTTTTGTCCTTTTACTGAGCGTTTAGCCCTATGAATAACCCAGCGATAGTCGCGCTCATGAAATTAGAAAGCGTGCCTACAAGCACCGCTTTTAAAGCAAGCCTGGCAATGAAATCTTTCTTTTTAGGCACTAAACTGCCAAGCCCCCCAATGAGCATGGCGACTGAACTTAAGTTAGCGAACCCGCACAACGCAAAAGTGATGATCGCTTTGGTTTTCTCGCTCAAGATTAAAGGAGGGTTATCGCCCAAATAAGGCAATAATTGCATATAGCCCACAAATTCATTGAGCGCGATTTTAATGCCTATGATTTCCCCGGCAATCCCGGCTTGGCTCCAAGGAATGCCTAACATAAAGGCCAAAGGTTTTAAAAGCGTGCCTAAAACCACCCCTAAAGACAAATGCTCCATGCCTAAAAATCCCCCTACAACCCCTAAAAGCCCGTTAATGAGCGCGAGCATCCCCACAAAGGCTAAAAGCATCGCCCCCACATGCAAGGCTAAATGAAGCCCTGTGCTTGCCCCATTAGCGATAGCTTCTATAATGTTGACATGCTCTTCTGCAGAAACATCTGCATGGCTAGAAATGGTTTCGTTTTGCGGGTAAATGATTTTAGCGAACAACAACCCCCCAGGAGCGGACATAAACGATGCGGCGATTAAATAAGGCAAAGGAATGCCCATGCTCGCATACCCGGCTAACACAGGCCCCGCAACGCTAGCCATGCCCACGCACATGACCGCAAAAATCTCTGAATCGCTCATGCTTTTCAAATAAGGTTTAATGACTAAGGGCGCTTCTGTGTGCGCTACAAAAATATTAGCCGCTGCGCTCATGCTTTCTGCTTTAGAAGTGCCTAAGCATTTTTGCAACGCCCCACCGATGAGATTGATAAATAAAGGCATGATTTTTAAATAATATAGAAGTGAAATCAAGCTAGCAAAAAAGATAATGATCGCTAAAACATTGATCGCAAAGACAAACCCCCCTATCCCTTGATCACCCTTATCGTTTGGAGCGAGATTGCCAAATAAAAAACGCACCCCCTCATAGCCGTAACTGATCACGCTTTGTATGCCGCTAGCTAAACCTTGCAGCATTTCCCTACCCAAAGGCACATATAAAGCCAACGCCCCTAAAGCCACCTGAATCACAAAGGCGCTGACAATCGTGCGATAATTTATAGCCCTTTTATTGCCAGAAAACACCCAAGCAATAAGAAAAAGCACCGCCATCCCTACAACACTTAAAAGAGAGCTAAAAATCATCGTCAAATCCCTAATGTAAGAAATTAAAAGATGCAGAGTTATTGTAGTTTAGTTTTGCTAAAAAAAAGATTAAACGGATATTAAATGAAGATTAAATCAAATCATGGTGTCAAGAGGGGGACTTGAACCCCCGACCTCCGGCTTATGAGACCAGCGCTCTAAACCAGCTGAGCTACCTTGACAAAAAAATAAAAGAATAAGATTATACAAAAAATTTTCTTAAAAATCCATTAAAATTACATTAAACTTTTATTATCAATCCTACTTTCCTAAATTAATGATAGAAATTAGAGATTTTCTTGTAAAATACTACGCATGTTTAAGAAAATTTTTCCATTAGCGTTAGTGTCGTCGTTGCGGTTTTTGGGGCTTTTTATTGTTTTGCCGGTCATTAGTTTGTATGCGGATAGTTTCCATTCAAGCAGTCCCTTGCTTATAGGTTTAGCGGTGGGTGGGGCGTATCTCACGCAAATTATTTTTCAAACCCCCATGGGCATTCTTAGCGATAAGATAGGCCGTAAAGTGGTGGTTATGGTGTGCTTGTTGTTGTTTTTGGTTGGATCGTTAGTGTGCTTTATAGCGAATGATATTATTACGCTCGTTATCGGGCGCTTCATTCAAGGCATGGGGGCTTTAGGGGGGGTTATTAGCGCGATGGTGGCTGATGAAGTGAAAGAAGAAGAGCGCACCAAAGCCATGGCGATCATGGGGGCGTTTATTTTCATTAGCTTCACTATAAGCATGGCCATAGGCCCTGGGGTTGTGGCGTTTTTTGGGGGGGCAAAATGGCTCTTTTTACTCACGGCGATCTTAACCTTATTGAGTTTGTTGATGCTTTTAAAAGTCAAAGACGCCCCTAAAATTTCTTACCAAATCAAAAACATAAGGGCTTATCAACCCAACTCTAAAGCCTTGTATCTTTTGTATCTAAGCTCTTTTTTTGAAAAAGCGTTCATGACGCTTATTTTTGTATTAATCCCTTTAGCCTTAGTGAATGAATTTCATAAAGATGAAAGCTTTTTGATCTTGGTGTATGTGCCTGGAGCCTTATTGGGGGTTTTAAGCATGGGAATAGCGAGCGTTATGGCTGAAAAATACAACAAGCCTAAAGGGGTGATGCTTTCTGGTGTATTGTTGTTTATTGTGAGTTATTTGTGCTTGTTTTTAGCCGACTCTAGCTTTTTAGGAAAATATTTATGGCTCTTTATTCTTGGGGTGGCGTTTTTCTTCATTGGTTTTGCTACCTTAGAGCCTATCATGCAATCTTTAGCGTCTAAATTCGCTAAAGCAAACGAAAAAGGCAAAGTTTTAGGGCAATTCACTACTTTTGGCTATTTAGGGAGCTTTGTTGGGGGCGTGAGCGGGGGGTTGAGTTATCATCATTTAGGCGTTTCTAACACAAGCTTAATCGTTGTAGCTTTAGGGTTTATTTGGGGACTATCACTCTTTTTACTCCATAACCCTTCCAAGCAAAAAAATGTCTATTTCCCCTTAGACGCTTATAATGAGGAACAATTTGAAACTTTAGGGGACAAAATCATTGAATGGTATGTCAATATTAGCGAAGAAATCATTATTGTGAAATATAATTCCGATCACATTAGCGAAGAAGAAATCATTCGCTTATCGCGAAAGTTTAGAAAATAAAATCAAGGATCAAAAATGGCCTATGAAATTTCCAAAAAAGTCTTACACATTGTAGGCAAGACAAACGCCACTTACAAACTCATAGAAGAAGGCGATAAAATCTTGTTAGGGTTGAGTGGGGGCAAGGATTCTATCATGCTCGCTTGCATCTTAGCCAGGATGCAAAAACATGCCCCTTTCAAATTTGATTTTAAAGCGGTTACCGTGCATTATGGTTTGGGTGAAAATTTAAAATGGTTGAGCGATTTGTGCGAAGAACAAGGCATTGAGCATGAGATCATTTACACCCAAATCGCTGCCACGATCAACGAAAAACGCCGTGAAAAAAGCTCGTTTTGTTCGTTTTGCTCTCGTTTGAGGCGAGGGACTTTGTATTCTAAGGCTTTAGAGGAAGGCTATAATAAAGTCGCTATCGCACACCATTTAGACGATGCGGTGGAGAGCTTTTTTATGAATTTCACTTATAACGGGAGTTTGAGGAGCATGCCCCCCATTTATAGGGCTGAAAACGGCTTGTTGGTGATCCGCCCTTTGATTAAGGTTCGAGAAGCCAGCAGCATTCATTTTGTCACTTCTCAAAATATCCCCGTCGCCCCTGATTGCAATTGCCCAGCCAAACAGCCCACTTCCGATAAACCCCCTATCGCGCGATTAGCCACTAAAAATTTCTTAAAAGAAATGCAAAACTTGCACCCTCGTTTCTTTGATAGCTTAGAGAATGCGTTTAATAATGTCCAAGCGAACAGCTTTAGCGACGCTAAGTATTTAGACGCTTAAAGCTTTAAGCTTTTTTGTTGAGCATTTTAATCGCAATGGTGAATAACACCCCTTCAAAAATAGCCGCCATGAGTAATGCGTAATAGGTGTTTTGTGAGATCGCTTGCGCTTTTAAACCCACTGCTGCGGTGGTTACTAAAAAAGTTAAAGGCATAGAAGCCCCTAAGGCGAATGAAAATAAATGCTTAGCTTCTTTAAAGTATTTGCGCCACAATAAGGTTGAAGTGATCAAGTGCAAACTCAACATCGCTATGACAATCAGTATCCCTTGGAGGATCAAATGCGGGTTTAAAAACACTAATTTTAAGTCTAAAGTAGAGCCTACATGGATGAAAAACAAAGGCACAAAAAACCCAAACCCCACATCATTGAGCTTGTGGATCAATTCTGATTTGTGAGGGAAAAAAGTAGAAACAACTAACCCCGCCAAAAACGCCCCTAAAACCATTTCTATTTTGAGCCACACCACGATCGCAACCAAGGAAAAAAAGAGCATGAGCGAAAAACGCACATCTTGGTTAAACTGACTGCTTTTAGGCATCACAAAAAGCTTTAAATGCGGGAACCACCAAAACAAAGTCTTAAAGATTTGAAACGCCACGATAATTAAAATTAAAAAAACAATGAGAATGCCTAAATCTTTAATCAAATCCATGCCCAAACCATGCGAATACACCCCATCCACGACCACCAAACCAAAAATGCTTAACAATTCCCCAATAACGCCCACTTTCAAAACCAAATCAAGCCACAAAATCTCTTTACGATAATCTTTGACTAAAGTCATGATCATGCCCAAACTAATAATAGGGAAAATCACCATGAAAATAGGCTCTAAATTAAGGCTAAAAGTAAGAATGAATGAAAGCGTGTATAAAATCAACAGATAAGCAAAAATGCGTTTTAAAAGAGAAACCCCTAATTTTTTAAACAAATAAATTTCTACTTCCAAACCGCATAAAAACATTAAAAACAAAAAGCCAATTTCAGACATGATTTCAAAGCCTTTAGTTGGCTCAATAAAACCCACATACGCCCCAACAGACCCAAATAAAATCTCCACGACCGTGATAGGCAAACGAGAGATTCTAGACATATAGGGGGCCATCACAATTAAAAGCATGATGAGCGCGAAAGTGAAAAATTCTGCATGCATGTCTTAATTTTACCTTATTTATTGGTTAAGTTTTCAAAATAACGAGATTTTGCTCTTTATAAGTGGTGAAAACCCCTTTTTTGATTTCGTAATAAGTTACCCCTAACGCTACCAAAAACGCTAAAAATTGCACGATAGGGTAAGTTACCCAAATGCCATTAATCCCATAGAAATGACTTAAAATCGGCAATAAAATAACCATAAACCCCAGCGTGTGCGAAAGAGTGATGATAAACGAACTTTTAGTGCACTGAATAGATTGGAAAAACACCGCGCACAACAAATTCATGCCTAAAAAAACATAGCCAACGTAGTAAATATTCATCGCTCTTTTAGTCTCTTGCATAAAAAGGGGGTCTTGTTCGCTTGGCTGCAAATAAAGCTTGATTAAAAATTCATCTAGGAAATAATAAGCACCATAGAAGAAAATCCCTATACAAAACGCCGCTTTCAAACCAAAAACAAACACGGCTCGCACGCGTTCTAAATTTCTAGCCCCATAGCTAAAACTCGCAATCGGTTGGATGCCTTGAGAAATCGCAAATAAAGTCGTAAAAAAGATAATCGCATTATACATAACGATCCCATACATGCTCACAAACCTTTCCCCAGCCGTGTGCATGATAGCGGTATTAAACAATAAAATCATAATAGAAGCGCTAAATTCTGCCGTGCTTTGAGGCACGCCGCTTTTAGCTGAAGAAATGACTGAAGACAAGGAAAATCGTTTGATGAAATACAATTGCCCTTTTTTGCGCCAAAAATGCTGCATTAAGACTAAAACCCCTATCGCATGCCCTATCACGGTGGCTATTGCGCTGCCTTGAACCCCCACTTCCAAAACAAAAATAAACAAGTAATTGAAAAAGATATTCGCTAACGAGCCAATCAACATCGCTACCATCGCTAAAATGGGGCGTTTGTCATTCACCACAAAAACATCTGCTAAAGGGTGCAAAACCATAAAAACAGAGCCCATTAAAATGATTTCAATATAGCGTTTAGACATGCTCAATAAAGCGTCATTGCTCCCAAAAAAACGCGCGATATTTTCGCTAAAAGGTAGTAGTGCCATGCTCAAAATAAAGGCGCTTAGAGCGACAAAATAAAACACGCTGCTAAACACAAGCCTAGCCCTATGGGTTTTATTTTGACCCAAAAAATACCCCACAATACTCGCTGCCCCAAAACCAAAAAGCAATTCATACGCAATGAGTCCTGGAAAAATAGGCCATGCGATATTGACCGCAGCGATCGCTTCTTTACCCAGTTTCTTGCCCACAAACATGCCATCTATCATAGAGTAAGTAGAAAGTGAAATCATAGAAAAAGCTAAAGGGATAAAATAATAAAAAAAGAGCTTCCTTATCGAATCTTTATGCAAATCAATCTTTTTTTTGAGCATTTAAACCACACACCGCTTAAAATTTATGACAAATTTTTCTATTTTAACATAAAAAGAGAGGCAATCTATCCGTTAGTGCGGTTATTAAGCGGTATCATTAAAAAATGGTTTTTAGAGCGAAAAGGATTTCCTTTATTGGGTTAATCCTTTTAACGCTCTTTATGTTTTTTTAAACTTTATCGTAATGAATCTAAGCCAAAACAGCGCCAATAACCCCAAAGCCCCACCCACAAAGCCAATATATTCTAGCCCTAATTGGTGGATCACAATACTGCCAAACAACGCACCTGATCCAATCCCCACATTATAGCTCCCCGAAAAAATCGCGCTCGCGACATCCGTAGCATCTGGTGCGAGCTGTAACACCCTCATTTGCAACGCAATAGTGAGTGAAGTGATCCCTATTCCCCATAAGAAAATTTGCAAGAAAACCACCCACTCTAAGTTTTTAAACACAAAAAGCAAGAGTTGCGGGCAAATGACTAAAATCATCGCAAAAGCGATAAATTTTCTTGAATTTTTCGCGTACAAACGGCCGAATAAAAAACTCCCCGCCACGCCCGCTAACCCAAAAACAAACAGCATTAGCGTCGTAATGTCAGGAGAAAATTGGCTGATTTGAATGATAAAAGGCTCAATATAGCTATAAGTGGTGAAATGCCCAGAGATGACCATGATCACAAGCAAATAAATCCCCATTAAAAGCGGGCGTTTCATTAATATAGGGACACTTGCGAGCGTGCCTGCGTTTCTACTGGGTAAATGCGGGAGCAATTTCCACATAAGTAGCATTATAAGAGTCGCAACGCCCCCGATCACGCCAAAAGTAGAGCGCCAATCCAGGATTTGCCCAATGATCCTCCCAAGCGGCAACCCTAGAATCATCGCTAACGAACTCCCTAACGCTAACAGCCCTAAGGCCTGTTGTTTTTTATTTCTTGGCGCGACACGAATGACTAAAGAAGCCGTGATGGACCAAAAAATAGAGTGGGCAAAAGCGATACCCATACGAGAAATGAGTAACACCCAAAAATTCCACGCTAACGCTGAAAGGATGTGGCTAGCAATAAAAAGGGCGAAAAGAAAAAGCAATAAGCGTTTCCTTTCAATTTTAGCGCTAATCAGCATCAAAGGCAATGAGCCAAGAGACACCACCCATGCATAAGCAGTGATCATAAGCCCTACTGTTGCGCTCTCCATTTCAAAGCTTTTCGCAATGTCTGATAAGAGTGCGACAGGGACAAACTCCGTGGTGTTAAAAATAAACGCCGAAAGCGAAAACACAAAAACCCGCATTAAGGCGAATCTTTGATACGATTGTTTGGTAATCATCATTTAAATCTTAAGGGGTTAAATTTTATTCCATTTGAAAACTTGGAGTATAAGACAAAAATTTTAACCGCTTGTAAATTGGGGGCTGATTGAAACAAATATTCCCGCTCCATAGGCGCATTAATTTAATGGAGTTGTTACCATATAAAACAGAATTTAAAATCATTTCCAACTTTTAACCAATCTGTTTTTTGTAACTGCGGTCATTGTTGATTAAGCGCTAAAATTAAGCCGTTGCCTTTTTAATAATTTTAGAATTTTAAAATAAAGGATAATTAAAATGAAAAAAACTTTTTTGATCGCTTTAGCGCTAGCCACTTCTCTTACAGGCGCTGAAAACACCAAATGGGATTATAAAAATAAAGAAAACGGCCCGCACCGCTGGGACAAATTGCACAAAGATTTTGAAGTGTGCAAAAGCGGTAAAAGCCAATCGCCCATCAACATTGAGCATTACTACCACACGCAAGATAAAGCCGATTTGCAATTCAAATACGCCGCTTCTAAGCCTAAAGCGGTCTTTTTCACCCACCACACTTTAAAAGCTTCGTTTGAGCCGACTAACCACATCAATTATAGAGGGCATGATTATGTGCTGGATAATGTGCATTTCCACGCCCCTATGGAATTTTTAATCAATAATAAAACCAGGCCTTTGAGCGCGCATCTCGTGCATAAAGACGCTAAAGGGCGCTTATTAGTCTTAGCGATTGGGTTTGAAGAAGGGAAAGAAAACCCCAACCTTGATCCTATTTTAGAAGGCATTCAAAAGAAACAGAATTTTAAGGAAGTGGCTTTAGACGCTTTCTTGCCTAAAAGCATCAATTACTACCATTTTAACGGCTCTCTCACCGCTCCTCCTTGCACAGAAGGGGTGGCATGGTTTGTCATAGAAGAGCCTTTGGAAGTCTCCGCCAAACAATTGGCTGAAATCAAAAAACGCATGAAAAATTCGCCTAACCAACGCCCCGTCCAACCTGACTACAACACCGTGATCATTAAAAGCTCAGCTGAGACCCGCTAAAATGGAAACTCTCTCTTTTATAAAGAGAGAGGTATAAAAATCATTCTTCATAATAAAACAACGCCAAAAATTGCAACCGCTTGTATTTTGTGAAACGCTCAAACACTAAAAACGATTGGGATCCCTACTAAGAAGTTTAAAAAAGGCTCTGTTCTAATTGGGTAATATAGAGTCTTTAAAATACCATAAATAAGCTAAAAACGATTTTATGGTGTTTTCTTATGCCTACATCCTTTTACTATAACCATAACCCGCTTTTTCTGCTTTCTTTTCAGTATTAGCAGCTGCTTCTATTTCTTTACTGACATCAGCAAATATTTTTTGAATGAACAAAAGGCTTTGAGAGGTTAAAAGGTGGGCTTGTGAGTCTGGTTTTAAACTCCTCATTTCAAGCATTTTAGCTTGAGCTTTAGAGCGTATTTTTAGATNACGGCATGACTGATAGAATATTCAAACCCCACGCTCGCATACGCCCCATTTTCTTCAGCGATACAATAAGATAAAAATAATAAGGGTAAAGGAAATAAGGTTTTTTGAAATTGCATGGGTGATCCTAATCAAAAATAATCTCAATCATACACTAATTATAATAGAAAAAAGTGAAACAATTTTTAAGCCATTTTTGAATACAATAAGAGCATTTTATTATTAAGGTTAGAATAATGAGTTTGATCGTTACGCGCTTCGCTCCATCGCCCACTGGCTACCTCCACATAGGAGGCTTAAGGACAGCCATTTTTAATTATCTTTTTGCACGAGCCAATCAAGGAAAGTTTTTTTTACGCATTGAGGATACGGATTTGAGCCGTAACTCCATAGAAGCGGCTAACGCCATTGTAGAGGCTTTCAAATGGGTGGGGCTAGAACACGACGGAGAAATCCTCTATCAATCCAAACGCTTTGAGATTTATAAAGAATACATTCAAAAACTCTTAAACGAAGACAAAGCCTATTATTGCTACATGAGTAAAGATGAATTGGACGCTTTGAGAGAAGAGCAAAAGGCTAGGAAAGAAACCCCACGCTATGACAATCGTTATCGTGATTTTAAAGGCACGCCTCCTAAAGGCATAGAACCTGTGGTAAGGATCAAAGTCCCCCAAAATGAAATCATTGTTTTTAATGATGGGGTTAAAGGCGAAGTGAAAGTGAACACTAACGAAATAGACGATTTTATTATCGCCAGGAGCGATGGGACGCCTACTTATAACTTTGTGGTTACCATTGATGACGCTTTAATGGGGATTACTGATGTGATTAGAGGCGATGATCACCTTTCTAACACCCCTAAACAAATCGTTCTCTATAAAGCTTTGAATTTTAAAATCCCTAATTTTTTCCATGTGCCGATGATTTTGAATGAAGAAGGGCAAAAATTAAGCAAACGCCATGGGGCCACTAATGTGATGGACTATCAAGAAAGGGGCTATCTTAAGGAAGCTTTAGTGAATTTTTTAGCGCGTTTGGGGTGGAGCTATCAAGATAAAGAGGTTTTTAGCATGCAAGAATTGTTGGAATGTTTTGACCCTAAAGATTTGAATTCTTCGCCCAGTTGCTTTAGCTGGCACAAGCTTAATTGGCTCAACGCTCATTATTTGAAAAACCAAAGCGCGCAGGAATTGTTAAAACTTTTAAAGCCTTTTAGTTTTAGCGATCTTTCTCATTTAAACCCCACTCAATTGGATCGCTTGTTGGACGCTCTCAAAGAAAGATCTCAAACCTTAAAAGAATTAGCCCTTAAAATAGATGAGGTTTTAACCGCTCCTATAGAGTATGAAGAAAAGGTTTTTAAAAAACTCAATCAAGCGCTCGTCATGCCCTTGTTAGAAAAATTTAAATTGGCGTTAGATAAAACTGATTTCAACGATGAAAGCGCGCTAGAAAACGCCATGCACAAAATCATTGAAGAAGAAAAGATTAAAGCGGGTAGTTTTATGCAGCCTTTAAGATTAGCCCTTTTGGGTAAGGGAGGCGGGATAGGCCTTAAAGAAGCGCTTTTTATTTTAGGCAAAACAGAGAGCGTCAAAAGGATAGAGGCATTTTTGAAAAGCTAAAAAATTGGCTCTGTTTTCATGGAACGCTGATAATAAAAGAGCTTGATTTTAGCGGTTGTTATGAGAGCGACTCCCTAAAACTTTAGCGTTATTCCTAACACTAAAACGGGTGTATAAAGTTTAAAAATAAGAGGGTTTTAAGAGGAAAATAAAAAAATATTTCTAAAATTTTTTGCCTTGATTGAAATCAAGCTTAAAAGTTGGGTTCAGACAATCTTTGGGCAAACTAATCGTTTGAGGAATGACCTCATAATGGCAATAATTTTCATCTTCAAAGAGAGGTTTTACCAATAAGCGGTTTGAAAAAAGCCGATTTT
Organism: Helicobacter pylori; assembly: GCF_030062585.1. Taxonomy (NCBI): domain Bacteria; kingdom Pseudomonadati; phylum Campylobacterota; class Epsilonproteobacteria; order Campylobacterales; family Helicobacteraceae; genus Helicobacter; species Helicobacter pylori. The sequence continues at coordinate 1,514,259 of NZ_CP071935.1, read as the reverse complement.
CTTGATTAGGATTGATAACGCCATTGTTTAAAAAGAGGAAAGTTCGCGCGAGTTTGATTATTTCGTTTGGATCATGACTCACCAATAACACGCTTAAATTTTCACGCTTGATAAAATCAAGCAAACCTTGTTGCACTTCGTTTTTTAAGGCGTTATCTAGGGCGTTTAAAGGCTCATCTAAAAGCAATAAATTCTTGGCTGCGATTAAAGCTCTTGCTAAAGCGACTCGTTGGGCTTGCCCGCCAGAGAGTTGAATAATTTTTTGCTGGCTTAGGTTTTCTAAACGCATTAAGCGTAACACTTCGTGGATTTTATTTTTATCTTTAGGGTGAGCAAAGGCGATGTTTTGATACACATTTAAATGAGGGAATAGAGCGTAATCTTGAAACACAAAGCCGATTTTTCGTTGTTGTGGTTTTAAAAAAATCTTTTTTTGAGTGTCTAGCCACACTGAACGATTGACTTCAATATAGCCGCTACTCACCGCTTCAAGCCCCGCTAAAATGCGTAAAATCGTGCTTTTACCCGCTCCCGATTCTCCTAATAAAGCGACAACTTCTGCTTCTTTAATTTCTAAGTCTATATTCAAATCAAACGCACCCCTAGATCCTAAAAGGCGTTTTTTAAACCGCGCTTTTATCATAAAAACGAGCTTTGTTTTTTATTCAAAAATAGGGTAACAAACAAGAGGCTAAAACTGATAATCGTGAGCGTTAAGGCGTATTGATGGGCTTTAGGGTAATTGAGCGCTTCAGTTTCGTTAAAAATCGCAATACTAGCCACTCTTGTTTCCCCTAATATATCACCCCCAAGCATCATCACCACGCCAAATTCGCCTATAGTGTGCGTAAAGGTTGTAATGATAGCCATCAACACACTGGGTTTGATGTTAGGGAGCAGGACAAAAAAAAGGGTGTAATATTCCCCTTTACCCAAGCTATAACTGGCTTCTTTTAAAGAAGTGGGCAAGGAAATTAACGCGCTTTTAATGGGGCTTACCATAAAGGGTAAGGAAAAAATCACGCTCCCTAAAATAAGCCCTTGAAAACTAAAAACAAGTTTCACATTTAATACATCTTGTAAAAACGCTCCCAAAAAAGAAGAAGGCGAAAAAATTAAAAGGAGATAAAACCCTAGCACGCTTGGGGGTAAAACTAAAGGCATATACACAAGCGTTTCTGTTAAGCTCGTTAAAAGATTGCGTTTAAGGCTTAAAAAATAGCCCAAAAAAATCCCTATAGGGAGTAAAATAAGGGTGGTAATCAAAGCTAAAGAAAAGCTCAAACGCATGGTAATCAAAAACTCATGATCCATTGTTCGCCTTTTTTATGCGTTTCAATCCACAATATAGCCGTATTCTTTAAAGATAGCTCTAGCTTTAGGGCTGAATAAAAAATCTTTAAAGACTTTGGCTAAAGGGTTATTAGCCCCATTTTTAGTGATGATCAAGGCTTGTTCAATAGGGTTATAAAGGGCTTTATCAATGATGAAATAAGAGAGGTTTTTATCTTTTTTATCCATCAAGGATAACGCTCCAAAGCCTATTTGAGCGTTTTTAGTAGCGACAAATTGATGGGCTTGAGAAATAGAAGCGCCATAAATGATTTTAGATTTAAGACTAGAAGCGAGTTTTAAATTCTCTAAGACTTCCATGCTGGCTTTTCCATAAGGGGCTAGTTTAGGATTAGCCATAGCGATATGTTTAATTTTAGGGTCTTTAAGAATCTCTAAAGAATCCATTTTTAGATTTTCACTCCATAAAACCAACACGCCTTTAGCATAGACTTCTTCTTTAAAAGGGGTTATTTTTTCATCATGAAGCTTTTTAGGTCTAGTAATATCCGCTGAAATGAATAAATCAAAAGGGGCGTTTTGAGCGATTTGAGTGTAGAGTTTGCCTGAAGAATTAAAGCTAATCTTAATAGCGTCTTTGGGGTGTTCTTTTTGAAATTCTTTAACAAGGGCTTTTAAAGCACGCGTGAGATTAGCAGCAGCAGCGATTTTTAAATCCTGTGCCAACAGAGCGCTTGAAAAAAATACGATTAAAAAGGCAAACGCTTTGAAAGTATTTTTCATAGAACTCCCTTTGATTAAATGATTGAAATTGGTGATTATACCTATTTGTATCTTAAAAATTTGAGATCATTTTGTGGTGGGTGTATCCCACTTATCAGTATTTAACCAATATTTTCACTCTAAAAACTCTCATCTTTGATAAAAAATTAAATCTTTTAGAAAAATAACCGATTTTAGAGTGTAACTTTAATTCAACAAGAAGGATTTATTATGATTAAAAGAATTGCTTGTATTTTAAGCTTGAGTGCGAGTTTAGCGCTGGCTGGCGAAGTGAATGGGTTTTTTATGGGTGCGGGTTATCAGCAAGGTCGTTATGGCCCTTATAACAGCAATTACTCTGATTGGCGCCATGGCAATGATCTTTATGGTTTGAATTTCAAATTAGGTTTTGTAGGCTTTGCCAATAAATGGTTTGGGGCTAGGGTGTATGGCTTTTTGGATTGGTTTAACACTTCAGGGACTGAACACACCAAAACCAATTTGCTCACCTATGGCGGCGGCGGCGATTTGATCGTCAATCTCATTCCTTTGGATAAATTCGCTCTAGGTCTCATCGGTGGCGTTCAATTAGCCGGAAACACTTGGATGTTCCCTTATGATGTCAATCAAACGAGATTCCAGTTCTTATGGAATTTAGGCGGAAGAATGCGTGTTGGGGATCGTAGCGCGTTTGAAGCGGGCGTAAAATTCCCTATGGTTAATCAAGGCAGCAAAGATGTAGGGCTTATCCGCTACTATTCTTGGTATGTGGATTATGTCTTCACTTTCTAGTTTATTCTTTCATCCGCTCTTCTTCATCAAATCAAACCCTAGCCGACTCTTAAAAGGTTGGGGTTCAAAAATCTTTTTCATAAATAGAAAGTTTGTTTTAGTGCAGTATAATCCTAGCGTTTTAATTTTTATTTTACTAAACAGAGTGTTTGGTGTTTGCGTTTGAAAGCGGGTTTAGTGAGGTTTAAATAATAAATTACTTATATATATTTATTTGATAGATATTATTTTATTCAATAGTGTTATTTAATAGATCAATTTATTAAGATAGTTTCGCTTTTATTTCTTTAAAACAAATTGATTCTACTGGGGAAAGGTTTTTATGGAAAACAGCACACTTTATATTGTTATTGCTGGCTTATGGCTTGCTGTAGGCTTTGGAATCTTTTTAAAGAAATTAGACATGCCCGTTATCATTGGCTACATTTGCACAGGAACGGTCTTAGCGGCTTTTTTTAAAATTAATGATTTTAATTTGTTGTCTGATATTGGTGAATTTGGTATCGTCTTTTTAATGTTTATGATAGGCATTGAGTTTAATTTTGACAAGCTCAAATCCATCAAACAAGAAGTGCTGGTTTTTGGGCTTTTACAAGTCATTTTGTGCGCTTTAATCGCTTTTTTAGTGGGGTATTTTGTTTTGGGTCTTTCACCCATTTTTTCCCTTGTTTTAGGCATGGGGCTTTCGCTCTCTTCAACCGCTATTGTGCTGAAATTCTTTGAAGATTCCAAACAGCTTAGCACGCCCATGGGAAAGAGCGCGGTGGGAATTTTGATTTTCCAAGATATTGCAGCCATTCCCATGCTTTTAATTCTCACTATTCTAGGCAGTAAAGATTCTAATGTTAATTTACTCATTCTTAAAACCCTTATTTCCGCAGGGATTATTTTAGTTCTTTTATTATTGCCTGGAAAAAAAGGGGCTAATCTCATCTTAGAGCAAGCGAAAGACACGCGCTTGCCTGAAATTTTTATAGGCACGATTTTAGTGATTGTTTGCAGCGCGGCGGGGTTGAGCCATTTTTTTGGGTTTTCTATGTCTTTGGGGGCATTCATTGTGGGCATGGCGATTTCTAAATCGCGCTATAAAATCAATGTTCAAGAAGAATTCGCGCAATTAAAAAATCTCTTTCTAGCCCTTTTTTTCATTACGATAGGGATGCAAATTAATGTGAGTTTCTTTATGGAGAAGTTCTTTGTTGTCATCTTTTTACTCATTTTAGTGATGGGTTTTAAGACAGCTATCATTTATGCATTATTGCGTTTTTTTAGAGACGCTAAAACTGCCATAAAAACCGCCCTTTCTTTAGCGCAAATCGGGGAGTTTTCTTTTGTTATCTTTTTAAATTCAGGCTCGCACCAGCTCTTTAATTTGCAAGAAAAAAAAGGGATTCTTGGTTTTTTACACCAAAAAAATATCTTAAGTATCGCTCAAAATGACATCCACCAGCTCCTTATTCTCATGGTGGTCTTTTCTATGTTGGCAACCCCTTTTATTTTAAAATACCTAGAATCTATCGCTCAATTTATTTTGCACCAAAAGAGCCAAGAAAATGAGCCGGCTAAAAAATAATGGCGCAAAAACCAAATGATAAGTTTGCTTGTATTGTCAGTGTTATGTTAAAATACGAGCATATTTTAACTTCAAATTGGTATAAAAAGGGGATTTCATGAAAGAACAAGAATGGGATTTAAGTGCTTTATTTGAAAATAAAGAAAGCGCAGAAGAATTTTTAAAAACCTTACAAACAGAAGCACAAGAATTTGAGAGCGCTTATCAAAATAACCTTAAGGATTTAGACGCTGCAAAATTTGCCGACGCTCTTAAACATTACGAAAATTTGTTAGAAAAAATTTCTAGAGCGATGACTTACGCTCAATTACTCTTTGCTAAGAACACTAAAGAATCGAAGTTTTATTCGCAATGCGAAATGGCTTGCGCAAATATCCAACAACACCTTTTATTCTTTGAAATTGAATTTAAGAATTTGGACGCCAAAAAACAACTCGCTTTCATTAAAAAATGCAAAGACCATGCTTTTTATCTAAACAATCTCATAGAAAAGAAAAAGCACACTTTGAATTTAGATGAAGAAAAGATCGCTCTAGCCCTTTCGCCTGTGGGAGTGGGCGCGTTTAGCCGTCTTTTTGATGAGCATTTTTCTTCTTTGAAAATCCCTTTTGAAGAAAAAACTTTAAGCGAAGAAGAAATTTTAGCCCTCTTGCACAACCCCAAACGCAAGATCCGTAAAAAATCTCAAAAAGCTTTCAGCAAAGCGTTAGAAAAATCCCGCCCTTTACTCACTTATATTTTAAACATGGTGCGTAAAGATTTGCTCATTGAAACTAGGCTGAGAAAATACGATAAAAAAGAGAGTTTCCGCCACATTGACAACCAGATCTCCCAAGAGAGCGTGGATAGCATGATAGAGATTGTGAACGCTAATTTTTCTTTAGTGCATCGTTACTACCATCAAAAAGCGCAAATTTTAGGGCATAAACTCAAAGATTACGATCGCTACGCCCCTTTAAACGATGAGAGCATCACCATGACTTACTCTCAAGCTTTAGAAGAAGTGCTTAAAACCCTCAAAGCCTTTAGCCCAGAATTTCATAAAATCGCTTCTAAAGCGATCAAAGAAGGTTGGGTGGATTCACACCCTAAAGACTTTAAGCAAGGTGGGGCTTTTAGCCATGGCGGGGTGCCTAGCGCTCACCCTTATGTGTTATTAAACTACACAGGAAACCGCCGAGACGCTTTCACTATCGCTCATGAATTTGGGCATATGATCCACCAAGAATTGTCCAAAAAACAAGGCGTATTGAACATGGATACACCCTTAACCACCGCAGAAACCGCTTCTGTCTTTTCTGAAATGCTGTTTTTTGAGCATTTAAAAAAAGGGTTAAAACAAGATGAACTCCTTTTCATGCTAGCAGGCAAATTAGAGGATATTTTTTCTACGCTTTTTAGGCAAGTGGTGATGACGAATTTTGAAAGAAGAATCCATGAAATAGATGAAGAATTAGACACCAAAGATTTTGATCGAATCTGGTTTGAAGAAAACCAAAGAATGTTTGAAAAGAGCGTGAAACTCACTAAAAACTACCATTTGTGGTGGAGCTATATCCCCCATTTTATCCATTCGCCTTTTTATTGCTACGCTTATAGTTACGGGCAGCTTTTGACTTTAGCGCTTTATGGGCTTTATAAAAAAAGCGACGCTAAAGAGTTTGTTAAAACTTACACGGAATTTTTGAGTTTAGGAGGGTCAAAAAGCCCTAAAGAATTAGTGTCCATGTTTGGCTTTGACATTGATAGCAAAGAATTTTGGGAAATTGGCATGCAAGAGGTGCGTCATTTGTTAGAAGAATTTGAAAGGTTGCTCGCATGCAAAGAGAATTAAGGCTTTTAAACAACAAGCATTGCATTGAATACTTGCAATTTCTGTCCAAAAACCATTTGAGTTTCAACCTTTTGTGCGAAAGAGATGCGATTGATTTTTCCCCCAAGCTCCCTAAAGAAATTCATGAAAAATTCGGTGCGTTAGTGCTGTTTGTTTTAGCCGGATACACCTTAGAAAGCTTGATGATTGACGCGCAAAGCGTGCAGTTTGAAGCTGGGTTTGGCCCTAACAATATTGGCAGCGTGGTTCAAGTAAAACTTCCTGGCATCATTCAAATCCTTATCAAAGAAAAAAATGAAAATATCGTTTTATTCAATCGTTGCGATTCGCTTGAAGTATTCCACAAAGAAGAACCGCCCTTTCAAGAGCCAAAGAAAGACGAACGAGAGTCTAAAGAATGGCTGGATTCTAAAGAGGCCCTTTTTTCCAATTCCAAAAACCGCACGATTTTAGAAAATTTACACAAAAGCTAAAGGAATCATTGATGAGCGTTTTGAAATTGCATGTAAAAGTCTTTCGTTTTGAAACCAACAAAGATTACAATCCGGCTTATGAGTCTTATTTTTTAGAATACCAAGAAGATCAATACCTTTTGGATCTTTTAAAACAACTCAAAGGCGTGAGCTATAATGAAAACATCGCACTTAAAATCAACCAGATTGCGGTGTTTGAGGACGCTAAAGTGAGCGATTTGGTGGCGTTTTTTTCTAAAGAATGGGTGCTAGATCCCCTATCCAAACGATACGCTTTAAAAGACTTGATGATTGATGAAAAGGCGGTTTTAAAAAATTATGAAGACTTTTTCAAACAAGTCCCCTACATCACCAAAGGCGAAAAAGAAGAATTAGAAAAGTTTATTCAAATCAATTTTATCAACCCCCAAACCAACCCTAAATATCTGGGCGATGGCTTTTTCTTGTATGTTAAATGGCTGATGAAACGCTACCCCACAGAGCGCAACCGGTTATTAGAGATGATTTCTCAGCCTGAAAGCGGCGTGATGAATTTTTTAAGCGTGGCGCATTATCTCTATAAAAACGATGACAACATTGACCATGAAATCTATGAATTGCAAGAAATCCTAACCAATTCCAAAATCAAGCCATGGAAAGATTTTTCTAAAAACCTTTTAAGCCTTTTTCAATACCATTCTAACCCCCCTAAAACGCCCAACCCCCCTAAAACTTGCGCGCTCTTTAACGCTTATGCGAAACATTTAGACGCACAATCGCTTCTCAAAAGCGCTAAGCTCTATTTAGAAAAAATGGGGCAAAAAATCATTGATCTGCCTTTTTGTTATGATGGGGGCTATTATGGGAAGATTATCAGCACGCATGATTTCCTCACGGCCTCTGCGTATAATCTGGCTCTAGCCAAAGCCAATGGCGTTTCGCTCATTTTTTGCGAAGAAGATGCGTATTTGAATATTTTGCATGCTAAAGAAGTTTTAGACAACAACCCTGAAATCACCAACTCCGTCAATGAAAAATTAAAAAAATACCAGCTCGTTTATGAAAAAGATATTGAGGTAGCCTATCTTAATGAGTGGGTTAATGAGTTTTTGGCATGGGAATTGAAAAGCCCTTTTGATGCGTTTTTAGGGGCTGAATTTTCTCGCATCAAACCAAGCGATCATTTTTTCAATAAAATCCATTTAAAAGCCCCTAATTTTTTAGAGTCTTTTCAAAATTACGCCCCCCTTTTAGAAGTCAATGAAGCAAGCGGCTTACTCCAGTGCGCGCATTTACGCTATTTGGGGATTGATTTGGGGGCGGATTTTTTAATCGTGCATTCTTTAGGGCTTTTTCACGCTTTTGAAAATTTAAGCTTAAAAGCTTCAAAAGTTTATAAAAGAGATAATGATAACACCCCCACTTTATTTTTACCTCAAATCGCGCTAATGGCTATGGGGGAAAAAAATAAGCAAGCTCTAGGGCTTGATGCACATTATCATAAGGTTACTTTCATTTAAAATGAACGCTTTTTTAAAACTCGCGCTCGCTTCTTTGATGGGAGGGCTTTGGTATGCTTTCAATGGCGAAGGCTCTGAGATTGTCGCTATAGGGATTTTTGTGTTGATTTTGTTTGTTTTTTTCATCCGCCCTGTGAGTTTCCAAGACCCAGAAAAACGAGAAGAATACATAGAACGGCTTAAAAAAAACCATGAGAGGAAAATGATCTTACAAGACAAGCAAAAAGAAGAGCAAATGCGTCTTTATCAAGCCAAAAAAGAGCGAGAGAGCAGGCAAAAACAAGACCTTAAAGAACAAATGAAAAAATACTCATAAAGGAAAATCATGGAAATCATTTTATTAATTGTTGCGGCGGTTGTGTTGTTTTATTTTTACAACACCCTCAAAGAATATTTGAAAAACCCCCTAAACCCTAAAACCAAAACCGAAGAATACGACTTGAAAAATGACCCCTATTTGTTAGCGCAATCTAGCCCCCTAGACAAATTCAAGCAAACCCAAACGGGTGCGTATATGCGTCTTTTAAAGTTTTTAGACATTCAAAAAAACGCTTTGGATAACGCCTTAAGGACGCTTTTTATCCATGAATTAGAGCAGCCCTTAAACAGCGAACAACAAGATTTAGCCAAAGAGCTTCTCAATGAGCCTGTAGATAAAAAAGAAAATTTTGAATCCTTATGCCAAGAAATCGCCGACCACACGCATGGAGAATACACCAAACGCCTGAAATTAGTGGAATTTCTTATGTTATTAGCCTATGCTGATGGGATACTAGATAGCAAAGAAAAAGAATTGTTTTTAGATGTGGGGGCGTTTTTGCAGATAGACAATCAGGATTTTAACGAGCTTTATGATAATTTTGAACGCTTCAATGCAATAGAAATCCCTATGTCTTTAGAAGAAGCAAAAAGTCTTTTTGAAATCCAAACTAACACCACCAAGCAAGATTTAGAAAAAAAAGCCCTAGATTTAAGCACCCCCTACTACCATAAAATGAATGACAACAAACGCTACAGCGAACAAGATTTTATCTCGTTGAAAAAAATCGCCCTCGCTTCCCAACTCTTAGAAAAAGATTTAAAAGACTTATAGAGGTGTGATGAAAAAGGCTATTGAATGCCCTTTTTAAAAGCCCTAGAATCTTTTGATGCGCCCTTTTTAGAAAAAGAAATTTCAAAGCGTTTTAGGGATAATTTAATTTTTTTCAAATCTTATAATCCCCATCTTTTTAACGCCCTCAATACGCCTTTTAAAAATTACCAATTGCTTTTTGAAAAAAACCACTTCAATCTCTTACACACGCCAACAAACGCTTTAAGCTACCCTAAAAATCAAATGATAGAAATCGCTTTCAACATGGCTAAAAACCCCTTGAATAATCCCAGATGGTCATTAGACAATAACCACCTCTCTTTAAATTATTTAAAATCTCAAAACAACCCCAAACTCCCCATAACCCTTAAAGCCACGCATGCGATCTCAAACTTTTTAGACAATTATCAAACGCCTTGCTCTTTAAAGAAATTCTTACCCCCTACCATGATTTATGGCGTCTTAGACGGCTTGTTTTTGGCTATTTTACAGGCTCAAAATTACCGCTTCCATTCGCTCTATTTGTTTGAAGAAAATTTAGATTTGTTTAAAATCAGTTGTTATTTTGCGCGTTATGAAGATTTGATTACAAAAGGGGCTAAACTCTTTATTCAAGGGTTTTTTAACCCTAATGAATTGAAAATGGATTTTTTGAAACGCCCTGTTACGCATTCTTTTTTAAAGCTAGAAATCATGCCCTATAAAAGCGCTTTTAATATGCGCATGCGAGAAAACATTCAAAACTATTACAAACAAGCCTTAAGGGGTTGGGGGAGTTTTGAAGACGAATTGCTAGGGCTAAAGAACACGCTCAAAAACTTACCCCTATACCAAACCCTAAAAACCAAGCCCAAAAAGATCAACGCCCCCATTTGCGTGGTGGGTAATGGGCCAAGCCTGGATTTATTGCTAGATTTTTTAAAAGAAAATGAAAAAAATTGCATCATTTTTTCATGCGGAACCGCTTTAAAGCCTTTAAAAACGCACGGCGTTAAAGTGGATTTTCAAATAGAAGTGGAGCGCATAGACTATCTTAAGGAAGTTTTAGAAAAAGCCCCCCTAGAAGACACCCCCTTAATGGGGGCCAACATGCTCAATCCTAACGCTTTTAATGTAGCCAAAGAAGCGTTGATGTTTATGCGTGGGGGGAGCGCTTGCGCGTATATAAGCCCTTTAAGCATAGAATACGCAGCGCCTTTTGTGGGCAATGCCGGGGTGGCTTTAGCGGGTTTGATGAGCGATGAAATCTATTTGTGCGCTTTAGATTGCGCTTATATCAAAGGGTTTAAAAAGCACGCTCAAAATTCCTATTATGAAAATGAAAAAGAAATTGACACCTCATCTTTAATCAGCATAGAGGGCAATTTTAAAGGTTATGAAACTTTTAGCGACTCGCTTTTTTTGCTCTCTAAAGAAAGGATTGAAGAAGCCCTTCATTATTACCAGCCTAAAAAAGTCTATAATTTAAGCTATGGGGCTAAAATCAAGCATGCTGTTAGCGTGGATCGCTCTCAAATCAAATTAAAGAATTTTAATAAAAAAGACGCTATCGCTCGCATTAAAAGCATGTTTAGCCCTAGAAGTAACCATGCTAAGGATTTAAACAATTTACAAAAAAATCTTATGAATTTTAAAGAGAATTTTTTCACGCATTTAAACACGCCTTGTAAAACCAAGCAAGAAATATTTGAATGGGTGGATAGCTTGAGTGGGTTTTGCCAAACAACCAGCACCAAAACCCCCACTATAGGCATTTTATTTGAAGGGAGTGTCGCTCATATCTTACAAAGCGTTTTAATCGTTTCATTGCACCTTAAAGAAAATGAGCTGACGCATTTTGTCAAATTCTCTCAAAACGCCTTAAAACAATTCCTTAAAAAAGCTTGTTTGTTATTGCAAATGCAACTCAAACAACCATGATTTTTATTTTTACATTATAATAACAACCTTAAATCAAAGGGGTGTTCATGCCATACAATGAAATCACAAGGGTTCAAGTCCCTGCCTTAATGCATTTAGCCGAGTTGGGCTATAACTTTGTTTCTCAAAAAAATAAGCCTAACCTGGACACGGACACTAATATCTTAATAGATAGTTTCACTCAAGCGTTTGAGCGGTTAAACCCCAATAAAAACGCAAAAGATTCGCTTACTGAAATGAAAAAACGCTTGAATTATGATGATTTAGGCAAAAGCTTTTATGAATACTTGCTCAAAAGCGAGCATCAAATCATAGACTTTGATAACCCTAACAACAATCTTTACGAAATGATGGCTGAATTACCCTACAAATCCCTAAGAACTGATATAACCCTTTTTATCAACGGCTTGCCTTTGGTGAATATAGAAGTTAAACAGCCTTTTGCCGGACAAGGCATTAAAGAAGAAAAAAATCGCCATATCCAACGCTATGAAAACCCCGAAAACAAGGTTTTTTATAACCTCGCGCAAATCTGGCTTTTTAGCGATAACTTGCCCTATGATGAAAAAAACCCCAATCAAGGCGTGTTTTATAGCGCTTCTTATTCGCCCATTTTCCAACGCTTTGTTGAAGCTCATAAGCTAGATATTACCCCCCCCCCCCGAAAATGAACAAAACCATCAAAACCACAGATCGCTTGAAGAAATTCAAAAACGCATCTTAAACGAATTTAACCTTAAAGATACCGACACCCTAGAAAGCTCTAAAGACGCCACCACAAACCCCCTTTTAACTTCGTTTTGCTCTCACAAAAGGCTTTGCTTTATCCTAAAATACGGCATCAGTTTCTTAAAAGAAAAATCAGAGTTTAAAAAACACATTTGGCGTTATGCGCAGATGTTTGCGAGCTTGAATGTTTTAAAAGAATTGCAAAAGCATTATGAAACGAACCCAAAAGATCCCCTAAAAGGCATCATCTGGCACACGCAAGGCAGCGGTAAAACCGCCTTAACCTACCATTTAACCAAACTCATAAGAGACTTTTTTAGCCCGCTAAACAAAAAGACTAAATTTTATTTTATTGTGGACAGGTTGGATTTATTAGAACAAGCCAAAAGCGAGTTTTCAAAAAGAGGCCTTTGTGTGCATGAGGCAAAAGATAAAGAGGATTTGAGCCAAAAATTAAAAAGCTCTAGCGTGTTTGATGGCCATCAAGGGAATGATGAAATCATCGTTGTGAATATCCAGAAATTCAAAGCCCCCAATGAAGAAAAAGCCCCCAATGAAGACCCCTCTAATAGCGCTCCTAAAGAAATCATTTCTAAAACAGAATTACAAGAAGCGACAAAAGATAGCCACGATTTACAAAGGGTGTTTATCATAGATGAAGCCCACAGAAGCTATGACCCTAAAGGTTGCTTTTACGCTAATTTGGTAGAATGCGACAAAACAGCGGTAAAAATCGCCCTCACAGGCACGCCCCTATTAGAAGACAACGCGCAAGATAAAGCCACTAAAAACACTTTTGGCGACTACTTGCACACCTATTCTTATGCAGAATCCATTAAAGACAGACACACCCTAAAACTCCAATTAGAAATCATTGAAAAGAGCTACAAAGAAAAACTACAAGCAATCTATCGCCTTTTACAAGAAAGCATCATTATTGAAGACATAGAGGTTAAAAAAGAAACGATTTTTAATAATGAAAAATACATTAAAGCCATGCTATCTTATATCATTAGAGATTTATTGAAATTCAGACAACTGCATGACGACAACGAACAATTAAAGGCTATGGTGGTTTGTTTTTCAAGCAAGCAAGCTAGATTAGCTAATTTTCTTTTTAATGAAGTCCAAGAAGAAGTCTTACAAGAAAACCCTAACCTGAAAATTTTAAAAAAACTCCAATCCAGCCTGATTTTGCATGACGAACAAGAAGTCAAAGAAAAGATTTATTCTTTCAAACATGAAGATACGGATATAGCCTTTGTGTTTAACATGCTTTTAACCGGCTTTGATTTACCCAATCTCAAGCGCCTTTATATCCACAGAGAATTAAAAGATCACAATTTGCTCCAAGCCCTAGCCAGAGTGAATCGCTCCTATAAAAACATGTCTTTTGGCTACCTTATAGATTTTGTAGGCATTAAAGAAAATTATGACAAAACAACTGATGATTATTTGAAAGAGTTAAACCAATTCAATCAAGGCGATTTTAATATCAAAGATAATCTCAAAGACATGTTTGCGGATCGCAATATTTTAGAAAAAGACATTAAAAACGCTTATGATGATCTGTTTAATTACCCCATTGATGATGTAGAGAACATGACTAGCGCCATTGTCAATATCAGCGAAATGAACGAGCTTTTAAAAGTCTCACACGCCATTAACACGCTTAAAGAGCGCTACAATTTAATCCGCACTTCTAATGATGAAAAAATCCTTTCCTTAAAAGAAAAAATGGATATTGAAAAGATCAGCAAAATCTCTTCAATGCTTGGCAAAAAAGCCAAACAACTCCATGCATTAAAAAATATCAATGAGCCTAAAAACCCAAACGATTTAATCGTTTTAGAAGACCTCATCGCTCTTTTAGACTTTAAAATAGAGTTTAAAGAAAGCGAAGAATTACGCTTTAAAGAAAAAGAAGAGATTAGCGCTAAATACAAGCAAGCTAAAGAGATGTTAGAAAAAATCCCGGACAAACAAGACAAAGAAGTTCAAAAGATTTCTAAAGAGCTTTCAAAACTGATCCAAGAACCCCTAACCAATCATAATTTTGATGGAATTTCTCATTCCTATAGCGTAATCATTTCACAACTAAAACAACACAAAGAACAAACTACCAACCTATTAAACAAATACAATAATGATCGAGCTTATGTGATCACGCATAAGCGACTTCACAATCGCCTCATGGAAGAAAACATTTCTAAGGGAATTTTCACGCTTTTAAGCGCGCTCAAAAAAGCTCTTGATGCGCGTATTTTTAAGCGTCAAGAAATCTTAAACGAAGAAGATACCCTAAAAACTGCCATAAAAGTAGAATTAAGGGACGCTTTCAACAAAGACCCCTCCTTAAAAGATTTACAAAAAGAAACAGAATTTATCGCTCAAACCCTTTTTAACGAACTCACGCAAAACCACCATCAAGGAAATTTGAATGCCTAATAACGCCTTATTGCAAATCAAACAAGACACCCTAAGCCTCATTGACGATTTAAAAGTCATTTGCACGAGTTTTGGTTTAGGGAATGATGGCAACGAATACAAGATCATCACGCAATGCTTTTTGTATAAATTCTTATGCGATAAGTTTGAATTCCTTTTTGAACAAGAATTCCCCAACCAAACGATACAAGATTACAAAGACTTGAACGAAGAAGAAAAAGAAGATTTCTTTATTACCTTAAACGATAAAAAACTCCCCAAACTCTCTTATGATGAGCTTTTAAACTATCTTTTTGAAAAGCATTTTAACGATAACGATTTACACCTTAAGCTAGATGCCATTTTTAATCGTATTTCTAGCAATAATGCCGAACTTTTTAACACCAAAAGCACGGATAAAACCACTATCGCCTTATTTGAAAGCGTCTCACAATATATTAATGAAGAGTCTAAAAGGGCTAGTTTTACAAGATCTTTATTAGACAAACTCAAAAATTTTAATTTCAAACAAGCTTTTTTAAACTTACAAAACCAACAAGGCTATGATTTTTTCGCCCCTATTTTTGAATACTTACTCAAAGATTACAATAACGCCGGCGGAGGGAAATACGCCGAATACTACACCCCTTTAAGCATCGCTAGCATCATCGCTAAACTTTTAGTGATCGAACCCACTCAAAGCGTCAAAATCTATGACCCAAGCGCTGGCACAGGAACGCTTTTAATGGCGTTAGCCCACCAAATAGGCACGGATTCTTGCACCCTTTATGCCCAAGACATTTCGCAAAAATCCTTAAGAATGCTCAAACTCAACCTGATTTTAAACGACTTGACCCACTCTTTAAGATACGCCATTGAGGGAAACACTTTAACCAACCCCTACCACTCCAAAGACCACAAAGGGAAAATGGATTTCATCGTGAGTAACCCCCCTTTCAAGCTGGATTTTTCCAACGAGCATGCCGAAATTTCGCAAAACAAAAACGATTTTTTCTTAGGCGTGCCTAATATCCCTAAAAACGATAAAAGCAAAATGCCCATTTACACGCTCTTTTTCCAGCATTGCTTGAACATGCTTAGCGATAAGGGTAAGGGGGCTATCGTCGTGCCAACCGGATTCATTAGCGCTAAAAGCGGGATAGAAAATAAGATTGTCAGGCATTTAGTGGATGAAAAGCTCGTTTATGGGGTGATTTGCATGCCCAGTCAAGTTTTTGCCAACACCGGCACTAATGTGAGCATCATCTTTTTTCAAAAAACGCCAGGCGCAAATGAAGTGATCTTGATTGACGCTTCCAAACTCGGCGAAGAATACACCGAAAACAAAAACAAAAAAACGCGCTTAAGAGGGAGCGATATTGATTTGATTTTAGAAACTTTTCAAAATAAAACCCAAAAAGCGGATTTTTGCGCTCTGGTTTCTTTTGATGAAATCACAGAAAAAAACTATTCTCTAAACCCCGGGCAGTATTTCACTATAGAAGACACGAGCGAAACAATCAGCCAAGCAGAGTTTGAAAACTTAATGCAGCAATATTCAAGCGAACTGACAAGCCTTTTTGATGAAAGCCAGAGCTTGCAACAAGAAATTTTAGAAACTTTAAAAGGGGTTAGGTTTGAGTGAGTGGCAAACATTTTGTTTAAAAGATTTAGGAAAAATCGTCGGTGGTGCTACCCCACCTACCAATAACCCCAAAAACTATGGCAATAAAATTGCTTGGATTACCCCTAAAGATTTATCCACTTTACAAGGGCGTTACATTAAAAAAGGTAGCCGCAGCATTTCACGCTTAGGATTTAAGTCATGCTCTTGTGTGTTACTCCCAAAACATGCCATTTTATTTTCTTCAAGAGCTCCTATAGGTTATGTGGCTATTGCCAAAAAAAGGCTATGCACCAATCAAGGTTTTAAAAGCATTATCCCTAACAAAAAAATTTATTTTGAATTTTTATATTACTTACTCAAATACCATAAGGATAATATCTCTAACATAGGGGGCGGAACTACTTTTAAAGAAGTTTCAGGGGCTACTTTAGGTCTGTTTAAAGTTAAGATACCCCCTACTTATTATGAACAACAAAAAATCGCCCGCACGCTTTCTATCCTGGATCAAAAGATTGAAAACAACCACAAAATCAATGAGCTTTTACACAAAATCCTAGAACTTCTTTATGAGCAATACTTCGTTCGTTTTGATTTTTTAGATGAAAACAACAAACCCTATCAAACTAGCGGCGGAAAAATGAAATTTTCTAAAGAATTAAACCGCCTTATCCCTAGTGGGTGGAGCGTAAGATTTTTAAATCATAAAATTGTATCAACTTATCAACCTAAAACCATTAGCAAAACCTTACTAAATGATAGTTATTCTTATAGCGTATATGGTGGCGGTGGAATAATAGGGAGATTTACAGAATACAATCATGAGCAATCAGAATTTATTATTTCATGTCGTGGTCAATGTGGAATATCGTATCTAACTTTACCAAAATCTTGGATTACAGGTAATGCGATGGTAATACGACCTACTAAATCTTATACTTCTAAAACTTATCTTTATCACACAATAAAGAAATACAAGCTCACAAATTATATAACTGGATCCGTTCAACCCCAAATTACACGACAAAACCTATCCACAATGCCAATTCTTATACCCAAAAGAAAAACCCTAAATAAGTGGAATAATATATCTAGTCTATTATGGAATTTAATTCACAATAACATGCAAGCAACCCAAACCCTAACCGCGATCAGAGATTTTCTACTCCCCCTACTCCTAAAACAACAAGTCAAACCCCAATGAAAGATTTTAAAACAAAACTTTTTAAGGGGTAAAAACCCTTTAGTTACAGGAAAGAGAAGTTTTGTCATCAAAAGAAATTTTTTAAAGAAAAAGAAGTTTCAAAAATTAAAAGTTTGAGTCAAATCCGCTAGTAAGATTTGACCCTAGCGCTCTTGCGCCAGAGCCAAAATTTTAGTATAATGGCGTTGCGAGTGCCATTAAAACTATGATTACTAATCTCATGTTAGGTTATCTCCTTTCGAGGTAACCGCCCACTGTTACCCCCAACCCTAACATACTCCAAATGCCGCAACCAAAGAGAAAACCAAGAAATTATTACTTGCGTTCGTTTATTATAGAAACAATCAACCCAAAAAACGCTAAAAAAATTTTAAGCGATCTTTTAGGGTTAAATGAAGTTTTATTCAAAAAATGAAGTTTTACAAAAAAGAGTCTTTAAACAACAACTAAGCAAACTCGCGCTACAATCCCCCTTTTTGATTGCGGAGTATGGCGCAGCCTGATTAGCGCGCACCCTTGGGGTGGGTGAGGTCGTGGGTTTGAATCCCGCTACTCCGACCATGACTTTTTAAAAAAGCTTCAATGATTATCATTTCATTATATAATCACACCAAACAAACTGATTTTTAAACATGATGATTTAAAGGATTTCTATTGAATCGTTTCTTCAACCGAGAGCTTTCATGGTTAGCTTTTAACACAAGGGTTTTGAACGAAGCCAAAGATGAGAGCTTGCCTTTATTAGAGCGCTTGAAATTTTTAGCCATTTATGACACGAATTTAGACGAATTTTACATGATAAGAGTGGCGGGGCTTAAACAACTCTATGAGCATAAAATCGCCTCTAAAGGCATTGATGGCGCAAGCCCTGAAGAGCAACTAGAAAAAATCAAGCATTATTTAGCGCATGAAATTGAAGAAAGGGAGTTGGAATTTCAAAAAATCCAGGCTCTACTCTTTAAAAAAGGGCTTTGTATCACCCCCTATAATGAATTGAATTTGGAGCAAAAAGCTAAGGCTAAAACCTATTTCAAAGAGCAACTTTATGCGTTAGTCTTGCCTTTTAAGTTGGATTCTTCGCACACTTTCCCGCCTTTAGGGAATTTGACTTTCGCACTTTTTGCCCGCATTAAAGACAAAGAAACCCAAACCATCTCCTATGCGCTCATCAAACTCCCCTCTTTTATCTTCCGTTTTGTAGAGCTAGAAAAAGGCTTGTTTGCACTGGCTGAAGAAATCGTAGAAGCGCATTTAGAAGAATTGTTTTTAGAGCATGAGATTTTAGATTGCATGGCGTTTAGGGTAACTTGCGATGCGGATATTGCTATCACTGAAGATGAAGCGCATGATTATGCGGATTTGATGAGTAAGAGTTTGAGGAAACGCAATCAAGGCGAAATCGTGCGCTTGCAAACCCAAAAAGGGAGTCAAGAGCTTTTAAAAACCCTTTTAGCGTCTTTAAGGAGCTTTCAAACCCACTCTTACAAAAAACACAAACTCACCGGCATGCATGCCTATAAAAGCGCGATCATGCTCAATTTAGGGGATTTGTGGGAATTAGTCAATCATAGCGACTTTAAAGCGCTCAAATCACCCAATTTCACGCCCAAGATCCACCCTCATTTCAATGAAAACGATCTTTTCAAATCCATAGAAAAACAGGATCTGTTGCTGTTCCACCCTTATGAAAGTTTTGAGCCTGTGATTGACTTGATAGAGCAAGCCGCTAATGATCCGACCACCCTTTCTATCAAAATGACGCTTTATCGTGTGGGCAAGCATTCCCCCATTGTCAAAGCTTTAATTGAAGCGGCGAGTAAGATTCAAGTGAGCGTTTTAGTGGAATTAAAAGCACGCTTTGATGAAGAAAGCAATCTGCATTGGGCAAAAGCTTTAGAAAGGGCGGGCGCGTTAGTCGTTTATGGCGTTTTCAAACTCAAAGTGCATGCTAAAATGCTAGTGATCACCAAAAAAACAGACAACCAATTACGCCATTTCACCCATTTAAGCACGGGCAATTACAACCCTTTGAGTGCTAAAGTCTATACCGATGTGAGTTTTTTTAGCGCTAAAAATGAAATCGCTAACGACATTATCAAACTTTTCCATTCCTTGCTCACTAGTAGCGCAACTAATAGTGCATTAGAAACGCTTTTTATGGCGCCCAAACAGATCAAGCCTAAAATCATTGAAATCATTCAAAATGAAATGAATCACAAACAAGAAGGCCATATCATCTTAAAAGCCAACGCCCTAGTGGATAGCGAAATCATTGAATGGCTCTATCAAGCCTCTCAAAAAGGGGTTAAAATCGATCTCATTATTAGAGGGATTTGCTGTTTAAAACCCCAAGTCAAGGGGTTGAGCGAAAATATCAGGGTGTATTCTATCGTGGGGAAATATTTAGAACATGCACGCATTTATTATTTTAAACATGAAAATATCTATTTTTCTAGTGCGGATTTAATGCCCAGGAATTTAGAAAGGCGCGTGGAATTGCTTGTTCCGGCCACAAACCCAAAGATCGCTCATAAATTGTTGCATATTTTAGAAATCCAACTCAAAGACACTTTAAAACGCTACGAGTTAAATTCTAAAGGCCGTTACGCTAAAGTTTCAAACCCTAACGATCCTTTAAATTCACAAGATTACTTTGAAAAACAAGCCCTTAAAACCTTTTAAGGGTTATTGTTCAAATCATAAAAGACAAGGATTTAAATGCTTTATTCATTAGTAAAAAAATATCTTTTTAGCCTAGACGCTGAAGACGCGCACGAAAAAGTTTGTCAAATTTTAAGAATGCTTTCTTCATCGCCCTTTTTGTGCAATTTGATTGATTCTCAATGGGGTTATAAAAACCCAAAGCTTGAAAATGAAATTTTAGGCTTGCATTTCCCTAACCCCTTGGGCTTAGCCGCCGGTTTTGATAAAAACGCTTCCATGCTTAGGGCGTTAATCGCTTTTGGGTTTGGCTATTTGGAAGCAGGCACATTGACTAATACCGCACAAAGCGGGAATGAAAGACCAAGGCTTTTCAGGCACATTGAAGAAGAGTCCTTACAAAATGCGATGGGGTTTAATAATCATGGGGCGATTTTAGGAGCGAGATCTTTCAATCGCTTCGCCCCCTATAAAACCCCTATTGGCATCAATTTAGGCAAAAACAAACACATAGAGCAAGCGCATGCCCTAGAAGATTACAAGGCGGTTTTAAATCAATGTTTAAACATTGGCGATTATTACACTTTCAACCTTTCTTCGCCCAACACCCCTAATTTAAGGGATTTACAAAATAAAGCGTTTGTGCATGAGCTTTTTTGCATGGCTAAAGAAATGACCCCTAAGCCTTTATTTTTAAAAATCGCCCCGGATTTAGAAACAGATGACATGCTAGAAATCGTCAATAGCGCTATTGGAGCGGGAGCGCATGGGATTATTGCGACTAACACGACCATTGATAAAAGCCTGGTGTTCGCTCCTAAAGAAATGGGGGGCTTGAGCGGGAAATGCTTGACTAAAAAAAGCCGTGAAGTCTTTAAAGAATTGGCTAAAGCTTTTTTTAATAAAAGCGTTCTTGTTTCTGTGGGGGGGATTAGCGATGCCAAAGAAGCTTATGAAAGGATTAAAATGGGAGCGAGTCTGTTACAAATTTATAGCGCTTTTATTTACAACGGGCCAAATTTATGCCAAAATATTCTTAAAGATTTGGTAAAATTACTCCAAAAAGATGGATTTTTGAGCGTCAAAGAGGCTATAGGAGCGGATTTAAGATGAAACACTTTTCTGTTAAAAGACTTTTAGGGCTTAGTTCTGTCTTGTTAGTCACTTTAGGAGCGAGCATGCACGCACAATCTTACTTACCCAAACATGAGAGCGTTACCTTAAAAAACGGGTTGCAAGTCGTAAGCGTCCCCTTAGAAAATAAAACCGGGGTTATAGAAGTGGATGTGCTTTATAAAGTCGGCTCTAGAAACGAAGTCATGGGCAAAAGCGGGATCGCTCACATGTTAGAGCATTTGAATTTTAAAAGCACCAAAAACCTTAAAGCCGGCGAATTTGATAAGATCGTGAAGCGTTTTGGGGGCGTGAGTAACGCTTCTACGAGCTTTGATATCACGCGCTACTTCATTAAAACCAGTCAAGCTAACTTGGATAAATCTTTAGAATTGTTCGCTGAAACCATGGGTTCTTTGAATTTAAAAGAAGATGAGTTTTTGCCTGAGCGTCAAGTGGTCGCTGAAGAAAGGCGATGGCGCACTGATAATTCCCCTATCGGCATGCTTTATTTCCGCTTTTTCAACACCGCTTATGTCTATCACCCCTACCATTGGACACCCATTGGTTTTATGGACGATATTCAAAACTGGACTTTAAAAGACATTAAAAAATTCCATTCGCTCTATTATCAGCCTAAAAACGCTATTATTTTAGTGGTGGGCGATGTCAATTCTCAAAAGGTTTTTGAATTAGCTAAAAAGCATTTTGAATCCTTAAAAAACCTTGATGAAAAAGCTATCCCCACCCCTTACATGAAAGAGCCTAAACAAGATGGGGCCAGAACGGCAGTCGTACATAAAGATGGGGTCCATTTAGAGTGGGTAGCGTTAGGGTATAAAGTGCCTGCTTTCAAGCATAAAGATCAAGTCGCCCTAGATGCGTTAAGCAGGCTTTTAGGCGAAGGTAAAAGCTCATGGTTACAAAGCGAATTGGTGGATAAAAAACGCCTGGCTTCTCAAGCTTTCTCACACAACATGCAATTACAAGATGAAAGCGTGTTTTTATTCATTGCGGGGGGTAACCCTAATGTCAAAGCTGAAGATTTACAAAAAGAAATCGTAGCGCTTTTAGAAAAGCTGAAAAAAGGCGAAATCACTCAAGCGGAGTTAGACAAGCTCAAAATCAATCAAAAAGCTGACTTTATTTCTAACTTAGAAAGTTCTAGCGATGTTGCGGGGCTTTTTGCGGACTATTTAGTGCAAAACGATATTCAAGGCTTGACGGATTATCAGCAACAATTTTTGGATTTAAAAGTGAGCGATTTGGTGCGTGTGGCTAATGAATATTTTAAAGACACCCAATCAACCACCGTGTTTTTGAAACCTTAAAAGAGCCTTATAACATGCAATTTCATTCATCTAGCGCGTTGATTACGCCTTTTAAAAAAGATTTGAGCGTTGATGAGGCCGCTTATGAAACTTTGATCAAGCGCCAAATTTTTCAGGGTATGGACGCATGCGTGCCTGTTGGCACGACAGGAGAATCCGCCACGCTCACCCACAAAGAGCATATGCGTTGCATTGAAATCGCCATAGAGACTTGCAAAAGCACTAAAACACCTTCCAATTCACGCATGAAAGTGTTAGCCGGCGTGGGCAGTAACGCCACGAGCGAGTCGCTTTCTTTAGCAAAGTTCGCTCAAAAAATCGGTGCAGATGCGATTTTATGCGTAAGCCCCTATTATAACCGCCCCACCCAACAAGGCTTGTTTGAACATTATAAAACTATCGCTCAATCAGTGGAAATCCCTGTCATGCTTTATGATGTGCCAAGTAGAACAGGCGTGTCTATTGAAGTTCCAACCGCTCTCAAACTCTTTAGAGAAATCCCTAACATTAAAGCCATTAAAGAAGCGTCTGGTTCTTTGAAAAGAGTAACAGAATTGCATTATTATGAAAAAGATTTTAAAATTTTTAGCGGGGAAGATTCGCTCAACCACTCTATCATGTTTTCAGGGGGGTGTGGCGTGATTTCAGTGACCGGTAATTTAATGCCTAATTTGATTTCACAAATGGTCAATTGTGCGATTAAGCAAAAATACCAACAAGCCCTAGAAATCCAAAATAAGCTTTTTAGTTTGCACCAAGCCCTTTTTGTGGAAACGAACCCTATCCCTATTAAAATGGCTATGCATTTAGCCGGCTTGATTGAAAACCCAAGCTACAGACTGCCTTTAGTGGCCCCAAGCAAAGAAACGATCAAACTTTTAGAAAAAACTTTACAACAATATGAGGTAATTGCATGAATGGTTCCAATCACATGAAAAATAAAACCCTAGTGATTAGCGGCGCGACTAGAGGGATTGGCAAGGCGATATTGTATCGTTTCGCTCAAAGCGGCGTGAATATCGCTTTCACTTACAATAAAAATGTTGAAGAAGCCAACAAAATTATAGAAGATGTGGAGCAAAAGTATTCCATTAAAGCCAAAGCCTACCCCCTTAATATTTTAGAGCCTGAGCAATACACAGAGCTTTTTAAGCAAATTGACGCTGATTTTGACAGAGTGGATTTTTTTATTTCTAACGCTATTATTTATGGGCGTTCTGTCGTGGGGGGATTTGCACCGTTTATGCGATTAAAACCTAAGGGGTTAAACAACATTTACACAGCCACCGTGTTAGCGTTTGTGGTGGGGGCTCAAGAAGCGGCAAAACGCATGCAAAAAATAGGCGGTGGGGCGATCGTGAGCTTAAGCTCTACCGGGAATTTGGTCTATATGCCTAATT
>NZ_CP071935.1:1036836-1190434 GCF_030062585.1 Helicobacter pylori | reverse complement strand
AGGTTTTTTGGCGTCTTTTTTGTCGTTTTGAGCCACGACTAATTCTGTGCCAAATTTAGGTTTTTTGGCGTCTTTTTTGTCGTTTTGAGCCACGACTAATTCTGTGCCAAATTTAGGTTTTTTGGCGTCTTTTTTATCTTTGTGAGCGTATGCAGAACTCACTGCCAAAACTGATAACAAAACACCTGTCAAGATTTGCTTTTTCATACGAAACTCCTTGTGATGATCTTAAAAGCGAGAGAATTATATTTCTCAAAAGTAAATGAATAGAAACCAATCAAATTTTTGATTGGTTTGGTGGTTTTGCTGCCTTAAAAAAACTATAATACAAAAAACTTGATAAATTATCTTTGGTTTTAGAAAGTTTGACAAAAATTAAGATTGCGGTTATACTAAAAAACAATATGAAATCAAGGAGTTTGTATGCAACAGCGTCATTTAGGCCCTTTAAAAGTGGGCGCATTAGCTCTAGGGTGCATGGGCATGACTTATGGGTATGGGGAAGTCCATGATAAAAAGCAGATGGTTAAACTTATCCATAAGGCTTTGGAATTGGGTATTAACTTTTTTGACACTGCAGAGGCTTATGGGGAAGATAATGAAAAGCTTTTAGGCGAAGCGATCAAGCCTTTTAAAGACAAGGTTGTGGTAGCGAGCAAGTTTGGGATTTACTACGCAGATCCTAATGACAAATACGCAACCATGTTTTTAGACTCCAGTCCTAACCGCATTAAGAGCGCCATTGAAGGGAGTTTGAAACGCTTAAAAGTAGAATGCATTGATTTATACTACCAACACCGCATGGATACTAACACGCCCATAGAAGAAGTGGCAGAAGTTATGCAAGCTCTTATTAAAGAAGGAAAAATTAAAGCTTGGGGGATGAGTGAGGCAGGGTTATCTAGCATCCAAAAAGCCCATCAAATTTGCCCTTTAAGCGCGTTGCAGAGCGAATATTCCTTGTGGTGGCACGAACCTGAAAAAGAGATTTTAGGTTTTTTAGAAAAAGAAAAAATTGGCTTTGTCGCTTTTTCGCCTTTGGGTAAGGGGTTTTTAGGCGCGAAATTTGAAAAAAATGCCACTTTCACTAGTGAGGATTTTAGAAGCGTTTGTCCTAGGTTTAATCAAGAAAATCTAGCCAAAAATTACATCTTGGTGGAATTAATCCAAGATCATGCACACGCTAAAGGCGTTACACCAGCCCAACTGGCTCTCTCATGGATTTTGCACACGCAAAAAATCATTGTCCCTCTCTTTGGCACCACCAAAGAATCCAGGCTCATAGAAAATATAGGGGCTTTGCAGGTTTCTTGGAGTCAAAAAGAATTGGAGATTTTCCAAAAAGAATTGACTGCAATCAAAATAGAAGGGGCCCGCTACCCTGAAAGAATCAATAAAATGGTGAATCAATAAAAGTATTGGGTATTTATAATTGCATTGGCTCTTTTAAAAGAGTCAGCGTGTTTTTATCCTCTTAACAAACTTTTTAAGGCATTTTAACAAGGCTTTGTTTTAATAAAAAATTGATTATAAAAATTTGAAAAATACCAAAAAGCGTTTTTTAAGATTGAATACAAAAGAGCTTGTCGTTAGTCAAGCGGAATTTATTGTAAGGCGATCTTATAGTGTAAGAGTTATTTCAAAATGTACCCTCTATCTCTTAAAAAATGAGTTTTAAATAAACTTAAGAAAATAAATTTTACTATAAAACAAAGTAACCAAAAACCCATTTTTTAAAAATTAAAAAGTTTTAGTTACCCCTATTTGACAAGAATAGAGCCAAAAAATAATCTTATAGCAAAAAAGGTAATTAGAGAGATAAAAAGAGATAAAAACACTCAAAAAGTCTTTTTAATTCAAAAGAGAAAGAATTTAGATAGTGCTTACAACAACGCCCTCTCACAAGAGAGCGTTATAATCAAATCAACCCTTACGCTTTTCTACAATTTCCTTAGCGATATTGCTAGGCACTTCGCCATAATGGTCAAACTCCATAGAGTAAGTCCCACGCCCTTGGGTAGCTGATCGTAAATCTGTGGAATAACCAAACATTTCCACTAACGGCACGAAAGCGTTCACGATTTTCAAGCCTAATCTATCGTCCATAGAATTGATTTGCCCTCTTCTTCTATTCAAATCGCCAATCACATCGCCCATGTATTCTTCAGGGACTTCCACTTCCACTTTCATCATAGGCTCTAGTAAAACTGGGTTAGCCGCACGACTCGCTTCTTTAAACGCCATAGATCCAGCGATTTTAAACGCCATTTCCGAAGAATCCACATCATGGTAGCTCCCATCATAAAGGGTAACTTTAAAATCCACCACCGGATAGCCTGCCAAAACGCCATTTTGCATCGCTTCTTGGATACCCTTATCCACCGCAGGGATATATTCTTTAGGGATCACGCCCCCAGAAATTTCATTCACAAATTCATACCCACTGCCAGGCTCTTTAGGCTCAAGCTTGATAAACACATGCCCGTATTGCCCACGACCACCGCTTTGCTTAGCGTATTTATGCTCTTTGCTCACGCTTGAGCGGATAGTCTCTCTAAAGGCGACTTGCGGCTGACCGATTTCAGCTTCCACCTTAAATTCTCTCTTCAATCTATCCACAATGATTTCTAGGTGCAATTCACCCATACCGCCAATGAGAGTTTGCCCGGTTTCTTCTTGAGTCATCACCCTAAAGCTTGGATCCTCTTCAGCAAGCTTGCCTAACGCTACGCCCATTTTTTCCTGGTCTGCTTTCGTCTTAGGCTCCACAGCGATGTGAATGACCGGCTCAGGAAATTCCATCCTTTCTAAAACGACAGCATTCTTTTCATCGCAAAGCGTGTCCCCAGTCAGCGTGTCTTTTAAGCCCACGAACGCGCAAATCTCGCCCGCATAAACTTCTTTAATGTCTTCTCTCTTATTAGAGTGCATTTTAAGGAGTCTCCCCACGCGCTCTTTTTTGTCTTTGGTGGAGTTATACACATAACTACCGGACTCTAGCTTGCCACGATACACGCGCACAAAAGTCAATTGCCCCACAAAAGGATCCGTCATGATTTTAAACGCCAAACCGGCAAACTCGCCATCATCGCTGGATTTCACAAAAACCTCTTCTTCAGTTTTTGGATCAATCCCCTTAATATCCACAACCTCCGTAGGCGCTGGCAAGTAGTCAATCACCGCATCCAACAAAGTCTGCACGCCTTTATTTTTAAAAGAAGAACCACAAAGCATGGGGACAAGGCTCATGTTCAAACAACCTGTTTTAATGCCCTTTTTGATTTCTTCAACGCTTAATTCCTCACCGCCCAAATACTTTTCCATTAAGGCTTCATCTTGCTCAGCTACGGCTTCTACAAGCTTTTCTCGGTATTCTTTAGCCTTTTCTAACAAATCGCTAGGGATTTCTTCCACATCGTATTTGGCTCCCATGGTTTCATTATTCCAAACGATCGCTTTCATTTGGACTAAATCAATCACGCCAATGAAAGTGTCTTCAGCCCCAATAGGGATATTAATAGGCACAGGATTGGCTTTCAAGCGAAGCTTAATCTGGTTTTCTACATTATAGAAATTCGCCCCAATCCTATCCATTTTATTGACAAAAACAATCCTAGGCACGCCGTATTTATTCGCTTGACGCCACACGGTCTCGCTTTGAGGTTGCACGCCCCCCACCGAGCAAAACACCGAAACCGCACCATCCAGCACGCGCATGGATCGTTCCACTTCAATAGTGAAATCCACATGCCCTGGAGTGTCAATCAAATTGATTTGGTGATCCTTCCAAAAGCAAGTCGTTGCTGCAGAAGTGATAGTGATCCCTCTTTCTTTTTCTTGCTCCATCCAGTCCATTGTAGCCGCACCGTCATGCACTTCGCCAATCTTATGACTCACGCCTGTATAGAATAAAATCCTTTCAGAAGTGGTGGTTTTCCCGGCATCAATGTGAGCGGCGATACCGATATTTCTGATCCTATTTAATGGGGTTTTTCTAGCCATTCTAACTCCAATTACCAGCGATAGTGCGCGAACGCTTTATTCGCCTCTGCCATTTTATGCACATCTTCTTTTTTCTTAAAAGCCGCACCCTTATCGTTAGCCGCATCCATAAGCTCGTTAGCCAATCTATCCACCATCATCCTTTCATTGCGTTTTCTGGTCGCTTCTAAAATCCAACGAATAGATAGCGACTGTTGGCGACTCGCCCTCACTTCTACCGGCACTTGATAGGTAGCCCCGCCCACTCTTCTGCTACGCACTTCCACTAAAGGACGCACTCTTTCTAGGGCTTTTTCAAACACTTCAATCCCTTTTTCACCGCTTTTTTCTTCAATCTTATTAAAAGCTTTATAGATGATTTTTTCCGCCACGCTTTTCTTGCCGTCATACATCATCTTATTGATAAACTTAGTAACCACTTTATTCCCATAAACAGGATCGCCCAAAACCTCCCTAACGGGTGCTTTTCTTCTTCTCATGTTTTTGTTTTCCTCTTATTTTTTCTTGTTGTCGGTTGCTTTCTTGTCGGTCGCTTTAGCTTTTTTAGTCCCATATTTAGAGCGTGAAACCGTTCTTTTATTGACCCCTGCAGTGTCTAAAGCGCCACGAACGATATGGTATTTCACACCGGGTAAATCCTTAACCCTACCCCCACGCACTAACACAATGGAGTGTTCTTGCAAGTTATGCCCTTCACCAGGGATATAACTGATCACTTCAAATTTACTGGTCAAACGGACCTTAGCGACCTTTCTTAAAGCCGAGTTAGGCTTTTTAGGGGTAGTCGTATAAACCCTAGTACAAACCCCTCTCCTTTGAGGGCATTCCACTAATGCAGGTGATTTGGTTTTTTTAACCACCTTTTTCCTTTCTTTTCTAATCAACTGATTGATAGTAGGCACTATTCTTCCTTATTCTAAAAATTTAAAACTAAAAGTTCCCCCATTTTACCCTAATTTTTCTTTTAAAAATCTTAACCGATTTTTTATATCAAAATTTAGAGTTATCCTCAAGCGCTCTTAACACGATTTTTTTATTCTTATACATGCCAGTTCCCACAGGGATCATCCTCCCCAACACCACATTCTCTTTCAAATCTTCTAAAAAGTCTTTTTTCATCGCAATACTGGCTTCTGTTAAAACTTTAGTCGTTTCTTGGAAAGAGGCCGCTGAAATGATGCTATCGCTCCCAATAGCCGCTCTAGTGATCCCTAAAAGCACCGGTTCAGCAATCGCCGGCTCGCCTTTTAAAGCGATCACACGAGCGTTTTCTTCTTTGAACAGTTTTTTACTGACCAAATCCCCTTCAATAAACTTGCTATCCCCGCTATCTAAGATGCGCACTTGCCTTAACATTTGAGACACAATGATTTCAATGTGTTTGTCTGCAATGCTTACCCCTTGCCTGCGATACACTTGCTGGACCTCGCTCACAATGTATTTATAAAGCTCTTTTTCGCCGCTGATCCTTAAAATATCATGGCTTGAAACCACTCCATCCGTCATCGCCTCTCCTGCATGCACAAATTCATCAGCATGCACTAAAATTTGCTTGCCTTTATCCACAAAATAATCTGTAAGACGACCATCTTTGGAAGTTACGATGATGTGTTCTTTATTGCGAATGGGTTTGCCAAAACTCACAATCCCATCCACTTCAGAAAGGATCGCCACATCTTTAGGCTTGGGTTTTCTCGCTTCAAAGAGTTCAGAAACCCTTGGGAGACCCCCAGTAATATCCCTAGATTTAACGGTCGCTTTAGGGATTTTCGCTAACACTTCAGCCTGCTCCACACTAGAGCCATCGCTAATGGCGATAGAAGTTTTTGGCTCTAGGAAATAACGCACTTCTTCGCCATTAGCCCCCTCTAAAAACAAGCTTGGTTTGTACCCGCTTGGAATGTAATCATTCACCACTAAGCTTGTGATACCGGTATTTTCGTCTTCTTTTTCAGCGACCGTAACCCCTGCGATAATATCCACAAAACTCACCTTACCCTTAAAGTCCGCAATGATAGGGGTGTTGTAAGGATCCCATGTGGCGATCGTTTTGAAAGTGTTAGTCGTGGGTTTAGAGATCACGCTATTAGCGCCCACTTCACTATTATCATCAATCAAGATCTCAGAACCCCTAGCGATATAATGGCGAGCGGCTTCCCTACCATTATCGTCAGCTACCACCGCAAACAAGCCTTTTTCACTCACAGTATCGCCCTTTTTGACTCCATGGGTGCGCTCCAAATGGTTAGCCTCTAAAACATAGTATTTGATCACGCCTTTTTCTTTGGCATACACATCTTGCGCGATAGGGTCATTATCCTTGACTAGCAATTCGCTCGCATAAGGGATGCGATTAGGCACATTCCAGCCCTCTTGGATAATATCAGCGATACTCCCCCCCTTATGCACCTTATGCCCACTAGCATAAGGCAAATACACTTTCCCCTCAATCTTACCGCCAACGCCGGCTAATTCGCTTGGCTTGACAATATCGCTTCTTCTTAAAACGAACTTATCTTCTTGCTCGCCATTTTTCACGCTCACAACGACTTCTTCATAGACCGTTTCAATGCGTAATTCCCCATCAAAAGGCGCTTTAATCTTAGGCTCTACCACTAAAATAGAAGCGTTACGGCGGTTAGCGATAATGTTTTTACCCTCTTTGTTCGTGTAAGTCCTAAGATTATAAAAACGCACAAAACCTTCTTTGCTCGCCACGATTTCGTGCTCATCCTGACTCCTGCTCGCTGTCCCGCCCACATGGAAAGTCCTTAAAGTGAGCTGCGTTCCAGGCTCCCCAATAGATTGCGCGGCTACCACGCCCACCGCTTCACCTGGATAGCTCATCTTGCCTTCGCCCAAATTCAAGCCATAGCATTTCGCGCACACGCCCTTGGGCGCTTTACAAGTTACTGGGGTGCGGATCGTAATGGATTTAATCCCGGCTTCAACCACCTTTTTAGCGCCCTCTTCATCAATCAAAGTGTCCGCATAAAGCAAGATTTCATTCGTAATGGGATCGATCACATCTTCTAATAAAACGCGCCCAAAAATACGCTCTTCTAAAGGTTCAATCAGCTCACTCCCCACCGCAATATCCGTGATTTCAATCCCTTCATGCGTGCCGCAATCATCAGACACCACCTTGACATTTTGCGAAACATCAATAAGCTTTCTTGTCAAATACCCTGCATTGGCGGTTTTTAGCGCTGTATCCGCTAAGCCCTTTCTAGCGCCATGAGTGGAGTTAAAGTATTCTAAGACATTCAACCCCTCTTTAAAGTTAGAAATAATGGGCGTTTCAATGATACTGCCGTCCGGCTTTGTCATAAGACCCCTCATCGCTGAAAGCTGACGGATTTGCGCCGCACTCCCCCTTGCGCCGCTATCTGCCATCATATAAATAGAGTTAAAGCCCTCTTTATCTTGCGCGATAGCGCTCATCATTTCTTTACTCATTTTGTCATTGACTTCAGTCCAAGTGTCAATGATCTTATTGTAACGCTCTTGGTCAGTGAGCAGCCCTTGATCGTATTGTTGCTGGATTTTTTTAACCTCTACTTTGGCTTTTTCCACCATTTTTTGCTTGTCTTTTGGCGTGATAATATCTTCCATAGAGATAGAAATACCAGCCTTAGTCGCATACCTAAAGCCAAGCGTTTTTAAATTATCCAAAAAGGTTGCGGTAATGCCAATACCGCCGACTTTATGCACATAATCCACAAGCACGCCAATATCTTTTTTCTTCATGGGTCTGTTCCACAAATCCGTAGGGATAAAATCAGGCAAAATAGACTTAATGATCATGCGCCCCGCGCTCGTAGCGATAATATTCCCTTGATCTAAAACCCTAATCTTTGCGTGGATGTCTAATTCTTTCGTGTCAATAGCGGTGATGATTTCATTCACGCTAGAAAAAAGCTTATGTTCGCCCTTGACCCCGCTCTTTTCTAAAGAAAGATAATAAAGCCCTAAAACCATATCCTGGCTAGGAATGGCTACGGCTTTACCGCTAGCGGGCAGAAGGATATTCATAGAGCTTAACATCAGCACCTTGCATTCAGCGATCGCTTCCTGGCTTAAAGGCACATGCACCGCCATTTGATCCCCGTCAAAATCGGCGTTAAACGCTGAGCACACTAACGGGTGCAATTGGATCGCTTTGCCATCAATCAGCTTTGGATGGAACGCTTGAATGGATTGCTTGTGTAAGGTAGGAGCGCGGTTGAGTAGCACCGGATACCCCTCTGTGATTTCTTGCAAGCACTCCCACACTTCATTGCTTTTTTGCTCAATCATGCGTTTAGCTTGTTTGAGCGTGGTGGCATAGCCCCTCTCTTCAAGCTTGGATAACAAATGCGGTTTGAATAGTTCTAACGCCATGTTTTTAGGCAACCCGCATTCATCCATTTTGAGATTAGGCCCAACCACAATCACGCTTCTGCCTGAAAAATCCACGCGCTTACCTAAAAGGTTTTGTCTGAAACGCCCTTGCTTGCCTTTAATGATCTCGCTGAGCGATTTTAAAGGGCGTTTGTTAGCCCCTTTAACCGCATTGGTGCTGCGGCCGTTATCAAAAAGCACATCCACGGCTTCTTGCAACATCCTTTTTTCATTGCGCACAATGATTTCTGGCGCCCCAAGCTCCATTAAGCGTTTCAAGCGTTGGTTACGATTGATGACACGACGATACAATTCATTCACATCGCTGACCGCAAATTTCCCGCCATCTAGCGCGACTAAAGGCCTTAAATCCGGCGGCAATACCGGTAAAACCGTGAGCATCATCCATTCAGGCCTGTTACCAGAATTTAAAAAGCTTTCTACCACTTTCAAACGCTTAATGAGTTTTTTCTTTTTCGCATCCGAATTGGTGTCTTTCACTTCTTCTTTCAAACTCTGCAATAAGGTGATCAAATCAATTTCTTCTAACAAATCCTTGATCGCTTCGCCGCCCATTTGCGCCACAAAGCCCCTGTCTTCGTATCTTCGTGAGATATTTTGATACTGCTCTTCATTCAAAATATCGTATTTCATCACAAGCTTAGTGCCTTCATTGTCATAAGCGGCTTCGCCTGGTTCTTTAACGATATAAGCTTCATAATACAGCACGCGCTCTAAATCTTTCATCTTAACACCTAAAAGCGTGCCGATACGGCTAGGCAAGGAATTGACATACCAGATATGCGCTACAGGAGTGGCCAATTCAATATGCCCCATTCTAAAACGCCTGACTTTGGAATGCGTGATCGCCACGCCGCATTTTTCGCATGTGCCAATGTCTTTGAAGCGAGGCTTTTTGTATTTACCGCACAAGCATTCATAATCTTTAGTAGGGCCAAAGATTTTCATGCAAAACAAGCCGTCTCGTTCAGGTTTTAAGGTGCGATAATTGATCGTTTCTGGCTTTTTAACTTCCCCATAGCTCCAAGAATGGATTTTTTCAGGGCTGGCTAGAGTGAGCTGGAAAGAGCTAAAGTCTTTAGGCCTGTCATCTTCTTTAATGATAATGGGCTTAGGCGCTCCATCCTCATCCACATCGTCCCCAAAAATATTAATATCCAAAGCGAGCGATTGCAATTCTTTAGTCAAGACATAGAAAGTCTCAGGGATTTCACTCTCGCCCACTTGCTCACCTTTAGCGATAGCCCTATAAGCGTTCTCTCTGCCTCTAATATCATCGGATTTAATGGTAAGCATTTCTTTGAGAGTGTGTGCTGCGCCATAAGCTTCTAACGCCCACACTTCCATTTCCCCAAACCTTTGACCCCCAAAGAGCGCTTTACCCCCCACGGGTTGGTGCGTTACTAAGCTATAAGGGCCTGTGCTTCTGGCATGGACTTTTTCATCCACTAAGTGGTGGAGTTTGATCATATACATATAGCCCACATTCACGCGCTCCCTCATTTTCTCGCCTGTGCGCCCATCATACAGATCCATTTTGCCATCCATAGCGATCTTGGCTAATTCAAACAGCTTATAAAATTTTTCTTGCGAGATGCCTTCAAACACAGGGATAGCCATCTTAACGCCCTTGCTCCAATCTTTAGCGTATTCCAAAAGCTCTTCATCAGAGCAATTCTCAAGAACATGGATTGTCAAGGGGTCTTTTTCATTGATAGCGTTAGCGATTTCTAGCATTTTAGCGCGCAATTCTTTGGCAAAATCTCTGGTTTTATCCTCTAGCATGCTAGCGATTTGTTTCCCAAACTCTTTCCCCACTAAGCCTAAATGCATTTCTAAAATCTGCCCAATATTCATGCGGCTTGGCACGCCCAAAGGGTTTAAGACAATATCTACAGGCTCGCCATCAGCGGTATAAGGCATATCCGCAACCGGCACGATATTAGACACAATCCCTTTATTCCCATGCCTTCCTGCCATTTTATCGCCCACCTTAAGCTTTCGTTTTGTAGCGATATAGAGCTTGACTTTTTTGATCACGCCATTAGGCAAAATATCGTCTTTTTCTAAAATAGAAAGCTTTTCTTCATGTTCTTCACCCAAAACCTTCTTTTGCTCTAAGAAATTGTTTTTAGTGATTTCATAGTGGTTTTGCACTTCTTTAGAATACTTTTTGACCAAACTAGCCAAAGTGAAGCGGTTGATTGAAGCGATTTCTTCTTTAGGGATTTGATCGCCTTCTTTATAATCCTTACCATTATGGCTGAAAGGCTCTTCTAAAACCGCTTGAGAAAGGAGCGAACTAACGCGCAACAATTCTTCTCTATTGAGCATGGTCAAGCGGTCAAAATGCTCCATATCAAGCTTGGCTTTTTCTTCTTCATACGCGCTCAAAACCCGCGCATCCTTCTCATAGCCTTTTTTAGTGAAGACTTTCACATCAATCACCGTGCCTTCCAAACTGGGGGGACAATACAAACTCTTATTGACCACATGCCCGGCTTTATCCCCAAAAATAGCCCTTAAGAGCCGTTCTTCAGGCGTGCTTTTAATCTCGCCTTTAGGAGAAGTTTTGCCCACTAAAATCATGCCAGCGCTCACGTAAGTGCCGACTTTAACGATCCCGCTTTCATCAAGATGAGCGAGCGCTTCTTCTTTCACATCAGGAATATCAGCGGTAAATTCTTCCACGCCATGCTTAAGCTCCCTAGCGTCCACTTCTTTTTCATAAATGTGGGTGGAAGTGAAAATATCGTCTTTAGTGATGCGCTCACTCACCACGATCGCGTCTTCAAAATTGTAGCCATTCCAAGGCATGAACGCCACGCGCACATTTTTCCCTAACGCTAACTCGCCTCTGTCCATGCTAGGGCCATCAGCGATGATTTGCCCGGCTTCCACTTTATCGCCCACTTTAACGATAGGGACTTGATTGAAACTGGTGTTTTGGTTGGTGCGCAAGTTTTTTTGCAAAGAATACGCATCAATATAGGCTTCTTCTTTACCTTCGCCTAAAATATAAATGTTTTTAGAATCAATTTTTTCTACAACGCCTGCACGATTAGCCTTGATCGCTCCCCAAGAATCTCTAGCGATAATTTTTTCAATCCCTGTGCCTACAATGGGAGCGTCGCTTCTTAATAATGGCACGGCTTGGCGCTGCATGTTAGTCCCCATTAAAGCGCGGTTGGCGTCATCATGCTCTAAGAAAGGAATGAGCGATGCGGCGACCCCTACTAGCATGCTAGAGCTTAAATCCATTAAGGTAACTTTGCTTTTTTCGTTTAAAACGATCTCGCCTTCCACGCGCGTTTCAATCAAATCGCCTAAAATATTACCCTCTTCATCAATGGGGGTGCTTGCGGGAGCGATGATGTGGCTGTCTTCTTGAATAGCGGTCAAATAAATCATCTCGCCCACCACTTTGCCATCCACAACCTTTTTATAAGGGGCTTCAATAAAGCCTAAATCATTCACTCTTGTGAAAGTGGAAAGGGTGTTGATCAAACCGATATTTTGACCTTCTGGGGTTTCAATGGGGCAAATTCGGCCATAATGCGTGGGGTGCACATCCCTGGCTTCAAACCCCACCCTGTCTTTGACTAACCCCCCTTCACCGAGCGCTGAAAGGCGGCGTTTGTGCGTAACTTCACTCAAAGGGTTAGTTTGATCCATAAATTGCGAGAGCTGGCCACCCATGAAAAATTCCATGATAGTGCTGGTGATCATTTTAGAATTGACCAAGTCATGGGGCATGAGCGAATCAAAAGCCCCGCTCATGGTGGTGAGCTTGTCTTTAATGGTCTTTTGCATTTTCACTAAGCCTGAATGCAATTCATTAGCCAATAATTCCCCTACCGCTCTGATCCTACGATTGCCCAAGTGGTCCCTGTCATCAATCTTGCCCTGATTGTTTTTGATCTTCATGAGGTATTTAACGGTGGTGATAATATCTTCATGCGTTAAAGTCGTAATGTAATCAGGCACATGCAAGCCTAACTTGTGATTCATTTTCATGCGCCCCACCATGGTCAAATCATAGCGTTCAGGATCAAAGAAAAGTTTTTTGACAAATTGCTTAGCCACTTCAGTCGTAACAGGATCGCCTGGCTTCATAACCTTATGGATACGAATCGCCGCTAGAGCGTTTTCATCATCAATTTTTTCCGTTTGCTTGAGCAATTTCAAAGACTCATAATCGGCCAAAAAAGAATGGATAATGGAAGCGTCATGCCCTAACGCTAGATCGTTGATGATCACAAATTCTTGCACGCCTAAATCGTGGATTTTTTCTAATTTGTTTTTATCTAGCTGAGTGAGCATGTCCAATAAGACTTCTTTCCCTACCATAACAGGCTCAGCTAAATGACGATTGATTAAAATATCCATAGGGTATTCCACCCATTCTAAATGGTTTTCTTTAAGCTCTTTAATCTTTCTTGAAGTGAGTTTTTTACCCGCTAAAAGAATGATCTTGCCTTGAGGATCTTTCAAGTCAAATTCCATTCTTTGATTGGCGTCTAATGAAGCAAACGGGATCAAATATTTATCGTTTTCATAACGCACTTTCACAAGCGGGTAGAACATTTTAATGATGTCTTGTTTTTGATAATCCATCGCCCTAAATAAAATGGTAACAGGCACTTTACGGCGTTTATTGATACGAGCGTATAAAACATCTTTAGAATCGTATTCAAAATACAGCCACGAACCCCTATCAGGGATGATTTGCCCTGTGTAAATGAGCTTGTTTAAAGAAGTGCTAGATTCTTCTTCTTTGAAAATCACACCGGGGCTTCTGTGGAGCTGATTGACCACCACGCGCTCCACCCCATTGATAATAAATGAAGTGCGTTCTGTCATCAAAGGGATCTCACGAATGAAAATGCTTTGTTCTTTAATATCCTTGATGCCGTTCTTTTCGCCACTTTTGGTGTTTTTTTCCCACAAAATCAAGTGCACTTTAATTTTAAGCGGGATAGAGTAGGTAATGCCCCTCTCCATCGCTTCTCTAACAGTGTATTTAGACTTGCCAAATTCGCAACCTGCGTATTCTAAAGTGATGCGGTTATGCTCATCTTGGATAGGGAAAATGGATTTAAAAACCTTTTCAATCCCGCTCTCTTTGCCATCTTTGGAATACAAGAAAGAATCATAGCTGTCTCGTTGTAATAATAATAAATTAGGAACTTCTAAATCTGTCGGGGTTTTTGTAAAATCAGCTCTCAAGCGGTTTTTTAGGGGAATTTTTTTTGACATATTTCAAGCCTTTGATCAAAAATTTTGAGTTATTTAATGCATTAATTCAAGTAAGCATTGCAAAAGGATTTTAAAACTTCATAACCATAACCATGATAAAAACACCAAACCCACCTGCAATACTAACCACTTTAGGCCACACGCTCACAAACAAAATCATGGAGCAAAATCATCTGCCACACTAGAGCAGAGAAAGGCGCAAAGGCCTTTCTGTTTTTAAGTCTTACTTGACTTCAACCTTAGCGCCTACTTCTTCAAGTTTCTTCTTGATGGTTTCAGCTTCTTCTTTATTCACGCCCTCTTTAAGCACATGAGGGGTTTTTTCGGTAGCGTCTTTAGCTTCTTTCAGGCCAAGTCCAGTGATTTCGCGAACCACTTTAATCACCTTGATTTTTTCAGCACCGCTATCAGCCAAAATCACATTAAATTCGGTTTTTTCTTCGCTTTCAGCCGCTGCACCGCCAGCTACAGCCGCACCCGCCACGACCGTTGGAGTCGCACTCACGCCAAATTTTTCCTCAAACATTTTAACCAATTCAGCAAGCTCTAAAACGCTCAATGAACCAATATACTCTAACACTTCTTCTTTTGAAATTGCCATAATCCAATCCTTCAAATTTTTTTAATTAAAGCCATCATAGGCTCTTAGTTTTCTTCTTTCGCTTTACGCAAATTGTCTAAACCGGTCACAAAATAACGCGCCGGAGCCGTCCAAACAGAAAGCAACATTCCCATAAGCTCTTCTTTGCTTGGGAGTTTTGAAACCGCTTCCACATGAGCTACGCTAACGCTTTCTTTATCAAACAAGCCCGCTTTCAACACAAAGTGATCTTTATGCTCTTTTTGGAAATCAAACACGAGTTTAGAGAGAGCGATTTGATCACCGCCCCACAAAAACACATTGGTTTCTTTCAAATCCAAATCAGAATAGCCGGCCTCTTTCATGGCAATATGAGCGAGAGTGTTCTTAATCACTTGCACTTTAATGCCTTGATTGCGAGCCTTATTCCTTAAAGCTTCCAACTTTTTCACGCTAAGACCCTTATAATCGCAAATTAAAAGGGCTCTGGCATCTGCAAATTGCGATTTTAAGTTAGCGACTAGCTCTACTTTATGTTGCCTTTGATGTTGTTTTTGCATCTTTTCCTCCTTTCTAGACTAGACCTCTGCAAGATTATCTTTTTAAAAAAGAAATTTTAAGCTTTTTAGCTCTTACGATCTTCAGCCTAAGATTAAAAACTCCTAACGCTATTTAATATCCATCAATTCCTGTGCGTCCAAACTCACTGAAGGCGACATGGTGAGCGAAAGAGCGGCGTTTCTAATATACTTGCCTTTCGCACCACTGGGTTTTAGGCGGTTGATCGTTTTAACCAACTCAAGCATGTTTTCTTTGATTTTTTCTTCAGGAAAACTCGCCTTACCAATAGGGGCATGAACATTGCCCTTTTTATCCACCCTGAAATTCACTTGACCACTTTTAGCGTTAGTAACCGCTTTAGCAATATCCATCGTAACGGTTCCGGTTTTAGGGTTTGGCATCAAACCCTTAGGGCCTAAAATCCTACCCACTTTACCGACAACCGCCATCATATCAGGCGTTGCAATCACCATGTCAAAATCAATGCGACCATTTTTGATTTCTTCAGCCAAATCGTCTCCGCCAACGACATCAGCCCCAGCGTTCTTGGCTTCATCTTGTTTAATGTCTTTTGCAAAAACAGCCACTCTTACTTTTTTCCCTGTTCCATGAGGAAGCACCACCGCACCGCGCACCATTTGATCCGCATGCCTTGGATCAACCCCTAGCCTTAACGCTACTTCCACGGTTTCATCAAATTTGGCTGAAGCGAGAGATTTAACCACCTCTACGCCTTGCTCTACGCCATACGCTTTATCGTTTTGAATTTTAGAAAAAAGTTTTTCCAATCTTTTAAATACTTTTTTTGCCACGATTCTAATCCTTAAAAATTTCTTTCAATTCCAACAAAACCCAATCAATCCACAACTTCTACGCCCATGCTCCTAGCACTGCCCATAACGATTTTTTTGGCCGCTTCCATGGTGCTTGTGTTTAAATCTTCCATTTTCAATTGCGCGATCTCTTCCACTTGCTTGTGGGTGAGCTTTGCAATCTTATTTTTGAGCGGGTTGTCAGAACCTTTTTCAACCCCAGAAGCTTTTTTGATCAAATCGGTTACCGGAGGCTTTTTAGTGATAAAGGTGAAACTCTTATCTTGATAAACCGTGATAATGACCGGGATATTAAAACTCCCCATGTCTTTAGTTCTCTCGTTAAAAGCCTTACAAAATTCCATGATATTAACCCCTCTTTGACCCAACGCTGGCCCTACAGGAGGTGAAGGGTTTGCCTTACCGGCAGGGATTTGAAGTTTGATTTCTCCGACTACTTTTTTAGCCATGTTTTCTCCTTAAAAAGTTATATAATTTTTTCCACTTGCGAATGCAAAATCTCTATTGGAGTGTTCCTACCAAAAATAGAAACATTGAGCTTGAGCTTGCGGTGTTCCACATCATACTCTTCCACCGTAGCGGTAAAGTTCGCAAAAGGGCCTTCCACCACGCGCACCACTTCGCCTTGCTCAAAAAAGATTTTGGGTTTAGGGGCTGCTCGGTTATTCATTTTTTCTAAAATATGCCCAATATCCGCTTCACTCAATGGGGTTGGCTTTTTATTTTCTCCAATAAAACGGCTCACTCTTGGCAAAGATTGTATCTTATGCCACAAAACCGTATCTAAATCCACCTTAATAAAAACATATCCAGGATAAAGGCTTCGTTCCGTTACTTTCGTCTTGCTTTTTTTAGAAACCTCTATGATATCTTCAGTAGGCACAATGATCTCTTGTATCCTATCTCTTATATTATGATCGTTCGCTAGATTCTCAATCGCTTTCTTAACGGACTGCTCGCTCCCTGAATAAGTTTGTATAGCATACCAATCCATCATTATTCTCCTTATTTAAAGCCACCAACCTATAGAACACTAGAGATAAAAGCCCCTAGAGAAAAATCTAACAAAGCTAAAAACAGCGTGACAGCACTCACCACCACTAAAACAGAAATAAGCGCGTTGCGTATCTGCTCTTTAATGGGAAATATCACTTTAGAAAGCTCTTCTCTAGCCAATCTGTATTGCATGAGCCATTTATCCATAGTCTCTTGTTGCCCTCACTTAAACTTAATACATTTAATTAAAAGAATTTTCAATTTTATCCAAAATAGCTTAAACTAAAATTAAAAAACTTAAAAAACAACCCAATTGAAACAAAAATTTGATAGAATAAATTAGTAGATGGCAGGCCAGGAGGGACTCGAACCCCCAACAACCGGTTTTGGAGACCGACGCTCTACCATTGGAGCTACTGACCTAACCTCCCCTCCCTTTAAATTGCAACGCAAAAGAAAGAGCTAACTCTTCAATTTGATTTCTTTATGAAGAGTGTGCTTATTTTCCCTTGGGCAGAACTTTTTAAGCTCCAGTTTTTCAGTGTTAGTCTTGGCGTTCTTAGTGGTGCTGTAATTGATGTCTTCACAATCAGAACACTTCAACCCTATTTTAACTTTCATGATAACCCTTTATTAGCGACCTTTATGGTAACTTTTTCACTTCCATATGAGTAAGATTATTCAATAATATTGCTCACAACACCAGCGCCAACGGTTCTCCCGCCTTCACGAATCGCAAATTTGGTTCCTAACTCTAACGCAACAGGGCTAATCAACTCCACGGTGATTTTCACATTATCGCCAGGCATAACCATCTCGACGCCTTCAGGAAGGGTGATAGAGCCAGTCACATCAGTCGTACGCACATAGAACTGCGGGCGATAGTTGGTAAAGAATGGAGTGTGTCTCCCGCCTTCTTCTTTAGAAAGGACATAAATTTCTCCCTCAAATTTCTTGTGCGGAGTGATAGAACCTGGCTTACACAGAACCATACCGCGTTCTACTTCTTCTTTTTTAGTTCCTCTCAAAAGCACGCCCACATTATCGCCGGCTTCACCTTTTTCCAACTCTTTCCTAAACATTTCTACACCGGTTACAGTCGTTTTTTGTGTAGGTCTGATACCAACGATTTCCACTTCATCGCCTACTTTCACCACGCCTCTTTCAATCCTACCTGTAACTACAGTCCCTCTACCCGCAATAGAGAACACATCTTCAACCGGCATCAAGAAAGTTTTTTCAGTGTCTCTTTCTGGAGTAGGGATATAGGCATCCACTTCAGCCATGAGCTTAAGCACTTTTTCACCCCATTCACCCACATTGCCAGCCTTTGCTTCTTCTAAAGCTCTTAAAGCTGAACCCGCTATGATAGGAGTGTCATCGCCAGGGAATTCATA
Source organism: Helicobacter pylori (assembly GCF_030062585.1). NCBI lineage: Bacteria > Pseudomonadati > Campylobacterota > Epsilonproteobacteria > Campylobacterales > Helicobacteraceae > Helicobacter > Helicobacter pylori. Next base: position 1,172,402 of record NZ_CP071935.1, on the reverse strand, counting down.
CGCACTCAACAATTCGCGTACTTCCATTTCTACAAGCTCTAACAATTCTTGGTCATCTACCATGTCTTGTTTGTTTAAGAAAACAACGATGTGAGGCACGCCTACTTGACGAGACAATAAGATATGTTCTCTAGTTTGAGGCATAGGACCATCAGCTGCAGAAACAACCAAAATCGCTCCGTCCATTTGCGCCGCACCGGTGATCATGTTTTTTACATAGTCAGCGTGTCCTGGGCAATCCACATGTGCATAGTGTCTGTTTTCAGTCTCATATTCAATGTGAGAAGTAGCGATAGTGATCCCTCTTTCTTTTTCTTCAGGGGCGTTATCAATATTATCATAGTCTTTCATTTCTGCAAGACCTTTCAAAGAAAGCACCGCTGAAATCGCTGCACTCAAAGTCGTTTTACCATGGTCTACATGCCCAATGGTTCCAATATTAACATGCGGCTTAGTTCTATTAAACTTTTCTTTTGCCATTTGTATTTCTCCTTAATTTTTTGAAATGGATTTTAGAATTATACTAAACAAAATCCTAAGTATTCCTAAATGCTACCACAAAATTTAAGACATTTTTGTCTTATCGCCATTCAAGAGATTATAAACTGGAGCCTATAAGCGGAATTGAACCGCCGACCTCTTCCTTACCAAGGAAGTGCTCTGCCTCTGAGCTATATAGGCGTCTCAAAAACTAAAATGTTATCCTAAAAATGGAGCGGGAAACGGGACTCGAACCCGCGACCCTCAGCTTGGAAGGCTGATGCTCTAGCCAACTGAGCTATTCCCGCATCTATAAAACAAACATGGTGGTGAGACGTGGATTCGAACCACGGAAGACATAGTCAGCAGATTTACAGTCTGCCCTCGTTGGCCACTTGAGTATCTCACCAAAAACTTTGCAAAATAACATTTTAACTGGAGCTGGCTAAGGGACTTGAACCCCCGACCTGCTGCTTACAAGGCAGCTGCTCTACCAACTGAGCTAAGCCAGCGACTAAATTAAATAATCAAAGACTTGGGATTATAGCAGTTTTATACTTAATTTGTCAAGAAATGATGACAGAAAGCTAAATTATTCGTATGGCGCAGAGCATGGTTAAAATTTTAGCTATAATCTAGCTCAATTTGGCTTAACACAGCTCAAACTTATTGCATATAAAAGAATTTATGGACACTTAAATTATGGCGAAAAAAAAACATAAAATTCCTACTTTAAAATATTTTTTGCGTTCTTTAAAGCAAATCTACATGCTCATCACTTTCAAGGAAAAAATGATTTTTTTCCTGCTTGTGTTGATGGCTGTTTTTTCTTCTTTTGTGGAAGTGATGTCCCTAACCCTCCTGATGCCTTTTATCACTCTCGCTTCCGATCCTAGCAGGGCTTTAGACGATAAAGACTGGAAAATGGTCTATGATTTTTTCCATTTTTCATCTCCCGTTCGTCTCATGTATTTCTTTAGTTTCTGTTTGGTGGGGATTTATTTGTTTAGGATGTTTTATGGGGTGTTTTTTACCTATTTAAGAGGGCGTTTTTCCAATAAAAAAGCTTATCAAATCAAACAACAACTCTTCTTGCAACACATCAAAAACAACTATTTATCGCACCTCAACCACAACCTGGATTCTTTAAGAGACATTATCAACAATAAAGCGGAGGGCATGTTTATGAGCTTTAACGCTTTTTTGAGTTTATTGACCGAAATAACCGTGATCGTTTTTTTCTATTCCACGCTCATATTGACCAATTGGAAAATAACGCTCGTTTTTACCACGATCCTCGCCTTACAAATTTTTTTTATCGTCAAAAAAGTCACCGTCCTTATCAAAAAAAAGGGTGAGATGGCCGCCAAATCCAAAGCGCAAACGCTTAAAGTCTTTTCAAAATTTTTCAGCAATTTCAAGATCACTAAACTCAAAGACAACCACGAAGAAGCCCACAAGCTTTTTGGAGAAAATAGCCGTAAGGCCCATGACACTGAGATCATTTACTCCACTTTGCAAGTGGTCCCCAGGTATTCAATAGAAACCGTGGGCTTTAGTTTGTTGATTTTAGCGGTCGCTTACATCTTATTCAAATACGGCGAAGCTAGAATGGTGCTCCCTACCATTTCTATGTATGCCCTAGCGCTTTATCGCATACTCCCTTCTGTAACTGGAGTGATCAGCTATTATAATGAAATCGCTTACAACCAGCTTGCGACCAATGTTGTTTTTAAAAGCCTTTCTAAGACCATTATTGAAGAGGATTTAGTCCCTTTAGATTTTAATAAAAAAATCACTCTCCAAAACATCTCGTTCGCTTATAAGTCAAAACACCCGGTTTTAAAAAATTTCAACCTCACCATTCAAAAAGGTCAAAAAATCGCTCTTATAGGCCATAGCGGGTGCGGGAAATCCACGCTAGCGGATATTATTATGGGGCTTACCTACCCTAAAAGTGGGGAAATTTTTATTGACAACACCCTTTTAACCAAAGAAAATATACGATCATGGCGTAAAAAAATAGGCTATATCCCCCAAAATATTTACCTTTTTGATGGCACTGTGGGGGATAATATCGCTTTTGGGAGCGCTATAGATGAAAAACGCTTGATTAAGGTGTGTAAAATGGCTCATATCTATGATTTTTTATGCGAGCATGAGGGCCTTAAAACCCAAGTGGGCGAAGGGGGCGCTAAGCTTAGCGGCGGTCAAAAACAGCGCATAGGCATCGCAAGAGCCTTATACGATAACCCTGAAATTTTGGTTTTAGATGAAGCCACTTCAGCCCTAGACAATGAAACCGAGAGGAAAATCATGGATGAAATCTATCAAATCGCCAAAAATAAAACCCTAATCGTTATCGCCCACCGCTTAAGCACGATTGAACGCTGTGAAGTCATCATTGACATGAGCCAACACAAAGACAATCTCGGCTAAAGCTGGCTTTACTCTTTTATAAAGTTTTGTAAATCAAACCCTTTAAAGCCCTCCAAATACTTCCCTTGATAGCCATCTTGCCCCACTAAATTTTTCAAAACCTTGCTGTTGTAACCCAAAAACGCCACTTTATTAGCTTGAGCACTTTCATAGTCATTGACGCTATCGCCTATCATTAGCATGCGGCTTGGGTTATAAGCGTATTTTTGAATGATATTGGCGATGATCTTGGGTTTATTAGGCGGACTCCCTTCAACGCTCTTAAAATACTTAATGATCCCTAAAAACTCGCACAACACTTGCAATTCGCTATGCAAAGCCGCTGAAGCGATATGGAAAATATAATTTTGATAGTGTTTATCAATAAACGCCATCACTTCGCTGTTCAAATGCCCCCTATCAAAAAGCTTTTGCTCTATGATAGCGCCAAACTCTAGGGCTAATTCCTCTATTTCTTCTTGAGCGATAGGGGTTTTTAAAATCTCATTATAAAAGTATTGGATTTTTTCATTCCTTGAAATCCCCCCACTTTGATAATGATAAACTTCAAATTGTTTCAAACCCTCTTTACTATCGTTGCCATGCTTTTGAAACAACGCCTTAAACCCTTCATATTTTAAATGCATGCTGTCAAAAATCACGCCATCAAAATCCCATAAAACCACTTCAAACGCCATGATTTCCCCTTTTTTATAGGCTTATTTTGGTTTCATTTTACCTTATTCAAGCGGTATTTAAGCGATTATTTTTATCATTATTGGAGTATCTTGGATTGGTTTTAATCAAATACCGCCTGCTAAAGCCTCATTTAAAACTCTAACGCTCTTTAGATTTTTTAACTTAAAGCTCGTTCTTAAAGGTTGGGTTGTTTTGATTCTTATTTGATAAGAATATGCAAACATTCTTTGGTGTGTGCGGCTTTATGGGTGCGTTTGTTATCCGCTTTAAAACGCATGTAGGTTTTGGTCATTAAGGAGTAAGCGCCGTATTTTTTTAAGATATTTTTAATCTCTGTTTCGCTCATAAGCCCTTCATTGTTATAGCTTAAAAAAATATATTTGAATCGCGCTTTTTTGATCAAGTCTTCAAAAGCGTTTAAGATTTGAGAACGAGAGCAAAAAGAGGATTTCTGGTAACTGGGCAATCCGGTTTTGCCTTTTGGAGCAAAGGGCGTATAAGCAGCAATCGTGTTCAATAAATGGTAATTCGCCCCGTATTGTCTCGCATTGTAAGGAGGGTCTAAATACAAAATATCCCCTGAAATCTTTCCGATCAACTCGCTAGCGTCTTGCTGATACACTTCATTAGCGTTTAAACTCACATCAAAATGAGCGCCTTTTAAGATGAGTTCTTTTTGAGCGCTTTTTTTAAGGCGTTTTAAAAAAGCCCCATAAACTGAAGCGGTGTTAGCCACCTTGTCCGCGCTCTCTAATAACGATGCGAGCAAAAAGTAATACGAATGGTTATCAATGTTTTGAGAAAGCTTAAGCTCTTCAATTTTTAGACGCATCGCATCAATTTTTTGAGCGTTTGTTTCGCTAAAATACTGCCTTGAACTCCCCCCCAAAGAATAATGCGAATAGATAAAACCTTTTTTTGAAGCAACGCTATTGAGCCTATCAATAAGCTCTTCTTTATTGGGGATTTCTTGAATGTTGCCGATATAATTTTGATTCAAAACAAAGCTATAATATTCCAAATCATTAGAGATGATCTTATTAACAGCTTTTTTAAACGCACGCCCCACAATGCCCGTCCCAGCGAATAAATCACAAAAAATCGCGCCAGAGAGATCGTTGCCCGCAACCGCATGGATATTTTCCTTAATAAAGGGAATGAGCTTGTATTTAGAGCCGATGTAGTTCATTGATCTGTGTTTGTATGCTTCTTTGAAAATGGTATGGCTATTATTAAAGTTAAATTTTATGTATTGTAACATAACTTGATTATGAATAAGTCTTAACCCCCACGATTAAAATAATCCTAAAACCAACCAATCAATCCTATGTGAAACAATGATCGTTTTTTAATACCGCACGCCCTACCAATCGCTTCATTAAAACAACGAAACAACCCCCTATTATAAACAAAGACTTTTTCTATCGCAACTGCTCATTAAAACACCACTAGAAAAACAGCGACACCCCCTACTAGCTGAATGCATCAAAGCTTTTGCCGCTATTGCCCTATTTTCTAGTAGGTTCTTTTATAACTACCATTCTTATATTCTTCCACTTTACCCTTTGATGTGGTTACAGCCACTACACCACCTGAAACTTGCACATTAACAGCGTTACTACCATAAGTTCTCTTATAGTTACCATTCTCATATTCCTGTATTTTGCCATTAACGACTTTAATTACAACCGCCATTATAAACCTCCTAAAATATAAATTGTGATATATCCAACGCCAAACTACCAATCTAGTCTATAGTCTAACTAACAGATAAACATAACCTAAGTATTTGATCGCAAAATCCCTAAAGAATAACTTAAAAACAAACTCGCTTAACTCTCATAAAATCAGTCTCATTGATCAATTTACCTCAAAATAACCCACATGGCGCAAACTCCAACCGCTTGTCTAGAATTAACGATCCTTTGTGATGGTTTTGGCTTTAGCACCTACAGCCGTAGAACCCGTGGGTAAATCTGAAAGCACCACCGCATTAGCCCCAATCTTCACATCATCGCCCACATAAATCGCGCCCAAGACCTTAGCCCCTGCCCCCACTACCACACGATTGCCTAAAGTAGGGTGGCGCTTGCCCTTGAACTTGCCCGTACCCCCTAGAGTTACGCCATGATAAATGGTAACATCATCTCCAATCTCTGTGGTCTCGCCAATCACCACACCCATGCCATGATCGATAAAAAGCCCTCTCCCAATCTTAGCGCCCGGGTGGATTTCTATCCCAGTGATAAAGCGTGCTAACTGAGAAAGCGTACGAGCGATGAAGTAAAACCTCCGCTTGTGCAACGCATGCGCTAGGCGGTAACAAAGCAGCGCATGAATGCCCGGATAAAGCAAGAGAACCTCCCACTTATTCCTAGCTGCCGGGTCTTCTTGCAAGACACGCTCCAGGCTATAAGACAGATCTAGCATGACAGAGTCTCCGGTTAAAATATATCTGGATCAACATGACTTAAGCAGATTTTTCTCATCTATTCCAATAAAACTTGATACAAATTTTTCATGCTATTATACCCAAACTCACGCTCCTTTAAATGGAGTAAAAAATTAATAGAGTAAAACGTTCTCTCTTTTAATCCCTTCAAATTCGCTTAAACAATCCTTTAAAAAGGCTTAAAAACCCGCTAATCCACATTGATTTGGCATTTATTTGGGATAAAACTATTTTAAACGAAAAAATTTTAAACGAAAAAGATAAAAAGCAGATTGAAAAAGATTACTATTAATGGTGCCGAAGGTCGGACTCGAACCGACACGAGATTGCTCCCACCAGATTTTGAGTCTAGCGTGTCTACCAATTCCACCACTTCGGCGTATCATAGAGCAAAGAGTGAGATTATACCCACTTATTCCTTAAAAAAACTTAATGGTGCACTGGGCGAGACTCGAACTCGCACGAGATTGCTCCCACCACCCCCTCAAGATGGCGTGTCTACCAATTCCACCACCAGTGCTAAAAATTTAAAACAGATATTATAGCTAAATCATGCTTTTTAAGCAATAATTTAGCCTATCAAAACCCTTAACTTAAGAATGGGTTACTATAAATAGCGATAATAGCAAACACTAGAGTATAAATCACTTGCGCTTCAATCATCGCCATGGCCACAAACATGGTTGTGAGCAATTTACCGCCCACTCCTGGGTTTCTCGCTGTGCCTGTAATGGTCGCTGCGGCCGCATTCCCCATACCGATCGCCCCACCAAAAGCGGCAATCCCTAAACCGATCATCGCCCCTAAGATAGAATAAGATTTAATCATATCCATCCCACCCATTCCACCATCATGAGCGAAAGCAACGCCCGCTAAAGCCAGAAAAAATAACGCTAAAAATTTCATTTTCGCACTCCGTTTCAAAAATTGGGCTTGATTTTCATTTCGAATCGTTCCTCTACTTTCAAAAATACAAGCAAGGATTTATTCTAATATAAACTAGCTTAAAAACGCTTTTAAAAAACGCTTTTTAAAATTTTAAGCTAAATCCAAAGCGATTTTACCCTTATTGAAACTAATCACCCTACACCTGATGCTATCGCCTTCTTTTAAAGCCACTTGACACCTGTCCATGTGTTGTTTTCTCAACAAGCCTTCACCCCCCTTAGGCAAGCTTAAAAACGCCCCAAAATCCACGATTCGTTTCACTTGAGCTTCTAGCACCTCATCAATAGCGTATTGCTCCAATTCTTGATCTAAAGAATGCAAATAGTTCAAAATAAATTCCTTAGTCTTTAAAACACGCTCTTTATTCCCCATGATTTTCACTTCACCGCTCGGTTTATTCAAATCAATTTTAACCTCAAATTTTTCCACTATCTCTTTAATCACACGCCCCCCTTGACCGATAATTTCTACAATTTTATCGGGCACGACATTAAAAATTTCAGTCGTGGGCAAATGGGAAAAATTGATCACAATCTTTTCTTTCGCTTCATGCATGATTTTTAAAATATGTTTCCGTGCTTCTTTAGCTTGGAGTAAGGCTTGGTATAAAACCTCTAATCTAATACCGCTCATTTTGGTATCCATTTGCATAGCCGTAATGCCTTCTAAATTCCCGGCAATCTTAAAATCCATATCGCCTTCTGCGTCTTCTAAGCCGCTAATATCGCTTAAAATAGCGTGATCTTGCCCTTCGCTCACCATGCCCATAGCCACCCCAGCGACTAAATCATAAATTTCCACACCGCTTGCATAAAGGGCTAAAGACCCCGCACACACGCTCGCCATTGAGCTTGAACCATTGCTTTCTAAAATCTCAGAAACCAATCGTATCACCTGCTCTTTATTTTTAATGCTCGTTTCTAAGGCCCTTTTAGCCAAATTCCCATGCCCTAATTCACGCCTTGAAGTCGCGCCAATAGAACTCGCTTCGCCCACGCAAAAAGGAGGGAAATTGTAATGAAACATGAAGCGCTCTTTGATAGGGGTTTTATGCTCCAAACTCTCATGGGTTTGAGCGTCATTATCCGTGCCTAAAACCCCTACCACTAAGCTCTGCGTTTGCCCCCTAGTGAATAAAATGGAGCTGTGCGCCATAGGGAGCAAATCGCTCTCTATCAAAATGGGCCGCACTTCTTCTAACGCGCGCTTATCCGGGCGGATTTTATCTTGAATAATCATGCGTCTGATCTCAGTTTTTTTCACTTTTTCTAAAGACCATTCAATTTCTTCTAAACTGAATTCTGAGTGGGCTTCACTGATTTTTTTAGCAATTTCATTGAAAACATTTTCTCGCTCGCTCAAAGCAGAACTTTCAATGCCTTTAATGATTTCATCAAAATACTGATTTTTTAATAAATCTAACAGCCTTTCATTAAAAATTATTCCTTGGCTTTCTTTAAAAAGCAGCTCGTTTTGGTGAGGCGTGAAAACCTCTTCATAAAGCGTGCAAGTTTCTTTCAAACTTTTTTGAGCCAATTCTAAAGCTTTTAGCATTAAAGGCTCTTCTAAAGCGTTTAATTGTTGCCCTAAAGAGCGCATTTCTATCATGTTCAAACTCTCTTTTGTGCCAGACACAAACAGATCCAAACTGGATTGATTCAAAAGGCTTGTGTTAGGGTTAATGATAAATTTGTTATCCACCCTAGCGATCCTGCAAGCGCTCACGCTTTTAATAGGAGCGATATGGGCCAAAAAGAGAGCGGCTGAAGCGGCGTTTAAAGCAGAGACTTGCAAGTCGTTTTCAATATCATGGCTTAAAACCATTAAAGTGATTTGGGTAGGGTAGCGGTAATCTTTAGGGAATAAAGGGCGTAAAGTCCTGTCTATGAGCCTAGAGGTTAAGATTTCAAAATCTTGCGCCCTGCCTTCTCTTTTGACAAAACCGCCCGGGATTTTACCGGCTGCATAAGATTTTTCTAAAAACTGCACCACTAAAGGCAGAAAATCTCCACTCACAGGCTCTCTTTCTATACACACGCTCGCTAAAATGATGGTTTTTCCTAAGCGATACATTAGAGAGCTGGTGGCTTGTTTGGCCACTTGTTTGAGAGCGAATTCTTCGGTTTTGTTACTAGAGTTGATGGTGATAAAATCCATATTTAATGTTCCTTTTTTAAATTAGGCGCGTTGTTAGCGCCCAAGTATTTTTCAATTTCTTCATTGCTTAATCGCTTGAGTTCTTTATAATGATGCTCCACAGAGACAAAACATTCAGGGCGGTACACGCTAATCACCCCATCGCACAAACTTTCTAAGCCTTGAGCGACATTTTGCGCGAGAATGGGGGTTAAAATGTAAATGTCTTGGCATTCTTTTTTCAAGCAAGTTTGCACGCCTAACCCTGCTCTAAACCCGGTTTCAATCCCCCTATCTACGATAAAAATATTTTTATCTTTTAAGCTTTTGATCGCATTGCCTTTGCGATACTGATAGATGTGGGACAAAATGTCTTCTTCATAAGCTCGCTTGGCTTCCCCATAAACATAATCTAAAGTGATGTCAAAGGAATTAATCAAGCTTTCATTCATCACTATATCCATGCTTTCACTCACTAAAGCGATCTCGCATTTTGAGTTTAAAGGGGCTAGGATAGGTTCTAAAAAAAGTATATCATAAGTCGCCCCAAATTTTTGCGCTAAAGCGTGAGCCAAATACAAGGCGTTAAAACTCAAAGCGAGCATGATGGAATCTTTTAAATCAATGTGGCGCGTGTGGATTTCATTAATCAATTTGTTTAAAGCGTCTTCTTCATTGATAAAACGCATGCTCTCTATATCGGTGATATGGCTAAAGTCCGTATTCAAATCTGTTCCTTTTCTTACTTACGCTGTAAAGAGCGGTAAGTTACATTGGTTTTAGTGATCGGTGAAAAGTCTAATTCTAGCTTAACATAGTTATTTTCAAACACTCTTATAGGTTGGTTGGGATCGCCGGTGAGGATAGGGCGTCTTTGGTTGACGAATTGAAAGCCAATCCCAAAACAACGGATTTTTTTATAAATCCCCACATTCCAACTTAGAACCACATTGTTTCTAATATCATAACCCACATCCGCGCTCATGGAAAAGTAACCAAAGTCGTTGCTAAAACCCGCCTTTAAATAATCCGCAGGATTTTCTACAATACTATTAATCCCACTGCTAAAATTGTTTCTTAAAAAATAAGAGAGGTTAAAGCTTAAAAACTTGCGTTGGTAATTGGCGTTCACAGAGATTTCTTCTAAGCGGTTTTGATAAAACGAATAAAAGACATTCCCAAAGATGTTCAATCCCGTTAAGGGCGAAAACCCGATCTTGCTCTCTAGTGGCATTCTAAAGGGCGAAACTTTATCGTCAAGATTGATGAGTTGCGATATTTTAAAATACAACAACTCTTGCCCCCCTAAGCCATAAAGGTATTGCGTTAGGGTTAAATCCACCGTCTTATTGCTCGCATTGATAGGTAAAATACTGCTAGGATTCCACACCGAGTCATACAAACGCCCTTGATAATCATAATCTCTCAATAAAGGCGAAGTGTAGCTGTTTAAAGCTTGCGCGCTTAAAGCATACATATTTTGAGAAAACAAGCCGTTTTTAAAGGTGTAATAAGGGATGTTGAAAATCGCTTCTAGTTGGATCGTGTGGAAAAGCTTGTTGTATTCTCTGGCTAAATCCGTATTGACATACATGGAAAAATTTGAAGACACAAAATTCCCAAATTCCCTTGATTCATTAGGGATCGTAGGCACGAAAGAATTTTTAGATTGCATTAAAGCCACATTAGACAGTTGGAGATCGTTCCAAAGCCCTAAAGATAAATACTTTTTAAACAAAGAAAATTGCAAGCCCACCGGCACATTCAAAGCGTTTTGCACATAGCCATAGCCGATCTCTCTTGCGGTGTTTCTAAACTGATAATCCACCGAATACAACAAATTTTTAAAATACAAAGAATTTAAATATTTATGATATTGCAAATTAGGGACAGATTGGAAAGTGCGGTTATTGTTGATTTTATTCAGGTTTAAAAAATACTTGATATTCAAGCCGTAATAATGATTTTCTGTTTGCAAGTAGTAATTCGCCCTAGACATGTGCGTGGCGTCCGTGATACGCTTATTAACCTTTTCAAAACGCACATAGTCCAAATCGTTCATGTATAAAAAGTCAATGTAATGCCCGTTGTCAATATTAGACTTAAGATGAAAGTATTTTTGTAGAGTGTCCCTGCTAGAGCTTAAAAATTCAAATCCGTAGATATTTTGATTCCTCAAATCATAGCGTTTGACATATTGAGTGTAATTCCTAAAATAGCGTGCATTGAATAAAAACCTGTCGTTTTTAGAGTTGATGTAGCGCGCTTCAAAATTCAAGCCAAAACCCCTTTTATAGCGGATTTGTGGGGTAAAGGTCATATCCCATGAGTTTTTGGGGGCTAAATAAAAGGGTTGCAAATAAATAAAGCCGTCTAAGTTGGAAGTGCCAAACTCAGGGTATAAAAACCCGGTAGTTCTTTTATTGCTAGTGGACATGAAAATATAGGGCAAATACAATACAGGAATATCACCGACATAGATCTTAGGATTCCACATAGACAAATGCGATTTTTGCATGTTGAATGAGCCTGAAGTCGCATTGACATGCCAAATGGGGTTATCAATGCTGCACCCTGAAGCGCTCATGTTTTTAACCTTATATTTTTGATCCTTCCCGCTAGCGATATCCGCGCTCACCCAAATCCCGCTCACGCTGTCTTGGACATAAAAGGGGAAAATGATTTCATATTTTTCATTCAAGCTCAATTTCACATAATCGGTTTTAACGAGCAAGCCCTCGCCCCTATAAACCTTGATATTGCCCTCTAATAACGCTTCTTTAGTCTTGGTATCATAACGCACCTTGTCCGCTAGAATATACACATCATAATTCAATAAGATCGCATTCCCTGATGCGGTTATCACATTGTCCTTAGCGCTCACTTTATCCGCAAGGATTTCAAAAATCTTATGGTTTTGTTTGTCAAATCGTTGCATAGCGATTTCTTTAGCCTCTAATGCGCTCAACAAAAAAAAGACCGCCAAATACAACCAATAAATCATGATTAAAACAACACCAAAAGACTTTTGCTTTTTTCTTCATGCCACGCCCTATGATAGGGGTTTTTAAACACCACAAACCATAAAAAGGGGCATAGAAAAACCACGATCTTTAACCCTAAACGCTTCAATAAAATAGCCCTACTGGGGCAATCCGCTAAATAAATATCAATAATTTTAATCCTAAAAACCAGTTTAGCCAAACTCATCTTGCACAAACACACAAAAAAGATTTCATAAATGCCATACAAGACGATAAAACCCACCGCAACAAACGCGCTGTGATAAATGGGGTTAGCTAGCCAATATAAAGAATGCAAGAAATCGCATGCGTCTAAAAGATCGCTCAATAAAAACGCTACCAACAAACCATCAATTAAAAACGCTAAGATGCGCCAATACAAGGGGCATAAACGCATTTTTTCACGCATAAGGAGTGTTTCTATGATTTCAGTTTCTTCTTTTTCTAAATTTGGAGAGCGCATTCAAAAACAAACAAGACAAACTCTTTGGTTTGTCTTAAACTTTAACCTTTAAGAATATTCTTTCAAATCTAACACCTTAAAACCAATATCCTTGCGATAAAACATGCCTTCAAAATGCACCTTTTGAGCGATTTCATAAGCATGGTTTCTGGCTTCTAATAAGGATTTTCCTCTGCCAATGGCAAAGATCACCCTCCCCCCACTGCTTTCAAACACGCCATTATCCTGCTCCACCTCCCCTAAAATCAAATGACCCTTTTTTTCATCAACCGGATCAATATAAAGGGTTTGTTTGGGCGAAGAGCTAGTGGGGTAATTCCTAGAAACAAGCGCCACACTCATCACAAATTCTTTAGAAAACACCAATTCAAGAGAATGCAATTCCCCCTTGGCTGTAGCCAAACACAAATCTAAAAGCGAGCTTTCTAAAAGGGGTAAAATCGTCTGGCATTCAATGTCTTTAAAACGCACGCTAAAATCCAATAAATACGGCTCTAAAACGCCCTTTTCTTCTATGACCACAATTTCAGCGAGTAAAACCCCTTTAAAAGGCGTGTTATCAGCTTGAAGTTTCTCTAAAGTGGGTTTAAAGATATGATTTTTTATTTTCTCTTCTAATTCATTAGAGAAAAAGTTTGCAGGAGCGATGGCCCCCATACCCCCCGTATTGACCCCATTATCCCCCTCTAATAAGCGTTTGTAGTTTTGGCAAAAGGGCAACAAGATAAAATCATCATTGGCTATGAGCGCTGTAACTGAAAGCTCAAACCCCTCTAAAAAAGGCTCTATGATCACAGACTCATTGCTCTGTTTGAAAGCGTCTTCAAGGATTTTTAACGCTTCTTCTTGTTGATGGACAATGCTTGTGTTTTTATTCAACGCCTTAATCACTAAGGGGAAGGAAGCGTTTTGAATGTAACTCAAAGCTTCTTTTAAGTCGTTTGTTTCAAAATAAGACGCGCTTTTGATACCGCATTCTTTAACAAAAGCTTTCATATAGCTTTTAGAAGCCTCTAACTTAGCCGCTTCTTTAGAAGCCCCAAACACCAAAATACCCGCTTTTTCTAGCATCTCTGTAAGCCCTAAAACCAAAAGCTCTTCTTCTGAAATGATGGCTAAATGGATCTGTTTTTTCAGGGCTAATTCCACGATATGCTCGTAATGTTCGCATTCCAGATTTTCGCCTAAATCTTGAGTGCCACCATTACCCAAACAAAAATACAAAGCATTCACTCGCTCATCTTGCTGAAGCCTTTGAGCCAAAGCATACTCTCGCCCCTTATTCCCCACAATTAAAACATTATAGTTATTGTTATCTTTCATGTCTTCCCTAAAATGTGGTTGTTTTTAAACCCAGATGACCGCTACTTTTACATGCGCATAAGTTCAACAAACCTACACTATTAAGGCTAGGAGGATCTTCTTAGGGGCAGATTTAAAAAAATGCCATCACACAAAAACCACTACCTTAGCCTAACTTATTTTTTCAACGAACTTGCCATCAAATAAGAAACGCAAATCACCCAGGCGATGCTTACAATTATACTTAAATTTTAAAGAAATTCCATGCAAAAATATTCCAGCGATCCGTGATAGTTTTGATTGGTGTTTAGGCGTTTTAAGAGAAACTGACTGATTTATTTCAACCTTTCTTTATACGCTACCTCCAAACTGCTATACCCTTTTTTCAATTCTCCCACACCCCCAAAAGCCACTACTTTGGCTTCTTTTAAAAAAATCGCGCTGTCTAAATACTTTTCCACATCCACCACCAAATGCGTAGAGACTAATAAGCTTGCGTTTTGACTAAACTCCTTAGCGATTAACTCAAAAATCTCTTCTCTTGCAATAGGGTCAATCCCAGCCACCGGCTCATCAAAAAGATACAAAGAAGCGTTTCGTGATAGGGTTAAAATCAGTTGCAATTTTTCCCTCATGCCTTTTGAAAGGGCTTTGAACTCTCTTTTTAAAGGCACGCTGAAGCGTTTGAGTAAATCTAGGGCTTTTGATGAATCAAAATCGCTGAAAAAATCCTTGTAAAAAGCGATCGCTTTTAAAGGCGTTAATTTAGGATCTAAAAAATCGCCATCGCTTAAAAACGCCACGCTTTTTTTAGTCTCTATGCCGATCTTTTGATTTAAAATTTTCACTTCCCCCTGATAGTTCAAATTCAATCCGGCTAAAATTTTTAACAGAGTGGTTTTACCCGCCCCATTAGGGCCTAAAAGCCCTATAAATTGCTGTTTGGGTAGTTTCAAACTGATATTGTCTAACGCTTTTAAACTCCCATAAGTTTTAGTCAAATTCTCTATTTCTACTAGCATTTTAATTCCCCGAATTTGCGCACTCTTTTGTAAAAATCGCTAATGATATTTTCTAAATCTTTAGGGGTGAAATCAGGCCATAAAATCGGCGTGAAAAACAATTCCGCATAGCTGGACTGCCACAATAAAAAATTAGACAAGCGCATTTCCCCTCCTGTCCGTAACAACAAATCCACTTCCGGCAAATCATGCGTGTCTAAACGATGAGAGATTTCATTTTCTAAGCTTTCTATATTATTGATATGGTTAGGTGGGTTTTCTAGCAAGCTTTTAAACGCCCTTGAAAGTTCGTTTTTAGATCCGTAATTAAGGGCTAAAACTTGCGTAAAATCCTTAAAATGCCTGGTATCGTTTTCAAGCCGTAAAATCGTATCTCGTAATTCTTTAGAAAAGCCCTCTAAATCCCCTATCGCCCTAAAGCGTATGTTATTATCCAAGTAAGTGGATCGCTCATCTTTAAGGTATTTTTTAAGCATTTTCATTAAAAAATCCACTTCACTTTTGGGGCGTTTCCAATTTTCCGTAGAAAAAGCGTATAAAGTCAAGCATTCTAACTTATGGTTAGCGCACCAGATCGTAATGTCTTTAAGGGTTTTTACACCCTTTTTATGCCCATAAGCCCTAGCTTTATTCTTTAATTTAGCCCACCTGCCATTACCATCCATAATAATGGCAAGATGTTTGAGAGCGTTATCCAATGCCTTTACCCTTTAAAGAAAGTCCCTAATTATACACCATTAAAGCGTACAAGCATCCACTAAATAAGCGATATGCTGCCAAGCAAATTGGGTTTTTTCACTCAAACCGATTTCACAAGTGCTAGAAGTGGAAAAACCTCTTTTAAGATCATAGGATTGATAAAATTCTTGAAAGCCGTTTAAAGCGCTCTCGTTTAGTTCAGGGGTGAAAAAGCCCTTATTCCCCGCAAAGCCGCAACAACCCGTCTCTTTATGGATGACAATCTCGCCCAAAGTGCATTTTTTAGCCAAATTGAATAACAACTCTTCTTTATTCTCTAACTTTAAAGCGCACATCGTGTATAACCCTATGTCTTCGTTAATGGGATTGAATTTTAATTTTGGGCTTAGAACTTCTTCAATATAGACGCTCAAATCATAGACTTTCAAATCCTTATAAGCTTTCATTTGCTTGAAAAAATGCGTCGAACATGCGCTATGGTCTAAAACGATCGGTATCTTGCCGTTATCGCTTAATTGTAAAAAAATCGCATGGTTTTTCTCATTGTTTTGTTTGGTTAAGTCGGTGTAATTAATAAAGGCTTTCCCGCAACAAAGCGCGTTCAATCCATTAGGATACATTACCGAAACTTTGGCTTTTTGGCATAAGGATTCAAACACTTCTTGAATGCATCTTTTATCCGCCATTTTGGTTGATGGAGCGAACGAGCGGTTGATGCAAGTGCTGAAATAAATGACTTTTTCTTCGCTCTTATGCGTTTTATTTTCTAAAGGATAAGCATTGTTTTTGGGCATGTAATGAAAGGCTTTAGGGAAGGGCTTGATGAATTTTTTAATCCCTTTGGTCAGGCTCACTAAGTTGTGAGAGCCTATGAGGTTTTGAACTAAGCGAGCGCTTTTTAAAGAAAAACGAGCCACGCTTGTGGTTGTTTGCATGTTATTAAGGATCTTTGAAGCGATCTTTTCGCCTTTAGGGTTTTTTTGATAATAATTTAGGGCGATCTTTCCGGTATCAATTCCTAAAGGGCATAGCATAGAGCACATATGGCACACCGCGCAAGTGGCGTGTGCTAAATATTCAGACTCTTTTAAAAGCTCATTTAATAAAACTTGATCTTTATGATGACCATGACTTACCCTTTCTTTTAAGCGCTCTATCTCTCTGTGGATAACGATGCGTTGTCGTGGCGTTAAAGATAAATCTTTGCTAGGGCAAACCCTTTCACAAAACCCGCATTCCATGCACATGTCCAAATGCTCTTCAATAGGGTGAATGCTCTTTAAATTTTTAGTGTGGATTTCTTTATCGTTTGTGATGATCACATCAGGGTTTAAAATGCCGTTAGGATCAAACAATTCTTTGATTTGTTTGTGGATCTTATAGGCTTTTTCTCCCCACTCCATTTCCACAAAGGGGGCTACCATCCTGCCTGTGCCATGTTCGGCTTTAATGGAGCCAGAGCTTTCGCTCACCATTAAAAACATCTCAGAAACTAAATTTTCAAACGCTTTTCTTTCAGCTTCATTTTCTAAAATCGGCGTAACGACAAAGTGCAAATTCCCGCTTAAGGCATGCCCAAAAATAATGCCATTATCCTTAAAACCATGTTTTTTTAAAAGCCCTTCAATCGCTTTTGCCCCCTCTACAAAATCCTCTTGACTGAAGCACACATCTTCAATGATCACAGAGCTTTGGCTTTTTCTTTTTGACGCTGCGATAGGGAAAATGCCTTTTCTGATCTTCCACCACGATTGATAAATATCAGGATCACTACTGATTTGAGAATCTAAAACGACCGGTATCGCACTCAAGGCGTTTAAAATCGTTTGCATGTTGTTTTCTAAAATCAAAGGATCATCGCTTTCGCTTTGAATGAGTAAGCATGCGTTAGGCTCTTTGATTTCTAAAACCACGCTAGGCATGCCCTCTAAATTTTTCACGCTTTTTAAGGACGCATAATCCATAAGCTCTGCTGAAGAAATCATTTCAGGTTGTTTGGCTTTTAAAGCGGCTAAAATTTGAGCGGCTTTGGCGCATCGCTCTAAATTTTCATAAAACAATAACGCGCAAGTTTTATAAGCGTAGTCTTTCACGCATTCTAATCCCACGCTTGAAATAAAGCCTAAAGTCCCCTCAGAGCCTATGAATAAATGGCTGATAATCTCAATAGGGTCTTCAAAATCAATGAGAGCGTTTAAGCTGTAGCCGGTGGTGTTTTTGATCTCGTATTTTTTCTTAATGAGAGCATGCAATTCTTTATCTTTTAAGATTTCTTTTCTTAAGTTTAAAACCCCTTCAATCAAATCCTTGCGCGCGTTTTTGAAACTCTCAACGCTCTCTTGATTGGCCGTGTCTAAAAGAGTGCCATCAGCTAAAATCACTCTTAAGGATTTTAGGGTTTTGTAGCTGTTTTGCTCCACCCCGCAACACATCCCGCTAGCGTTATTAGCGACAATCCCCCCTATCATAGCGGTGTTTATCGTAGCGGGATCTGGGCCTATTTTTTTATGGTAAGGTTTTAATAAAGCGTTCGCATGGCTTCCTATGACTCCGCATGAGAGCTGAATGCTTGTAGCGTTATTTAAAATGTGAGCGTCTTTGAAAAAATGCGCCACCACCACTAGCACCCCATCACAGCTCGCCTGCCCTGATAAGGAGCTTCCAGCCGCTCTAAAAGTCAATGTAACGCCATGCTTTTTGGCTAAAACGCAAAGCTTTTGAATTTCTTCTTCATTTTTCACCCAAGCGACTATTTTAGGGATATAACGATAACATGACGCATCAATGCCATAAGCCAAACGGCGTAAATAATCCTTAAAGATCCGCTCGTTTAAAAACCCGCTCGCTTCGGTAAAAAAAGCATGATAATTTTCTTCCACACGCACTCCTTAAACATTCCTATTTATCAAATCATTGTAACATAACCTTACTTTAAAAATTAAGGATAAACATGCTTGAAGATTATGCGATCAGTTTAGAAGAAGTCAATTTCAATGATTTTATTGTCGTAGATGTGCGCGAGTTGGACGAATATGAGGAATTGCATTTGCCTAACGCTACGCTCATTAGCGTCAATGACCAAGAAAAGCTCGCTGATTTTTTATCTAAGCACAAAGATCAAAAAGTGTTGCTCCATTGCAGGGCTGGTCGCAGG
Organism: Helicobacter pylori; assembly: GCF_030062585.1. Lineage (NCBI taxonomy): Bacteria > Pseudomonadati > Campylobacterota > Epsilonproteobacteria > Campylobacterales > Helicobacteraceae > Helicobacter > Helicobacter pylori. Next base: position 1,153,606 of record NZ_CP071935.1, on the reverse strand, counting down.
GCTTTAGATGCGGCTAAAAGCATGCACGAATTAGGCTATACGCCCTATTATTTAGAGGGCAATGTCTATGATTTTGAAAAATACGGCTTTAGAATGGTCTATGATGACACTTCTTTGAGTGGCAAAAAAAACTAAGCATGAGGGAGATTGTATGGGTGCATTCTCAAAGAATCGCCCCTTATAAGACTCTCATCTTAAATGAATTGTGCTACTATCCTTTAGAATTAGATTTAACCCCTTTTAACGCCCTGATTTTCACTTCTAAAAATGCGGTGTTTTCCTTGCTAGAAACCCTAAAAGACAGCCCCAAACTCAAAATGTTACAAAACATTCCTGCCTACGCTTTGAGCGAACCCACCGCCAAAACTCTACAAGATCACCATTTTAAAACCGCCTTTATAGGGGAAAAAGCCCATGGCAAGGAGTTCGCCAAAGAAATCCTTCCTTTATTGGAAAAAAAAAGCGTTTTGTATCTTAGGGCAAAAGAAATTGCCTCTTCTTTAGACACCATTCTTTTAGAGCATGGCATCAATTTCCAACAAGCCGTTGTTTATGAAAACAAGCTCAAACATTTGACTTTAAACGAACAAAACGCCTTAAAACCCAAAGAAAAGAGCGTTCTTATTTTTACCGCTATAAGCCACGCAAAAGCCTTTTTACACTATTTTGAATTTTTAGAAAATTACACCGCTATAAGCATTGGCAACACGACCGCTCTTTATTTACAAGAACAAGGCATTCCAAGCTATATTGCCCAAAAGCCCTCCTTAGAAGCGTGCTTAGAACTGGCTTTAAGTTTGAGGATTAAGGAATGTTAAAAACATCTTATTATAATGCTCTCTATTGATTTTTAAAGGATGATGCATGAATTTTGTCTTTTTATGGGCCGCTTTAGGGGGGGCTATAGGGAGTTCGCTAAGGTATTTTGTGGGCAAAGTGGTGCCTAGTAAATTTTTAATGTTTGAAAGTTTCCCTTTAGGGACTTTTAGCGTGAATCTCATAGGGTGTTTTGTCATCGGCTTTATGGGGCATTTGGCCGCCAAAAAAGTTTTTGGCGATGATTTTGGGATTTTCTTTGTTACTGGGGTTTTAGGGGGTTTTACGACCTTTTCTTCTTATGGGCTAGACACTTTAAAACTCTTGCAAAAATCCCAATACCTTGAAGCCATTTCTTATGTCTTAGGCACTAACCTTTTAGGGCTTATTGGGGTGGCTATCGGGTGGTTTTTGGCTAAAAATTTTGTAGGCGTTAATTAAAAAACGCTTTCTAGCATTTTTTAATTATTATAATGCTCCATTGAAGCAGAGCCTACAATCACAACAGCCACAAAGCCATTTCATCGGCCATGAAAAAATCGCTCGCTACCAATCGGTTATTTTTAATGAAAGCCTTATTTTCTTCAATCAAAAACTTTACTTTATTTTTATCTAAGAAACTAAGCTCAACCCCCAGCACGCACCTCAAGCCCAAAAACAATTTTTCTAAGCGCTTGTCTTGTTTATTAAGCGTCTCAACTTGGCGTTTTAGGGGGTCTTTAATGTAGTTTTCTATGAGTTTTTTCGCAAAAAAGCGCTCATTCGCCACGCAGCCCACAGCCCCAGCCCCACACCCTAAATAATCTTTAGCCCCCCAGTAAGCCAAGTTGTGTTTGACTTGATAATTTCTAGCGTAATTAGACACTTCGTATTGCTTGAAAGAAAAGCCCTCTAAAACCTCTCTCACCACATTGTCAAAATCCACGCTTGAGGGTTTTTTGGCGTTTTTTTCTAAATTCGTGTTTTTTTCAACGCTCAAAGCATAAGCGCTCAAGTGGTTGATAGGGAGTTCTTTGGCGAGTTTTAGTTCTTCTTTTAAAGAGTTTTCATTGTCTAATGGGGTGTTATAAATCAAATCAATACTGATATTTTCAATCCCGCTTTTTAAAATAGTTTCTATCACGGGGGCGATATTTTTGGAATGCTGGCGCTCTAAAAACAACAATTTATCCTCCCTAAAACTTTGCACCCCTAAACTCAAGCGGTTGATCCCTAAATCTTTTAAGCCTTGACACCAAGCTTTAGAAATGAGTTCAGGGTTAGCTTCAGTGGTGATCTCACAATCCAAACTCAAGCTTGCATGTTGATGAATGCTTTCAAAAACCCTTTCAAAAGCCTTCACGCTCAAAGTGTTAGGCGTGCCGCCGCCAATAAAAATACTTTCAATTGGTTCGTCAGTTTGGCTTAAGGCATGCCTTAAATCCAGGCATAGCGCTTGAGTGTATTCTTCTTTTAACCCATGCTTGTTTTCATAAGAATTGAAAGCGCAATAACCGCATTTATTTTCACAAAAGGGGATATGAATGTATAAAATCATATTTATTTCTCCCATTTTCACTTCATTTTTTAAGCAAAACTTAAACTTGTAATTGTATCATTTTAGGATTATTTTGGTAATCAAGGAGACAAACGATGAAAAAGGTTATTATGGCTTTAGGCGTTTTGGCGTTCGCAAACACCTTAATGGCAACCGATGTTAAAGCTCTTGTAAAAGGTTGTGCCGCTTGCCATGGGGTTAAGTTTGAAAAGAAAGCTTTAGGCAAAAGCAAAATCGTTAACATGATGAGTGAAGCAGAAATTGAAAAAGATCTTATGGATTTTAAAAGCGGTGCTAACAAGAATCCTGTCATGAGCGCGCAAGCTAAAAAATTAAGCGATGAAGACATCAAAGCTTTAGCCAAATACATCCCCACTCTCAAATAAACCCTCCCAGTTTTAATAGCGTTATTTGGGCGCTATTAAAATGGGTTTCAAACCCTTTTTTCTTAATTTTTGATTTTAATGGCATTCTTAACCCTACTTAAAGCCAGCATACACTATAATACCATCTTAATCAAACAAGAAAGAGCTAAAATAAAGACCTATGCTACATAAAAAATATCGTCCTAACGTTGCGGCCATTATCATGTCGCCAGACTACCCTAATACATGTGAAGTTTTTATCGCTGAGCGCATAGACATTGAAGGGGCGTGGCAGTTCCCCCAAGGGGGCATTGATGAGGGAGAAACCCCTTTAGAAGCGCTTTATAGAGAATTATTAGAAGAAATTGGCACGAATGAAATAGAGATTTTGGCGCAATACCCCAGATGGATCGCCTATGATTTCCCAAGCAATATGGAGCATAAATTCTATGCGTTTGACGGGCAAAAACAACGCTATTTTTTAGTGCGCCTAAAGCATGCTAACAACATTGATTTGAACAAACACACGCCAGAATTTAGGGCTTATCAATTCATCCATCTTAAGGATTTGCTTAAAAAAATCGTTCCCTTCAAACGCCAAGTGTACCGCCAAGTCATCGCTTATTTCAAAAGAGAGGGGTATTTATAGGGTGTTAATCGTTCAAAAATACGGCGGCACGAGCATGGGCAGCATAGAAAGGATCCACAATGTCGCTCAAAGGGTTTTAGAAAGCGTTAAATTAGGGCATCAAGTCGTGGTGGTGGTTTCAGCGATGAGCGGCGAAACCGATCGGCTTTTAGAATTTGGCAAGAATTTTAGCCATAACCCTAACAAGCGAGAAATGGACAGGATTGTGAGTGCTGGGGAATGGATTTCAAGCGCGGCTTTGAGCATGGCGTTAGAAAGATACGGGCATAGGGCCATTTCCTTGAGCGGGAAAGAAGCGGGCATTTTAACCAGCTCGCACTTTCAAAACGCCGTGATCCAATCCATTGACACTAAACGCATCGCAGAGCTTTTAGAAAAAAACTACATTGTAGTGATCGCTGGGTTTCAAGGCGCTGATATTCAAGGCGAAACAACGACTTTAGGGCGTGGGGGGAGCGATTTGAGCGCGGTCGCTTTGGCCGGGGCTTTAAAAGCGCATTTGTGCGAAATTTATACGGATGTGGATGGCGTTTATACCACTGATCCGCGCATTGAAGAAAAGGCTCAAAAAATCACGCAAATCAGCTATGATGAAATGCTTGAACTGGCTTCTATGGGGGCTAAAGTTTTATTAAACCGCTCGGTAGAATTAGCTAAAAAACTCAGCGTGAAATTAGTGACTCGCAATTCGTTTAACCATAGCGAAGGCACGCTCATTGTGGCTGAAAAAGAGTTTAAAGGAGAACGCATGGAAACCCCTATAGTGAGTGGGATCGCATTGGATAAGAATCAGGCTCGTGTGAGCATGGAGGGCGTAGAAGATCGGCCAGGCATTGCCGCTGAAATCTTTGGCGCTTTAGCGGAATATCGCATTAATGTGGATATGATCGTCCAAACGATCGGCAGAGACGGCAAAACCGATTTGGATTTTACGATCGTTAAAACCCAAATAGAAGAAACCAAGCAAGCCTTAAAGCCTTTTTTAGCGCAAATGGATTCCATTGATTATGATGAAAATATCGCTAAAGTTTCCATAGTGGGCGTGGGCATGAAGTCGCATTCTGGGGTAGCGAGCATCGCTTTTAAAGCCCTAGCCAAAGACAATATCAATATCATGATGATTTCTACAAGCGAGATTAAAATTTCGGTTTTGATTGACATTAAATACGCTGAATTAGCGGTTAGAACTTTGCATGCGGTGTATCAATTAGATCAATGAAAAATTTCTACGACTGGATCAAGGAATTTGTGCGCGATCAAGGGGAGTTTATCGCCCAACAAAGCGGGTGGCTGGAATTAGAGCGATCAAGCTATGCCAAACTCATCGCGCAAACCATTTCGCATGTGCTTAATGGCGGATCGCTGTTGGTGAGCGCGGATTCTTCTAGGCGCTGGTTTTTAAACTACATTCTTTCTAACTTAAACCCTAAAGATTTAAAAGAGCGCCCCTTATTGTCCGTCATTGATTTTAACGCTTCTTCTTTCTACCCCAAAAACGATGCGAATCTTTCTCTAGCCACCATAGAGCTGACTTATCAAAACCCCATGTTTTGGCATGTTGGGAGGGTTGAAAATGAAGGCTTGAAAACCTTACTACTGAGTAAAATCCCTAGTTTTTTATGGCTTTTTGAAGAGCTTAAAGAAGATTGCTTGCTTTTAAAAGAGCATGATAGTTTGCTGGATTATAAATTATTGCAACTCTTCAAACTCTTTGAAAACGCGCTTTTTAGCGCGCTATACAATAAGGTTACTTTGTGAAAAACTCCAACCGCCTTATTTATACAGACAATCTTGAAGAGAGCCTAGAAGAGACTGCAAGCCTTTTTGAACACCACATTAAATTCTACACCGAGATCATTGAAAAAGACAAAAAGGTGATCAAAACTTTTAACAAGGATTTTAAAATAGAGCATGCCAAAGAAGTCCTATCCAAAGCCAACCTAAAACACAGCGAATTAAACGCCTTTTTAATCGCCGCGCCCAGCTATGGCGTAGAAGCTCAAAACGCGCTTTTAAAAATCTTAGAAGAACCCCCAAATAATGTTTGTTTTATCATGTTCGCTAAAAGCCCAAACCATGTGTTAGCCACCATTAAATCCCGCCTAATCAAAGAAGACAAACGCCAAAAAATCCCTCTAAAACCTTTAGATTTGGATTTATCCAGGCTGGATTTGAAAGATGTTTATGCGTTTTTAAAAAATTTAGACAAAGAAAATTTTGATTCCAGAGAAAATCAGAGGGAAAGGATTGAAAGCCTGTTAGAGAGCGTTAACAGGCATAAGATCCCCTTAAACGAGCAAGAATTGCAAGCCTTTGATTTAGCGATCAAGGCTAACAGCTCTTATTACAAGCTCAGCTACAATCTTTTGCCCCTACTTTTAAGCCTTTTATCTAAAAAGAAAACGCCATGATTGTAAAACGCCTTAACCCTGATGCGCTCAAAAACGCCCTTTTAAAAACCGGATCAGAAAAATCCGCTCAAACCCATATGCATAAAAAAGGTGTCAGCTTTGTTTTTGAAATCCAACATCTGCCCTTAAGCGCAACGCTCATTTTAAAGCAAGAGGCCATAAGCGTTGGGGGCGATTTTGCCACGCCAAGAGATTGTATTTTGGCTAAAGAGCCTTTTTATGATGGGGTGTTGATTGCGAGCGCTAGCCAATTAGAACGCCTTATTGTTAAGTGCCATTCCCAACCCTTTGGGCTTAAACATTTAGCGCAAGAATTAAAAAGCCACCTCAAAGCCCCTAAGCCTAACGCTTCTCAGATCATGGCAATCTTGAATCTCACGCCGGATAGTTTCTATGAAAAGAGCCGTTTTAGTAGCAAAAAAGCGCTTGAAGAAATCTATCAATGGCTAGAAAAGGGTATCACGCTCATTGATATAGGCGCGGCCAGTTCAAGGCCAGAGAGTGAAATCATTGATCCAAAAACAGAGCAAGATCGCTTAAAAGAAATTTTATTAGAAATCAAATCCCAAAAACTCTACCAATGCGCTAAATTCAGCATAGACACCTACCATGCCACAACGGCCCAAATGGCTTTGGAGCATTATTTTTCCATCCTTAATGACGTGAGCGGTTTTAATAGCATTGAAATGCTAGAAGTCGCAAGAGATTACAAGCCCACTTGCGTTTTAATGCACGCTCAAAAAACCCCCAAAGACATGCAAGAAAATGTTTTTTACCACAATTTATTTGATGAAATGGATCGCTTCTTTAAGGAAAAACTAGAGGTTTTAGAAAAATATGCGCTTCAAGATATTATTTTAGATATTGGGTTTGGATTCGCTAAATTAAAAGAGCATAATTTAGCCTTAATCAAGCATTTAAGCCATTTTCTTAAGTTCAAAAAACCCCTATTGGTGGGAGCGAGTCGTAAAAACACGATCGGGCTTATCACCGGGCGTGAAGTTCAAAACCGGCTCGCTGGCACTTTGAGCTTGCATTTAATGGCGCTGCAAAATGGGGCGAGTATTTTAAGAGCGCATGATATTGATGAACATATCGATCTCATCAAGGTGTTTAAGAGTTTGGAAGAAGCGGATTGAACCCAATTTTTGGTTTTGTTTTAATCAAAAACGTTGGTGATAAAAAACGCTCAAAAGCGTTTTTGATGATCAGTTCTCCATTTAACCCTAATCTTTAAAGAACCACATCCATAGACGAAGGGTTGTTGTAAGCGTTTTGGTAGCGTTGCAAAAAATCGTTATGGTTGGTGGCGTTAAAGGTTTGAAAGGCTTTTTTGTGCAAGCCATTCACCGGTTGCTTGGGAGCGTTTTCCACTTCTTTAGAGAATTTCCCGTTATAAAAATCCGTCAAGCTATAAAGCGACTGGGCGGCCAAGCGTTTCTGGCTCTCATCCATTCCGGCCGTAGCCCTTAAAAAAGCCTCATACTCTCTATCGCTCATCAATTCTAAAACCAAAAAGCCGTAAGTCTCTCGCTTGTCAGGGTTAAAGGGGAGGTTTTCTGTTGGAGCGTCCTTTTTTTCTCGCTCTATTTTTTCTGCGCTTTCAATAGGAGCTAGGTCTTCTTTAGGAGCGCTTTTAGCGTTTAAAAGCCCATAGAGGTTAGAATCAAACTGATTGATAGAAGAAACAGCCATGTGAATTTCCTAAAATTGGATTTTACGCTAATGTTAAGCAAAATTCATTCCATAGTGAGGCTAAAAAATTTAAAAGGCGATGGATTAAAAGTTTTTCTAATAGTGGCATTCAAACCCTTTAAAAAGGGTCTAGGAGTTTATTTTCAAAAAGGATTCGTGTTTTTGTGTTTTCATATTTCTATAAGGAGTTTGAAATGCTGAAGCTTCTAGAATGATTCTAGACAAAACAAAAGGTAAAACTCCTAGAACATTGTTATAGCATGATTTTACCAATCAATGCAACTTTTATGTTTTTAGAGCTTAAAAACTTTAATCCTTAATTAGAGATTTTAGGTTAAACTACCCTAAAATCTTTAATCTAATGGGTAAAAGGCATGCGTAATACCATTTTATTTGGCGTTTCAATGATACTCTTGGCGAATTTATGCTTTGGGATCATGAGCGCGTTTGTTAAAATCACAGCGGATTATTTTTCCCCTATGGAAAACGTGTTTTACCGCTCCATTACCATGACGCTTTTGCTCTTATTTATTTATCCTTTCAAACCCTACCGCTTGAAGAGTTACAAACAGGGCGGTTTTAAAAAGCTCGCTTTTAGGGTCGTTGTGGGGGGCTTAGCCATGCTGGCGTTTTTTTATAATATTGAAAAAATTTCGCTCGCCACAGCGACGGCTTTCTCGCAATGCGCACCGATTTATACGGTGCTTCTTTCCCCTTTGCTTTTGAAAGAAAAGCTCAAAAGAAGCGCGTTAATTTCTGCATGCATCGGGCTAGTGGGGGTGGTGCTGATTTCAGATCCTAGCGTGGAAAATGTAGGACCAGTTGAAATCATTATGGGAATATTGAGCGGGATCTTTGTGTCTTTAGCGTATATCACTTTAAGGGATTTGAGGGAATATTACGACAAGCAAGCCGTGATTTTAGCGTTCGCCTTTGGCATGAGCCTTCTTGGATTAATAGGCATGTTTATTGATATTCCTTTTTTATCCACAGGCATTCATATCCCTAGAAAAGAAGACATTTTGTGGATTTCTTTAATAGGGGTTAGTGGGACTTTAGGGCAGTATTTCTTAACCTATGCTTACATGAACGCTCCTGCTGGGATCATCGCCCCCATTGAATATACCCGCATTGTTTGGGGGCTGTTGTTTGGGCTGTATTTAGGCGATACATTTTTGGATCTTAAAAGCTCTTTAGGGGTGGCTTTGATTTTATGTTCAGGCTTACTCATTGCCTTGCCCGCTCTTTTAAAAGAATTAAAAAAAATTTAAGCCATGCAACTAAGCCCCTTACAAAGCGCTCTGTTATACTTTAGCTATTTTATTTATCCAGAGAAAAAAACAAGAAGCTTTGATTTAAGCGATTTAGTCTTTATTATCATGGTTTTTTTAGTCCTGGCTTTGGGGCTGTTGATGAGTGAAGAAATTTCTATCAGCTACAATGAAGCGAAGGATTTTTTTTATAGCAGCGCATGGTTTGTTCAAATCGCTCAAAAAAGCACCGCCATTTTAGGCCAAAACGATTTGGCTTTGAGGTTGCCTTTTTTGATCGCTCACGTCATCAACATGTTTTTATTTTATTTGATAGGGCGAAACATTTTAAAAAAGCCTAAAGACGCCCTTTACGTGGTATTGACTTACGCTTTATTGCCTGGGGTGAATCTCTTTGCGATTTTACTGGCTAAAAGCGTGCTGGTGTTAAGCCTTGGGCTTTTGGTTAGCTATTTGTATATCAAAACCCAAAAAATCCCTTATTTAACCCTTAGCGCTTGCGCGTTTTTAGACGGCGCGTTCATCCCGCTTTTACTAGGGGTTTTTGCCTACGCTTTAAGGAGACGCTATTTTAAGAGCGCGATCTTTATTTTGGTGGTTTTAATTGTGAATACCGCTCTTTTTAGCGGGAGCTTCAATAAGGGCTTGCCTAGCGGGTATTTTATAGACACATGCTTAGAACTCATGCTCTTATACTCGCCCTTATTGTTTCTCTACTACCCTTATACGCTCTATAAAGCCCTTTTTAATAAAAAGCCATCGTTACTAGCCTTTATGAGCGCGAGCGGTTGGCTTTTCCCTTTGCTTTTGAGCATGCGCCAAGAGATAGATTTAAGAACTTTCGCCCCCTTAGCGTTAATCGGTTTGCCCTTGTTTATTAAAAGCGTTTTGAATAGCCTTAGGGTGCGTTTAAAGGAATTTAGGGGGCAGTATTATTTGCGCGTTTTTAGTTTGTATCTTTTAATGCTCACTGAAACGCTTTTTTTATGGGGGAGTAAAATTTCTGGCGCTAATGAAAAATTATTAAACCGGCATTTCTTAGCCAAAGAAGTCGCTACAGCCTTGCAATTAAGGGGCATCCATCAAATCCGCACTAACGATAAACAACTCGCTTTAAGGCTTCAATTTTATGGCATTAAAGAAGGGGGGAGATTAAGACTGATCAACACTAAGATTTCTAAAAAACGCCCTGATATTACAATCATCTACGCTGATAAAATTCTACAATCCTATAGTTTGGTGCGCCATTAAATCCATTCTTTAAAAAGCGTTTTATCTAAAAAACGATAAAATACACTCTAAAAATAAATAAAATACGCGAGAAAAATCATGAGACTCAAACTAACCCATATAAACCATATAAGCCATAAGATTGCCAACGACTTTATCCATTCAAAATTATTAGAATTAAAAGCCCCTAGGGAATTATTGTGTGAATTGATAGAAGGGATTTTGGAAAAAAGCGTTAAAAAAGAAAACGCCATAGATGAGCAAGCCAGAGAGCTTTTAGAAGAAAACACCGATGAGATAGAATTCATGCGGATGGATGAAAGGCAGCTTTTTTGGATGATTAAAAGACAGATCGCTCAAAAAGAGGGCTTTCATTTGTTTTGGGAAGAAAGGTGCAACGATTTGTCGCACCAGATTTTGAATAAAATCTTAGATGAAGATTTGATCATGTTTAGCGTGTCAGAGAATTTGATAAGAAACTTGATTTACAAATCCATTGACACTTATTCTAAAGCGTATGAAAGCATTGAAAATGAAGTGCATGAAAAAATCAAGCATTACAAACGCAAACTGCCCGTAGGGAGCGATGAATACGAGTTGGTGTTTGAAAGGCTCTATGAAGAAGAATTAAGACGCAAGGGCTTTTTATAATGGTCTCCCTCTATTTAGAAAACGGGCTTTTTTTGCAAGCGCAAAGTTTTGGGGCTAGTGGCACGCAAGCGGGCGAACTTGTTTTTAACACTTCTATGAGCGGTTATCAAGAAGTCATTAGCGACCCTAGCTATAAGGGGCAATTCGTGGTTTTTAGCATGCCTGAAATTGGGGTTGTGGGCGCTAATCCTAAAGATGATGAATCCTTTTTTTCATGTGCAGGGGTTTTAGTGCGCCATTACAACGAATTTTTTTCTAACTCAAGGGCGGATTTTAGCTTGAGCCTTTATTTGAAAGAGCGTGGCGTTTTAGGGATTTGTGGCGTTGATACCAGGAGTTTGATTAAAACCTTACGCCATCATGGGTGCTTGATGATGGTCGCTTCCACGATAGAGCATGACAAAAACAAGCTTGAAGAAATTTTAAAAAACGCCCCTAGAATTTCTCATTCCCCCCTAGTGTCTAGCGTTTCTACGCCAAAAATAACAACCCACCAACGCGCTACTTTTGATTTCAAAACCCTAGATTACAAGCCTTTTGATGAAAAGACCTCTCATAAAATTATCGCCGTGCTAGACTTTGGGGCTAAGGGCAATATCTTAAACGAGCTTCAAAATGTGGGGTTAAAAGCCCTTATTTACCCGCACCACACTAAAGCTAGCGAGCTGATTAAAGCCTATGAAAAAAAAGAAATTAGCGGGATTTTCCTCTCTAACGGGCCAGGCGATCCTTTGAGCTTGCAGCAAGAAATTGGAGAAATCAAGCAACTCATTAACGCTAAAATCCCCATGTTTGGCATTTGCTTAGGGCATCAATTGCTCTCTATCGCGCAAGGCTACCCTACTTACAAGCTCAAATTTGGCCATCATGGGAGCAACCACCCCGTTAAAAACCTAGAAACAAACGCCGTGGAAATCACCGCGCAAAACCACAACTATTGCGTCCCTGAAGCAATTGAAGAAATCGCTGTTATCACGCACCGCAATCTTTTTGACAACACCATTGAGGGCGTGCGTTATAAAAACGCTCCCATCATCTCTGTCCAGCACCACCCAGAAAGCAGCCCCGGTCCCAAAGAGAGCCACTATATTTTTAAGGAATTTGTGGGATTGTTGGAGAGCTTTTAGGGGTTTTTAAACACCTTATAAAGGTTGAAAAGCGCTTTAAAAATAGATTTAAATCTTTTTATCAAAAAAATCTCGCATTTACTCTAAATTAGTTCTCTTGCAATAGCATTCTCTCGCAATAATTATTTATTGTTATTGCGACAAAACTTTTAGAAAGAGTTATTATGGGAAGTATCGGTAGTATGGGCAAACCTATTGAAGGGTTTTTAGTGGCAGCCATTCAGTTTCCTGTGCCAATTGTCAACAGCCGTAAGGACATTGATCACAACATTGAAAGCATTATTAGAACCTTGCATGTGACTAAAGCGGGGTATCCGGGAGTGGAGCTTATCATTTTCCCCGAATACAGCACGCAAGGTTTGAATACCGCTAAGTGGCTTAGCGAAGAGTTTTTATTAGACGTCCCGGGTAAAGAGACAGAGCTATACGCTAAGGCGTGTAAAGAGGCGAAAGTTTATGGTGTTTTTTCAATCATGGAACGCAATCCTGATTCCAACAAAAACCCTACAACACCGCCATTATCATTGATCCGCAAGGTAAAATCGTTTTAAAATACCGCAAGCTATTCCCATGGAATCCCATTGAGCCATGGTATCCTGGGGATTTAGGAATGCCTGTGTGCGAGGGTCCGGGCGGATCAAAATTAGCCGTGTGCATTTGCCATGACGGCATGATTCCAGAGCTCGCTAGAGAAGCGGCCTATAAAGGGTGCAATGTGTATATCCGCATTTCAGGCTATAGCACTCAAGTCAATGATCAGTGGATTTTGACCAACCGCTCCAACGCGTGGCACAATTTGATGTATACCGTGAGCGTGAATTTAGCCGGCTATGATAATGTCTTTTACTACTTTGGCGAGGGGCAAATCTGTAACTTTGATGGCACGACTCTTGTTCAAGGGCACCGCAACCCTTGGGAGATTGTAACTGGGGAAATCTATCCTAAAATGGCTGACAACGCTCGTTTAAGCTGGGGCTTAGAAAACAACATTTACAACCTAGGCCATAGAGGGTATGTGGCTAAACCGGGCGGAGAACATGACGCAGGCTTAACCTACATCAAAGACTTAGCCGCTGGTAAATACAAATTGCCTTGGGAAGATCACATGAAAATCAAAGATGGCTCTGTTTATGGCTACCCTACCACCGGTGGGCGTTTCGGGAAATAATCCCTAACCTTGTATTTTGCTAGAACCTACCTTAAAAGGTTCTAGTTTCTCCCCTATTTTAATTTTTTTCAATCAATTTTTACGAATAGTCTTCTATTGTAGAACATGTAAAAAACCCATAATAAGCGTAAGCCCCCATAAAGCGATATAACCCACACAAAACCATGTTATTTTTGATAAAGACCACCACATTGTAGATGATAGAGTGCTAAAATCCATAATAATGCCATAGCCATAATAGATCATTCCCGCTAAACATGCCAATTTATGAGCATGGTAGTAAGCGCTAATCCCAAAACCACCACCAAGATTGATAAAAGAATACGAGACCAAGACCCCATGACAACTCCTTAAACATCAAATGCTAGAGTATATCGTTTTTTTTGTTTGTCAAGGGGGTTTATCAGTTAGATAGAGTGTTTTTAACGCTTATCTTTTAGGGATAAGCCTAAAAACATTGCTTTTCATCATGAACCAATTATCGGTCATCTAATATACCACCAATGACTATATTTGGAAATATTGAAGCGGAGCAAAAAACACATAAAGAAGAAAATAACCCATTACTTTCCAAAAAGACCACCCATTGAAACTCCAAATAAGACACAAGCCTATCACTGCTGCAACAACAATGAAAAATAACGACAAGAATCTTAAGCCAGAGATTAAAAATTTTTGCCCCTCTGTGAGCTTGTCTTTTCTGAATGCCTCTTGCAAACCTTTCTCAGCCAACGGCTTGACGCCATCAACGATTGGTTTGGTATCTGGGAAAAAAATACTGATAGCCGCTCCTCCAATACCCATAGCAGCAGTAATGAAAGGATTGTTTTGATTGGGATCAGAATTTTCTATCTCTTCCATCTCTCTTTTTAAGCTCTTCCCAGAAAAGAGATATATGCCCCACGCAACCAACCATAAAAGCACCACCGCAACAGAAAAAATAAAATGCGCCATGCGACAAACCCTTTAAACATCAAATGCTGGAGTGTATCGTTTTTTTTTTTTTGTTTGTCAAGGGGGGTTGGCTAAAAAGTAGTATTATTGAGTGTTTTAAAATAAAATGATAGCGTTTATAATATTTAAAGTTTAGCCCCTAATTGTAGCGCCCCTAACAAGCCTTCCACATTCAGCCCCAAACCCACGCTCAAATTCTCGCTTGAGCTTTTAATATAAGGCTTATGAAAATCCTCTAAACGCACACAGCCCGCGCTTCCTTGCCACAATCCGCTCTCTAAATATTTTTCTATCTCGCTAGGATCAAACGCCTTTAAACGCGCTCTAAAAACCGATAGATCCAACCATTCTAATTTAGGAGAAATCAATGCCGAGCAGGTTAAAACCTCTATTTCATGACCATTTTGGCGTTTTAAAAATTCAAGGGCTTCTCGCTTGTTTTGAGCTTTTCGTTGCATGTGACAACCCACGCTCACCACGCTATCAGCAACCACGATAGCGCAATGGTTTGTGAGTAATTTTTTAGCTTTTTCTAATTTCCCCTTGCACGCCAAATAGACAAACTCTCTAGGGTCTGTGGTTTTTAGGCTTTCTTCATCAAAGTCCAACGCTTTTTGTGTGAATTTAATCTTATGCTCTTTTAAAAGATTCGCCCTAGCGCTGGATTGAGAGCCTAAAACCAACTCCATGCTATCCCTCTAAAGCTTTAAGAGCGGTATTTTTCGCTAGATTGAGCGCGGCTTGCAAATTTTCAATATCCTTACCCCCAGCGCTCGCAAAATCGTCTCTCCCGCCCCCTTTGCCCCCTAAAATTTGCGCCACTTCATTAGCCCATGCGTTCGCTTTTATGGGGGCGTTTTTCACCCCGCATGCGAGAGTTATGCGCTCATTTTCTTTTTTAAACACCATAGCGAGCAATTTTTCATGCTTATTTTTCAATCGGTCAATCATTTCTTTAATGTCGCCATTTTCCACTACGCCCACCACCAAACTCACGCCATGGATTTTTTCAACCGGTAAATCCATAGGAACAGGAGCTTTTTGGCTGTTTTTCACGCTCTCTTTAAGCTTGTTGATACCGGCTATGACATCGTTATTTTTTAATAAAATCTTAGCGTTTTTAAGCTCTTTATTTTCTTCTTTAGCCAGTTGGTAAAAAGCCTTCCCGCACACCGCTTCAATGCGTCTGACCCCACTACTCACCCCGCTTTCTTTAAGGATTCTAAACCCCCCAATAAGCCCGGTATTTTCCACATGAATGCCCCCACACAATTCAATGGACGCTTCTTTAAAGCTCACCACGCGCACATTTTCAGCGTATTTTTCGCTAAATAACGCTAACGCCCCCCTACTTTTAGCCTGATTTAAAGGCATATGCTCCACCTGGCTTTTTAGGTGCTTGAAAATTTGAGCGTTGACTAGATCTTCTACTTTTTCTAGCTCTTCATCATTGAGTGCTTTAGCATGCGAGAAATCAAAGCGCAATCGTTTGGATTCCACTAAACTCCCCGCTTGACTCACATGCGAGCCTAAAACTTCTCTTAAAGCGCTCTGCAATAAATGCGTCGCGCTATGGTGTTTGGCGATTTCTAAACGCTCATCGCTCACTTGCGCGATCACTTGATCGCCTTTTTTTAGCGCTTTTTTGATTTCAAGGAGTGAAAAATTAAGCCCAAAAAAGTTTTTTGTATCTAGCACCAAAGCCGCTTCTTCATTATCTTTTAAAAGCGTGCCCCTATCGCCTATAGCCCCCCCACCTTCTGCGTAAAAAGGGGTTTTTTCTAGCAACACCCAGACTTCTTGGTTAGGATTTGCTTCTGTTATTTCTTTAAAATCGCTATCAAAAAACCCTAAAGCTTTAGCAAGACATTCTGTCGTTTCATACCCTACAAATGTATTGGGTGCATAAGCGTTTAAAATAGTGCTAAAATCGGCGTTATTTTGTTTGCCTTTCCATGAGGCTTTAGAGCGCTTCACTTGCTCTTGCATGCAATTTTCAAAGCCTTGCATATCCACGCACGCCCCATGACTTCTTAGCATGTCGTTTGTTAAATCCAAAGGGAAACCAAAAGTGTCATAAAGCTTGAAAGCGATCTTGCCATCAAAGATTTTATTTTCATTCAAATGCTTTAAAGACAAGTTAAACAATTCCATGCCAGATTCCAAAGTCTCTAAAAAGCGCTCTTCTTCTTCAAAGCATTCTTTCATCACTATTTCTTTAGACTCTTTCAAATACGCATGCGTGTTAGCAAATTGCTCGCACACCACGCCCACGACTTTGTATAAAAACGCTTCTTTTAAGCCCATTAAATACCCATGCCTTAAGGCTCGCCTTAAAATGCGCCTTAAAACATAGCCACGGCCTTCTTTATTGAAATGCACCCCTTGAGCGAGCAAAAACGCTACCGCTCTTGCGTGATCGGCCACTACCCTAAAGCTTGGCTGAAACTCGCTCGCATAATCCAGGCTTGTAAGCTCGCTGATTTCTTCCATTAAGGGCACAAATAATGAAGAATCAAAATTATTGAGCTTGTGTTCTAATAGCGCTTGCACCCTTTCTAACCCCATGCCTGTATCAATGCTAGGCTTTGGCAAGGGGGATAAAACGCCATCATTAGAGCGTTCGTATTGCATGAACACCAAATTCCAAATTTCTAAAAACCTATCGCCCTCGCCCCCAAAATAATCCTCGCTCCCCTTAAAGTGTTTTTCACCTTGATCAATGTAGATTTCACTGCAAGGCCCGCAAGGCCCGCTATCGCCCATTTGCCAGAAATTATCTTTATCGCCCATTTTTTTAATCCTATCAACAGGCACAAACTTTTCCCATAGTTTAACGGCTTCATCGTCTTTTTCATGCACGCTGATGTATAAATCTTTAGGCTTAAACCCTAAATTTTTGGTTACAAATTCCCACGCAAACAAGATCGCTTCTTCTTTGAAATAATCCCCAAAAGAAAAATTCCCTAGCATTTCAAAAAGCGTGTGGTGCCTTGCGGTATAGCCGACATTTTCTAAATCGTTATGCTTGCCGCCTGCGCGCATGCACAATTGCGAGCTTGTCGCTCTAGGGATGCTAGGGCGTGGCACTATACCGGTAAAAATATCTTTAAATTGCACCATGCCGGCATTGGTAAAAAGCAAGGTGGCGTCATTAGGCACTAAAGGCATGCTGGGATAAATCTCATGCCCTTTATTTTGAAAAAATTGTAAAAATTCGTTGCGAATGTCCATGGGTATTCCTTTTTGTCGTTTTATCGCGCGCTTTAAAGCTATTTTATAGCTCTTTTAAGTTGTTTTTTTAAAAAGATAGTTTATTATACTTTAAACATCCAAAATAAAGGAGAAAACCATGTTCCATGAATTTAGAGACGAAATCAGCGTGTTAAAAGCGAATAATCCGCATTTTGATAAGATTTTTGAGAAACACAACCAGCTTGATGATGACATCAAGACCGCTGAGCAACAAAACGCTAGCGACGCTGAAGTCAGCCACATGAAAAAACAAAAATTAAAATTAAAAGATGAAATCCACAGCATGATTATAGAATATAGAGAAAAGCAAAAATCCGATCATGTTTAAGGTTTAGTCATTTTTGTGAAAACACGCTAAAACGCTTTTTAAAAGGGTGTCTTTGCTTTGTTGCTTGGTTGGATTTAACGCTTTGATTTTAGGTTAAAGCGTTAGGTTACTTTCAGCTTTATTCCCACCATGATCTTTATTATCTTTAATATTTTTAAAAAATGGGTTTTGAAACTTTGTTTTATCGTTCTAGCTCTCATTTTATTATAAAACTCATTTTCTTAAAGTTTTATTTTATTTTCTTGAGAATATAGAAAGCGCTTTGAGATTATTCTCTCCCTTTTAACCCCACTAAACCCACCTAAAAAAGCGCTTTTTTAAGAGATTATCGCTTAACTTAGCGTCAAGCTTTCCACTGACTAAAAACGCTAAAAAGGATTTTTCATCAAAATCCCCAAAAAAGAGAATTTTAAAAAAGAAAGGGTTTAAAAAAGAGAGTTCAAAAAAAGGAGTTCAAAAAAAGGTTTCAAAAACAAAGAGTTTAAAACAAAGGGTTCTCCCCTAAAAAGGGAGTTTAAAAAACAAAAAGAGTTCAAAAAAAACCCCCCCAAAAAAAGAGGGTTAAAAAAAGAAAGGGTTCAAAACAAAAAGAGAGTTCAAAAAAGAAAGAGTTTAAAAAAAGAGAATTTAAAAAAAAGGCTTCAAAAAAAAATAAACCCCTCCAAAAACAAAGGCTTCAAAAAAATTAAACCCCTCCAAAAAAAAAAGAAAGGCTTCAAAAGAAACCCCTTAAAAGAGAGAGTTCCATAAAGGGGTTTTAGCTTCTAGTAAGCGAACACATAATTCAAATACACGCTATAAAGCCTGCGGTATTTGAGTTCAGCCCCCATAAAGGAATAATAGTTCGTGTTGATGGTGGGGATTTTAAGCCCTAACTCAATCCCATGCTGAGCCGCATGATCGCTACCTTTTTTCTTAGGCCTAGCTAAATTCATCCTCACTCCCATGTTGAATAAGAATTGGAAATTCGCCACATTCATTTTAGCGTTATAGACGTTATTCACGGTGGCTAAATTCACGTATTCAGAATTAAGCCATGAAGTGCCCGCTAACGCAATGCCTCCAAAAAGCCCCACAGAAAGCTTGTTGTTTTTGCCTAAAAAGTTAGTGGCTTTATCGTTGATGAAGTTATAGAGAGCGTCCGCTCCAAAACCATAAGTCCACACATCAGAAGCCGAGTTGAAAAAGCTGGATTTAATAAACGCATGGTTGTAATCAAAAAAGCCGTAGTATCTTGCGCCCCACCTTCTTTTTTGGCCAAAGAATTGCTTATAGCCCACCTGGATACCGATCCCATTCATGGCACCATTGTTGGTTTGAGAGCTGACGATGCCCAATTTCCTAAAGGGGTTACGCCCTAGCTCTTGGTTGATGGTTTGGATTTGGTTATAAGAGTTTTGATTCAAGTAATAATTGGTTTCTATGCCTTGCGGGCTATAGGGGTTGTTCTTTTTGCTCACCACATTTTGCAAGCTTTGCGCGTTAGGGATATTAGAGAGTGCGGTGGTGATGCTGTTATAAGTGTTGCCTAATTCGCTGTATCTAGATTTGAAATGCACTAGAGTGTCAGCGATGTTTTCGGCTTGCTGTATTTGCTGCTCTTGAGTGCCAAAGTGCGCGATGCTGTTGGTTAAATTCGTTATGGTTTGTTCCACATACGCGCAACCAGAAGCGAAAGTTTGAGTGGTAACTGTGCCAGGAGCTGAACCTTGTGTGCCACCAGTACCAGCTGTTGATGGGTTGTTGCATGTGGCTAAAAAGCCTGTAACAAATTTTTTAAAATTCCCGGTAAGATTGTCAGGGTTAATGGCTTGCCCCACTTGATGGGATAAATTAAGCATTTTGACTTGTGCGCTAGCGTTAGCGAGCATGCCTTGCGCAAAGCTTGCGTCCGTGAAAGGGTTGAATGGCTTGCCTCCATTGCCTCCCACTTGAGTGGTTTGTTCATGGCTATTAATGACGCTCGTTTGATTGACAAGCTCTTGCGCGTCTGTGATCATCTTTTGGATCGCGCTGATTTCATCTTTAAAAGTGCACAAACCCCCTGAAGTCGGGTTCATCTGTGGGCCACCATTCTTATTAGTTACACTAAACCATGGGCATGCGTCGTTGATGGTGTTAATGAGCGTGCTCGCTTGCGCTAAGAGCGCTTGAGCGCTATCAGGCACACCATCTAATTTGTTGGTGATTTCGGTGTAGGAGACACCTGATGTATTACCTGGTGCTACCGAATCAACGACTTTTGAACTGATCGTGGTGGTTACGGTTTTGCCGTCTATGGTTTGGGTTTCAGTCTTGGTTCCGCCGTCTTGGTTATCTACACCTGTGGCTTCTTTCGAGCAGTTATTATTCCCTTCCCCTGAGCATGTGTAAGTATATTTTACTTCGCTAAGCGTCCCGTTGTTGTTTTTGAGCGCGGGTAAGCCTTTCTTTAAAGCCGCTTGGAGGATTTGATAGGCTTCGTTAAGCTTTTTCATGTTATCAATACTCATAACGCCCTCTCTTCCAATTTCCAGATTGTTATAACTACAAGTGATGGAAGTGGATCGATACCCTGGCTCGTTGTTGAATATGGTGGTTGAAGAGGCGCTTTTTTGATTACCATTACCCCCGCATTGCGTGGCATAGCCTAAGACATTCCAAAACCCTACCGCTGCATTGATCGCTAAAAGCACGGCTTGATAGGCCGGGGAAGTTTTGGTATCGCCGATCAAGTTCTTCGCGCTCGCGCCCAGGTTTTCACGCGCCGCGTTGATCGCGCTCGGGTCAGAGGCCAATTGGATGAAGTTGTTTAGGGTGCTGTATCTGGTTAAAAGCTTGCTCAAGTTTTCATAATTATCTGAAAGCTGTTGGATGCCTTTGGTGTTTGATACCATTTGAGCGGCTTCACCGATTTGATAGCCTACGCTTGTGTAAAAGCCGTCGTCTTCAGCGCTCAAAGTGGAAACTAAAAGCGAACCTAAAGTTAATGAAAGGATGTGTTTTTTCATGTTTTCTCCTTGAAATTAAAATGGTTAGGTAAGTCTCTTAAAGAATAAGATCTTATCACAAGATTTCGTTAATATAGCATGGATTGATAAGATTTTTGTGCTAATTTGGCGTTTTGTTGTTTCAAAAAAAAAAAAAAGGGTTTTTGGGGTATTTTTGAGCTATTTTAAATGATTAGAAAGGTTTTAAAATTAGGTTTAATCAAGATAGCGGTAAAAATGGGGGTTTGATTGCTTGGTGGGATCGTTTTAGACTTGGTTGTAAAACTCTTCAAGGGGGTATTTTAAAATAGCATTCCCACTAGATTTCTAATAACGCTCAAGAAACCACCGCTAAAATCAAGCTTTTTCATTTTGTCATGAAGCACCCAAACACTAGAGATATTTGGGATTTCTGCTTGGGTGGTTTTAAGGGGGATTTTAATCGTTTTTACCGCTAACGCTCCATAAAAGCCAAGCCAAGATTAAATAAGATTAAATAAGATTAAATAAGATTAAATAAGATTAAATAAGATTAAATAAGATTAAAAAGGGCATGCCCCCTATTAGCCCTAAAAATTTAGTGCTGTTTAAAAGGGCTATCCACGACTTTTTTCCTGTCCACAATGTAGGGGATTAAAGCCATGTGGCGGGCTCTTTTGATCGCTACTTCCACCCTTTCTTGCCACTTTTTGCTATTGCCTGTCAATCTCCTTGGCATGATTTTATAGCGCTCTGATAGCGTGTGCTTGAGCATGTCTAAATCTTTATAGTCAATAAAGCTGATTTTAGCTTCAGTGTATTTGCAATAGCGTTTTGAATAGCGTTTTCTTTCCATAATGTCTCCTTAATTTTAACCCTTAAAAGGGGATTTCTTCTTCATCAATATTGATTTCAGGCACGCTGTTTTGATACTTGGACGGCTGTGCTTGTAAATTCTCTTTAGCGTAAGCGTTTTGTGGATAGCTTTGGGCTTGGTTAAAAGGATCTTGGCTAGGAGCGTTATGATTAGCGGGATAAGCGTTGTTGAAATTCTCATGCATCATGCTATCTTGCATGGCGTTTGCTTGGGGATTGTCTGACTTTTTATCCATAAATTGCAACGAGTCCGCTGTGATAGTGTGGCGGGAATTTTTTTTACCCGTTTGATCCATCCAACTCTCATAAGTCAAACGCCCTTCTATCAAAACGCTTGAACCCTTGCTCAAATACTGGTTAGCGATTTCAGCCGTTCGCCCGAACAAACGCGCATCTATAAAGCACACTTCTTCGCCTAGCGTGCCGTCTTGCTTTTTAAAACGCCTGCTTGTGGCTAAACCTATTGTAGCCGCAGCCGAGCCGCTAGGCAAATATTTCAACTCCACATTCCTAGTCAAACGCCCTACCATAATCACTTTATTAAACATGATAAGCCCTTATTCGCTATGAGATCCTACGCTTTCTGCTTCCTCTACATGGTGAGAATGCGTGTGTTCGGTTTTTTCGTGTTTTTCTTTAGCGTGCGATGGCTTTTTATTAGCCCTATCCACTAACGCATGCCACGCTTCTACTTCTTTCTTGCTTTCGTATTTGATCACAATGAAACGCAACACATCTTCATTGATGCGATACAATCGTTCAAGCTCTAAAATCATTGACGGCTCTGCTTTGAAATACGCCACATAATAATAGCCTCTTTTGTGCTTTTTGATTTCATAAGCCAAATTACGCATGCCCATATCCAGGCTCGTTTCAATCACGCCATGGTGCTTAGTGATCACTTCTCTATAAAACTCAATTTTGGATTTAATCTCTTCTTCTACTAAAGTAGGTTTGAGAATAAACATCGTTTCATAATGCCTCATCCATTCTCCTTGTGGTTGTATAGCCCTTTTTTTTACTAAAAAAGAGCAAGGTCTAAAAAAACTTTCAATTATACCTTGCTTTCGCTTGTTTTTGGATTAAATTTAGTTTTATTGAATCATTAAAACCCAAAACTAAAACACCTTTCAACATTTTTTAAGGGTTAATGATTTTTTGAATGGAGGTCAAATACAAAAAGCCCAATTCCTTTTGCCCTTGCATGCTTTGAATGTGCCATAACCTAAAAATTTCAAAAACCCTCTTATAGCCGGCTTCTTTCAAACGCAAGGCGTTTTTAGCGTAATTTTCAGCAATCTCTTTAGGAGGAACATAGCCTAAAACCTCTTTAGCGTCCATTAAACCGGTTGTTTTAATGTGGGCGAAAAATAAAAAAAGCTGGTAAAAATAGCGCTCTAACCCCCTTAAAATATCCGCATCCTTTTTGCCCTCTTTTAACAAATAATCATAAATATCAAGAACGCTTTTTTTCAAAAAAAGCCCTAAAATGAGCTTTTGCAAATCCATATCCCCCGCATTGGAGCTTAATTCTTGAATGTCTTCTAAAGCGATGGGTGCCTTTAGAACCGCCAACTTGTCTAAATCATTAAACGAAATGCTTAAATCTTCGTTATTGGTTTCAAAAAGAGCGTTTAAAAGATGGCTGCTGATGTCTAAATGTAAAAGATTAGCCCTTTCTTGTAAGAATTTCAAACTCTCCCAAGTTTTAGGGGTAAAAAAGCGCGTGCAGATCGCTTCATCTTTCAAGGGGCTTTTTTGGAAAAATTTAACGATAGTATCGCTGCTGTATTTGTATTTGGTGGTGTCGCTTTTAGCATTATAAAGCCCTATGATAAGCCTGTTATGGCTAGGCCGCTCTAAAGCCTTTAAAAAAAGATTGATATCATTTTCCTTAAATTTCTTATGCAGTGCAAAATCCAGTTTTAAAATGACTAAACTGCTCCCTCCAAATAAAGAATCCTGCTCTAAAAGGGTCGCAATCTGATTTTTTTCATAATCGCTCGCATAAAAAAGCGAAGTTTCTGTGTCAGGGTTACTGAGCTTAAAAAGCGTGCTAATCGTTTGAATATAATAATGGATGAAAAAATCAAACTCCCCATACAAAAACACCGCTTTAGGGAGGCGCTGTTTTAAATAATGGTCCAAATCTTTACGATACATACTCTTTAATCCTTGTCTATGATTTCGCCTCTAACTTGCCCTAAAATCAAATCCGCATGCGTGATTGTAACGCGCACCTTTTCTAAGGGTTTAAAAACCTTGTTCGTTTTGACTAAAACTTTAAGCCCTATAAATTCTTTTAACCCCACCACTACCCAATCTTTAACCTCTAAAACCACGCCCAAAAATTCTTTTTCTAAAAATTCTAAAGCCAAGCGAGCGAATTTGCGTTTGACAAAATCCCTTTCAATCAAAGCGGTCTTTTTTTGTAAAGCGTTCAACTCAGCGCATAATTCAGGCGTTTCTTCTAACAAATACGAGCAGCCTTTAGCTTGATGGAATAATAATTCTTTTAAAAGCCTGTGTAAGGCTAGATCGCTGTATCGTCTAATGGGCGAAGTGAAATGCGTATAGCTGGCAAACCCCAAACCAAAATGGCTTTCTTGCATGGGGCTATAAAGGGCTAAATTTTGAGACTTAATAATCAAGCGTGAAACTTCTCTTTCTATACTCTTTTCTTTGGCTATCTTTAAAGCATGCTCTAAAAAAGGAAAAAAGCCCATGTTTTTAGGACGCACAATCTCATAATCAAAAAGCTTAGCGTAAAGGCGTTTTTGCTGCTCCAAACTTGGCTCTTTATGGGTGCGGTATATCCCCTTATTGTGAAAATGCTCATCCAATAACCTCGCGCTAGATTGGTTGGCTAAGAGCATGGCTTCTTCTATAAGGGTGTGCGCATCGCTTTCTTTTTGCGTTTCAATTTTTTCTATACGCCCTTCTTTATTCAAATACAGCTTGTTTTCAAACGAATTGAAATTAAACCCTTTTTTTAAACGCTCCTTTTTTAACTTTAAAGCCACCTCTAAAAACCCCAAAAGGCTTTGTTGCAAATCTTTATCCAACGAGCTTTGTTGGGTATTTAAAAAATGATTGATTTCTTCATAAACGCAATTAGCCTTAACTTCAATAACGCCTTGAGATAATCGGGCGTTTTTCAAATTATCTAAAGGGATTTCATACACTAAAGCCAGGCGTTTTTCAAACGCTTTTAATGAGCATGCCCCTTGAGACAAACTCAAAGGCAGCATGGGATAGACGCTGTTAGGGAAATACACGCTAAAGCCCCTAATCCTAGCTTCTTTATCCAAACTGGAATGTTTCGGCACAAATTCGCTCACATCAGCAACCGCCACAAACAAAACCCTTTTTTCTTGGTCATAAAAAATCGCATCGTCAAAATCTTTAGCGTCTTTGGGGTCAATGGTGATGAAAGGGATGTGAGAATAATCGATCCTGTCTTTAAAATCGCTCGCTTTAAGTTGCGCGTAATGTTGGGCTAAATTCAAACAATCTTTTGAAAAATCCTTCACCCTGTCAAAAAGGCTTAAAGAAAGGTTTTCATCTATTAAAGGGTCTTCTAAAGCCCCTAAAATTTTGCTGATTTCACGCTTTTTAAGATCGATCTTCACCACGCAATGCCTGGGCAATGCTAATAAGGATCTTTGGCTGTGCTTTAAAGAAATAGGTTTTTTAAAAGGCTCTTTAAAAGGGATAGCCACAATCTGGTTTTTTTCTTTAGCCAGGTAAGCTATCATCGTGTGATCTGCATTTAAAAGAGCGGCTTTAAAAAAGGCTATGGGGCGTTTTTTAGAATATTCTATTTGGCATAAAATCAAAGCGTCTGTTTTAAAAGATGAGGGTAAGTTTTTGATTAAAGGGTCTTTAGGGTAATTTTTCGCTAAAGAAATGAAAAACGCCTTATTTTCTGCCCGCTCAATTTTGCCTATATCAAAGCCTTCTTTTAAAAAATAGCGATCCTTATTTGATTGAAGCGCTTCTTTTAAAACGCCCTTTTCTACTAGGGGAGCGAATCGCTTAGGGATCTTTTTAACCCCAAAAAACAGGCTTCTTAAAAACCCTTGCATCAAAAAACGCTTCGCATGACTTCAAACGCCTTTGAATAAGGGATTTGAGAATTGCTGAATCTTTCAAAACTTAAAGCAGCTTGATAGATGAGCATGTCTTTCCCGTCTTGAAAAGGGGTTTCTAACTCTTTAGCCAGAGATAAAAAGGGCGTTAAAAACCCATACGCTAAATCATAAGCGAGTTTGCTCTCTTTAAAATACCCCTTCAAAACCTCTTTATTCAAAGGCAATTCGTGATTCAAACTCGCTGAAGTGGCGTTAATGATCAAATCAAAAGCGCTTTTAGGAGGCTCCATGAAACAATCACAGCCCAAGCGTTGGAAAAAATCCAATCCCCTAGAAGAGCGGTTTAACACGCTCACTTTCAAGCCTTGTTTTTTCAATTCGCACGCTAAAGCCTTAGCGCTCCCCCCAGAGCCTAAAATCAAAGCGTTTTGATAGTTTTGGTGTTTTAAAGAAAGATAAAACCCTAAAGCGTCGGTATTGTAACCCACAAGCTCATCATTTTCTAAAACAAGCGTATTGACTGCTCCGCATTCAAGCACGATACCTTTGATTTTGTCGCAAACCTGAAACGCTTTTTCTTTAAAGGGTAAGGTTACATTAGCCCCACTCAATCCCAAAGTTAAAAACTCGTTTTTGATGTGGCTTTCTAAAGGGAGTAATATGGGGTGGTAATGCCCTAAAAACCCTAATTCTTTTTGAAAAGTTAAAAAACAAGCGTTATGGATTAAGGGCGATTTGGAATGCTTAATGGGATTTCCAAAAACCCCAAAAGTTTTTAATTTCATTATTCTTTCATTCGGCCTTTTTTAAAAGTTTTAAAAACACATAGCCCTTTGTTTTGTTAGAAAATTCAATTTCAGCCCAATCGTTTTGGATTTCTAAAACCTTCACGCTTTTATTTTTTAAAAGCAATCCCAAGATTTTGCCTTTTGTGCTGGGAAAAGCGCGCACATTCACGCCACTGACTGCGACTTTATACTCTAAAGGTTTTTTTCCAATTATAGGGGCTGTGGGGGCTTTTTGATTGTTTTGAGTGGGTGAGACGCTGTTTTGTTTAGGCTCATTTTCTTTTTCTTGCTCTTGTTTAGTTTCTTGTTTAATCTCTTGTTTTTGCGTGGCTGTGTCTAAAGACAAAGGAGGGTCTTTGGTGGGGTTTTGTTCTGTGGCGGTTGTGGTTGCGTTGGCTTCTTCTTGTTTGGGCGAAAGCGCGCGGTTTTGACGCTCCATCTCGGTTTTTTCTGCATTTGGGCTTATTGGAGCGCTGTCTTTTTTCGCATAAAAACCAAGCACAGCATGCGCTAAAGCATACAACAACATGAACGCTAAAACCACCAAAAAAGGCCGCATAAAAAGTTTTAAAGAAGATTTCATCTCAGTTTTCATTCCTACTCTCAACGCTTTTCAAAATCAATCCTAGGGTCAATCACCACGCAGAGCAAATCGCTTATCAAACTCGCTACCAAACCTAAAAGCGTGAAAATATAAAGCGAACCAAACACGACAGGATAATCCCTACTCACAATGCTTTCATACCCTAAAAGCCCTAACCCGTCTAAACTGAAAACAATCTCTATGAGTAAGCTTGAGCTAAAAAACATGCCCAAAAAAGCTTGCGGGAAACCCGCTACCACTAATAAAATCGCATTGCGGAACACATGCGCATAAAAAATACGCCCCACTGAACAGCCCTTAGCCTTAGCGCTCACCACATAAAGTTTGCCCATTTCATCTAAAAAAGAGTTTTTCACTAAAAGCGTAAGGCTTGCAAAACCCCCTAAAGAAATGCAAAGAACGGGTAAGGTGATATGCCATAAATAATCTTTGATTTTACCTAACGCGCTCAAACTTTCAAAATTATCGCTCACTAGCCCTTTTAAAGGGAACCAATGCCAATAATTCCCTCCAGCAAAAAACACGATCAACACCACCGCAAACAAAAAGGCCGGGATAGCGTTAGCGACAATGATCACCACGCTGCTTAGCACATCTAAAGGCTCGTTATTGCGTTTGGCCTTGAAAATCCCCAAAGGGATGGAAATAAGATAAATCAAAAGCGTGCTAAAAAACCCTAACGAAATGGATACCGGCAATTTTTCCTTAATCAAATCTATCACTTTAATCTGGCGATAAAAACTCTCCCCAAAATCAAATTGCAGATATTTTTTGAGCATAAGAAGGTAGCGCTCCCCTATGGGCTTGTCAAAACCATAGAGTTTTTTTAAATTTTCTAACAAATCGCTCTCCAACCCTTGAGACGCCCTATACGAACGCTCTTTAACAACGCCTTGAATCTCTTTGGACTGCGTGTTATTGATTTTAGCCATCATCTGCTCTATAGGGCCTCCAGGAGCCGATTGGATCAAAAAGAAATTGATAGTCATGATAGCTAATAAAGTAGGGATAATTAAAAGCAAGCGTTTAAGGATGTAAGCAATCATTTAGGACCCCTTTCTTTTTTTATCCACCACAAATACGGCGAAAATCCATAGCTAGGGCTGACTTCAGGCATGCCAATGTAATTATACGCTGCGATCCTGTAATTAGGCAAATAAAAATGCGGTATCACATAAAACCCCCACAACAACACCCTATCCATCGCTTGAATGGCGGCTAATTGCTCCTTGTAATCTTTAGCGTTAATGATTTTTTCAATCAAATCATCTACCGCTTTACTAGAGATTCCCGCATAATTCCTTGTGCCTTTTTCTTTCGCGCTCAAAGAACCAAAATAAAAGCGTTGCTCATTACCCGGGAAAGACGATTGGCCAATCACTCCTACAATCATGTCAAAATCATAGCTTTTGACCCGATTGACATACTGGCTTAAATCCACTCTTTGGATTTTCATTTCAATCCCTAACACCCTTAAGTTTTTAGCAAAAGCTAGGGCCAGTCTTTCAAATGCCGGGCTGTTTAAAAGCAAAGTGAAACTGAAAGGCTTGTTATTCTTATCCACTAAACGCATGTTTTTGTAAGAAAAGCCCGCGCTCTCTAAAAGCTTTTGAGCGTATTTTAAATTTTCCCTCAAACTATAGCCCAAAACATCAGGTCCATCGGTTCTAGGCACGATATAAGGCTCTTTAAAAACCCTTTCATCTAAACTCTTTTCATAAGGGGCTAGCAGGGCTTTTTCTTCAGGGCTTGGGAGTGGAGGGGACGCATAGATAGAGTTACTGAAAAAACTGGTGGTGCGCTTGTATTGCGAAAAAAACAAATTTTTATTCGCCCATTCAAAATCAAACGCATAAAATAAGGCTTCACGCACCCTTTTATCCTTGAAAATTTCTCGGCGCGTGTTGAAGAAAAACCCTTGCATGCCGCTTGGCATTTTGTGGGCTATGAGGTATTTAGTGATTTTTTTATTATCCATAGCTTTCCCCACATAGCCCCTAGCCCAAACCTTAGCCGTGCTTTCAAGGCGCCAATCATACGCCCCGCTCAAAAAAGCCTGTAAGGCGACGGTTTCATCTTTGTAATACTCAAATTTGATCTCATCAAAATTGAATTGCCCCTTCCTGCTAGGCAAATTCCTCGCCCAATAATTAGGGTTTTTTTGGTAGGTGATTTTCTTGCCCACATCAAAGGAAGCGATCACATAAGGGCCGCTAGAAACAGGAATGAGTAAAGGGTTTTTTTCAAAATAATCCTTTTGAAACGCTTTTTTGGAAAAGATCTGCAACTGCCCTAAAATGAGAGGCAACTCTTTATTTTCAGTGGTTTTGAAAATGAATTTAACATGGTGTTTGTCTAAGATAACCGCCTTTTTAACATCTTGGTAATACTGCCTATAAATAGGCGATCCTGATTTCATGATCGTATCAAAACTAAACTTCACATCGCTCGCTAAAATGGGAGCGTTATTGCTAAATCTCGCTCTTTTATCTATCGTAAAAATCACATAGCTATTGTCTTTAGCCACTTCTGCGTCTTTAGCGATCAAAGGGTATTCGGCAAAAGGTTCGTCTAAACTTTGCACCATTAAAGTGTCATAAATCAGATCCAAACCTTCGGCTTTAGTGCCTTTGAGCACAAAAGGGTTAAGGCTATCAAAAGTCCCTATGGCGTCATTTCTTAAGACACCGCCTTTTCTGGCGTTAGGGTTAGCGTATTCAAAATGTGTGAAATTCTCCTTATATTTAGGCTCTTCGCCCAAGTATAAATAAGGCGTAGCTTTAAGGAAACAAAACACCCCTAACCATAAACTTAAAATTTTCATCTAAACCAACCCCATCAATTCTTTAGCCTTTTGGTAAGTCATTTGCGCTAAAGGCCTGGCTTTTTCTACGCCGCCATTTAAAACGGCTTTCACTTCATCGTCGCTGATTTCTTTGTATTTTTCTTGGATGGGTTTTAAAGCCTGGATCATTACTTCAGCCAATTCCTTCTTAAAATCCCCATAGCCCTTATTTTTGAAACGCTCCTCTATCTTTTCTGGGTTTTCATCGCTTAAAAGCATGTAAATATTTAAAAGGTTAAAAACGCCCTCTCTTTTTTCATCAAATGCAATAACGCCCATAGAATCAGTGGCCGCTTTTTTGATTTTCCTTACAATAATGTCCGGCTCATCTAAAAGAAAAATCGCATGATTAGCCCCTT
The DNA here is from genome assembly GCF_030062585.1 of Helicobacter pylori. Classification (NCBI taxonomy): domain Bacteria; kingdom Pseudomonadati; phylum Campylobacterota; class Epsilonproteobacteria; order Campylobacterales; family Helicobacteraceae; genus Helicobacter; species Helicobacter pylori. Next base: position 1,123,635 of record NZ_CP071935.1, on the reverse strand, counting down.
GATGCGATTTACTCATCTTCACTTTTGGATCGTCTAGCCCCATAACCCTTGCCCCCACTTTAGCGATCAAAGGCTCTGGCACTTTAAAGCAGTTCCCAAAATCCCTGTTAAATTTTTCTGCGATGTTTCGCGTGAGCTCTAAATGCTGTTTTTGATCTTCGCCCACTGGCACTAAATCGCTTTGGTATAACAAAATATCTGACGCCATCAAAATAGGGTAATTGAAAAGCCCCACATTCACGCTTTTAGGGTTTTTTAAAGACTTGTCTTTGAATTGCGTCATTCTTTGCATTTCTCCCATAGACACCTGGCAATTTAATAGCCATGCTAAAGCCGGGTGCTCATCCACTTCACTTTGAATGAATAACCCCGATTGCTTAGGGCTAATCCCGCAAGCTAAAAGCAATTTGACTAACTCATAGGTTTGGGATTTTAAAAATGCAGGCTCTATGGGTAGAGTGATCGCATGCGAATTGACGATACAAAAAAGGTTTTCATACTCATCTTGCAATTCTACCCAATGCTTGATCGCTCCTAAATAGTTGCCCAAGTGGATTTGCCCGGTAGGTTGGATGCCTGAAAAGACTCGTTTTTTGTGCATGTTGTTTCTCGTTGGTTTAGTTAGTGTTATTGTAACCACCTAATTTTAATATTTTAATTTATCTTGGTTTTTAAGAGCGCCTGATCCCAGAAAAGAGTAACACTTCATAGCTCAATTTTTCAAACGCCATGTTTTGGAAAAAATGTTTTTTTTGCTTGAAATTCAGCGTTGAACCCCCTAAAAGACCGCATTTTTTAAGGTAATTCAAGCAATCTTGTTTGCGGTTGAAATAAAGGGCGAAGCGCTTGTTTTCTAATTCTATTTGAAAATGTTTAAAGGCGTTTTTAATCAAGGATTTGAGCGTTTTGAGATCCCTTAAAGGCGAAGGCGTGCCTAAAAACTCATGCACTTCATGCAAACTAAAATCCGTATGGATAGCTAAAGCCACCTCCTTACTAGAAAGAGCGATTTTTTCTAAAACGCTTTTTAAATCCCTTGCCCATTGTAAAGAAGAAGAAGACACAATCAGATCGTAAGCGTGAAAAACATGTTCTTCAAAATCCGCATGTTCTAAAGAGATTTTTTGAATGTTAAGAGAATGCGTGGGGTGTAATTTGAGCATGTTCATGGAATTATCCAAAGCGATAAAATTTTCAATCACAATATTTTGTTGCTCTAAAGCGTTAAAAACAGCCCCACTCCCTGATCCGAGATCCAAAACTTTATCGTAATGTTTTTGTTTTAAAAATTGGACAAGACAAATAGCGATTTGCTGCTGGATATGGGCAAAGAGGTGGTAAGTTTTGGCATGCCGATTGAATGCATGCTGATTGAATGCATGCTGATTAAATGAATGAAAAGAGTCCAACACCACCGCCTTAATGCGCCATTCTTAAAATTAAAACTAAATTTTAGTGTATTCTTAGCAAATTTTAGATAAGATTAAGCGTAATTTTTTCTAAATTTTAGGGATTTAAGGAATCAGTGTTTATGACAAGTGCTCTGTTAGGCTTACAAATTGTTTTAGCGGTATTGATTGTGGTGGTGGTTTTGTTGCAAAAAAGTTCTAGCATCGGCTTAGGGGCTTATAGCGGGAGCAACGATTCTTTATTTGGCGCTAAAGGACCCGCAAGCTTTATGGCGAAAATGACCATGTTTTTAGGCTTATTGTTTGTCATCAACACCATCGCTTTGGGCTATTTTTACAACAAAGAATACGGCAAGAGCGTTTTAGATGAAACTAAAACTAAGCTTTCGCCCTTAGTCCCTGCCACCGGCACGCTCAACCCTACGCTTAATCCCACATTAAACCCAACGCTCAACCCTTTAGAGCAAGCCCCAACTAATCCTTTAATGCCACAACAAACGCCTAAAGAGCTTCCTAAAGAGCCAGCCAAAACGCCTTTTGTTGAAAGCCCCAAAAAGAATGAAGAGAACGAAAAAAATGACGCCAAAGAAAATGGCATAAAGGGTGTTGAAAAAACCAAAGAGAACGCCAAAACGCCCCCAACCACCCACCAAAAGCCTAAAACGCATGCGACACAAACCAACGCCCATACAAACCAAAAAAAGGATGAAAAATAATGCTACAAGCCATTTATAATGAAACCAAAGATTTGATGCAAAAAAGCGTTCAAGCTTTAAGCAGGGATTTTTCCACTCTAAGGAGTGCGAAAGTTTCAGTCAATATTTTAGATCACATCAAAGTGGATTATTACGGCACGCCCACGGCTTTAAACCAAGTCGGCTCCGTGATGAGCTTGGATGCGACCACCCTTCAAATCAACCCATGGGAAAAAAACCTGCTCAAAGAAATTGAAAGATCCATTCAAGAAGCCAATATCGGCGTCAATCCTAATAACGACGGCGAAACGATCAAGCTTTTTTTCCCGCCCATGACAAGTGAGCAAAGAAAACTCATCGCAAAAGACGCCAAAGCGATGGGCGAAAAGGCTAAAGTGGCTGTGAGGAATATCCGCCAAGACGCCAACAACCAGGTGAAAAAATTAGAAAAAGACAAAGAAATCAGCGAAGATGAAAGCAAAAAAGCCCAAGAACAGATCCAAAAAATCACCGATGAAGCCATTAAAAAAATTGATGAAAGCGTGAAAAACAAAGAAGACGCGATCTTAAAGGTCTAAACCATGGATATTAAGGCATGTTATCAAAACGCTCAAGCGCTATTAGAGGGGCATTTCTTGCTCAGCAGCGGGTTTCATTCCAATTATTATTTGCAATCCGCTAAAGTCTTAGAAGATCCCAAACTGGCCGAACAATTAGCACTAGAATTAGCCAAACAAATCCAAGAAGCCCATTTGAATATTGAATGCGTTTGCTCGCCTGCGATTGGGGGGATCTTGGCTGGGTATGAGCTTGCAAGGGCTTTGGGCGTGCGTTTTATCTTCACTGAAAGGGTGGATAATATCATGACATTAAGGCGTGGTTTTGAAGTCAAAAAAAACGAAAAAATTTTAGTGTGTGAGGACATCATCACTACGGGAAAATCCGCCATGGAATGCGCTAAAGTTTTAGAAGAAAAGGGCGCTCAAATCGTGGCTTTTGGTGCTTTAGCTAATCGGGGCATTTGCAAGCGCATTCATTCTCATTTAAAAGCCCAAGAGGGTGCGTGTTTGCCTGGCCATTTGCCCCTTTTTGCTTTAGAAGATTTTGTTTTTGACATGCACAAGCCTAGCTCTTGCCCTCTATGCGCTACTAGCACTGCTATAAAGCCAGGAAGTCGTGGCAACTAAAAAAACCAAAAAAAATAAAACCCCAGAAAAAAAGCAAGCGTTAGAAAGCCCTTTGAAAGGGCTGTATCTCTCTTTACGCTTAAAAGCCTTTATCACCGATATTTTTATGATTTATACCCCCATGCTTTATATAATGACTTATGTGATTTTAGGGAGCGCGAAGGATTTTAGGGAAAACCAGAGCGCGATTTTTTTATGCCTGCTTTTTTACGCCCTAACGCACAGCTTTTTTATCGCTTTTAAATCCCAAAGCCCTGGCATGCGTTACGCTCAGTTTAAATTAGTCAAAAATAATGGTGAAGAAGTGGGCTTTTTTTTAGCGTTGTGGCGCTTTGTTTTGTGGGTGTTGAGCATGGGGTTACTCATAGGGTTTGTTGCGCCTTTTATTTTTAAGTTTTTTTTGCATGACAAACTCAGCGGCACTCATATTGAACTCATCAAGGAGGAAACATGAAAAATTTAGTGATTTTAAGCGGGGCTGGCATTTCAGCAGAAAGCGGGATTAAAACCTTTAGAGACGCTGATGGCTTGTGGGAAGGGCATGACATCATGGAAGTTGCCTCGCCTTATGGTTGGAAAAAGAACCCGCAAAAGGTGTTGGATTTTTACAACCAAAGACGCCGACAGCTTTTTGAAGTCTATCCTAACAAGGCCCATAAGGCTTTAGCGGAATTGGAAAAACACTATCAAGTTAATATCATCACCCAAAATGTAGATGATTTGCATGAAAGGGCGGGTTCTTCTCGCATTTTGCACTTGCATGGGGAATTATTGAGCGTTCGCAGCGAAAAAGATCCTAATTTGGTTTATAGGTGGGAAAAGGACTTGAATTTAGGCGACTTGGCCCAAGATAAAGCACAATTACGCCCCAATATTGTGTGGTTTGGCGAAGAGGTGCCTTTGCTTAAAGAAGCGATTTCTTTAGTCAAACAAGCGCATCTTTTAATCATCATTGGCACTTCTTTGCAAGTCTATCCGGCCGCTAGCCTCTACACGCATGCGCATAAAGACGCCCTCATTTATTACATTGACCCTAAGGCTAAAAACGCCCATTTACCCCAGAATGTCCAATGCATTAGTGATAGTGCGGTGCATGCCATGCAAGATTTAATGCCCAAACTCATAGAAATGGCCTCTTAAGAGATGTTGAAATAATTTTTATTTTTTCAGCTAACGATTAGCAAAAACATGGTTTAATTGGCTTCATCATTTGCTAGTAATTAAAGGAGTTTGAGAGTCTGATGCAACAAGCCACAGAAGCATTGAATCACCCCTATTTTGGCGTTTTTGTTTTGTTGGTATTCACCTTTTGGGTGTTTAACTTAACCTTAAGGATTCAAAGGTTTTTAAGCCGTAAAATGGCTCAAAAAAAGGGCGAAAAGCTCAAGCTCGCTCCTTATGAATGCGGGCCTGTGGCTCTCAAACAGCCTAATAGGGTGTCGCACCATTTCTATATCATGGCCATGCTTTTTATCTTATTTGATGTAGAAATCGTTTTCATGTTCCCTTGGGCGATTGATTTTAAAAAATTAGGCTTGTTTGGGCTCATTGAAATGCTAGGCTTTGTCTTCTTTTTAACCATTGGTTTTATTTACGCTTTAAAGCGAAATGCTTTGAGCTGGCAGAAATTAGAGGTGAAATAATGCAACAAGCACCGGTTGTTCTAAGCACTTTGGATAAATTATTGAATTGGGGGCGTTCTAATTCGCTCTGGCCCTTAACTTATGGCTTGGCGTGTTGCGCGATTGAGATGATGGCGACAGGGGGTTCAAGGTTTGATTTTGACCGGTTTGGCACGATTTTTAGAGCGAGCCCTAGGCAATCGGATGTGATGATCATCGCCGGCACGCTCACTAAAAAACATGCCGAGTTTATGCGTAGGCTCTATGATCAAATGCCTGAACCTAAATGGGTGATTTCTATGGGGAGTTGCGCTAACACGGGCGGGATGTTCAACACTTATGCGACCGTTCAAGGAGCGGACAGGGTTGTTCCTGTGGATATTTATTTGCCCGGTTGCGCGCCGCGCCCAGAGACTTTACAATACGCTCTTATGGTTTTACAAGATAAAATCAGACGCTCTAAAGCGATCAAACAAGATGCTCCTAAAAGGTTAGTGTGATGGTAAGAAAACAATCCCCCTATGAAGATGTGCAAAAACAATCGCGCCAGCATGACCCCTATAAAATCATAGAACCCACCCCTAAAAAATATTTAGAGGGCAGCGCTTATGAGGTCATTTATAACCACCTTTCTTACAAGCATGAGGTTTTAGACAAATATATAGAAACTAACACGGCGGTGTTTTGGATCAAAAAAGACGATATTTTTTCTGTCGCTACGACTTTAAGGCATTTGGGTTATGAGTGTTTGAGCGAAATGAGCGCGATAGATTTGTGCGCTAAAAAAGGGCATTTTGAATTGTTTTATCAATTTGTGGGTTTTAGCGATAGTTGTAAGAACCGCCGTAGGGTACGCGTGAAATGCGTTTTATTGCCTAATGAGAGCGTGGATTCTTTGAGTTTTTTATATCGATCGGCTAATTGGAGCGAAAGGGAAGCGTATGACATGCTTGGCATTGTGTTTGACAAACACCCCTATTTGAAGCGCCTTATCATGCCGCATGATTGGGTAGGCCACCCCTTATTGCGCTCTTACCCGCTCAAAGGCGATGAATTCGCTCAATGGTATGAAGTGGATAAAATTTTTGGCAAAGAATACCGAGAAGTGGTGGGTAAAGAGCAACGAGACAGCGCGAGGGTGGATGAAAAAGACACTTTTAATTTCGCCAAAATCGGCTATGAGCAGGGCAAGGGCGAGGAATTAAAAGAAACAGAAGAAAAGCATGCGTTTAAGAAAATCCCTTTTGTCAAAGATTTGCACAAAATCGCCCCCACTATCTTAAAAAAGAGGCTATAAAATGGCTCAAAATTTCACGAAACTCAACCCTCAGTTTGAAAACATCATTTTTGAACATGACGACAACCAAATGATTTTAAACTTTGGCCCTCAACACCCCAGTAGTCATGGGCAATTGCGCTTGATTTTGGAATTAGAGGGCGAAAAAATCATTAAGGCTACCCCTGAAATTGGCTACTTGCATAGAGGCTGTGAAAAATTAGGCGAAAACATGACCTATAACGAATACATGCCCACTACCGACAGATTGGACTACACTTCTTCTACCAGCAATAATTACGCTTACGCTTATGCGGTAGAGACTTTGCTCAATTTAGAAATCCCGCGCCGAGCGCAAGTGATCCGCACGATTTTACTAGAGCTTAACCGCATGATTTCACACATCTTTTTTATCAGCGTGCATGCTTTAGATGTGGGGGCGATGAGCGTGTTTTTGTATGCGTTTAAAACGAGGGAATACGGCTTGGATTTGATGGAGGATTATTGTGGGGCTAGGCTCACGCATAACGCTATAAGGATTGGGGGCGTGCCTTTAGATTTACCCCCGAATTGGTTAGAGGGCTTAAAAAAGTTTTTAGGCGAAATGAGGGAATGCAAAAAACTCATTCAAGGCTTATTGGACAAGAATCGCATTTGGCGGATGCGTTTGGAAAATGTGGGCGTTGTAACGCCCAAAATGGCGCAAAGCTGGGGCATGAGCGGTATCATGCTAAGAGGGACTGGGATCGCTTATGATATTAGAAAAGAAGAGCCTTATGAGCTTTATAAAGAGCTTGATTTTGATGTGCCGGTGGGCAATTATGGCGATAGCTATGATCGGTATTGCTTGTATATGCTAGAAATTGATGAAAGCATTCGCATCATTGAGCAACTCATCCCCATGTATGCTAAAACCGATACACCCATCATGGCCCAAAACCCGCATTACATTTCCGCCCCTAAAGAAGATATAATGACGCAAAACTACGCCTTGATGCAGCATTTTGTTTTAGTGGCTCAAGGCATGCGCCCGCCTGTTGGGGAAGTGTATGCCCCCACAGAAAGCCCTAAAGGGGAATTAGGGTTTTTTATCCATTCAGAGGGCGAGCCATATCCCCATAGATTAAAAATCAGAGCCCCTAGCTTTTATCACATTGGGGCTTTAAGCGATATTTTAGTGGGGCAATATTTAGCGGATGCAGTAACCGTGATTGGATCAACCAATGCGGTGTTTGGCGAGGTGGATAGATGAAACGCTTTGATTTACGCCCCTTAAAAGCAGATATTTTTGAACGCTTAGAGGAATTGATTGAAAAAGAAATGCAACCTAATGAAGTCGCTATTTTCATGTTTGAAGTGGGGGATTTTTCTAATATCCCTAAGAGCGCTGAATTTATCCAATCTAAAGGGCATGAGCTTCTCAATTCTTTGCGTTTCAATCAAGCGGATTGGACGATTGTCGTGAGAAAAAAGGCTTGATTTTGAGCGGCTTTAACCCCTTAAATTCTCCCTTAATCGCAAGCTCTTCAATTAGTTTGAAAGAAGCCTATTATTTAGAAAAATTATCTCTTCAAAAAGGATTTGAAATCAATTACAAGATGACCAAAGATAGCTTAAACCTTTTAAAAAAAAGCGATTTGTGCGTTTTGTTTGGGGGGTTTTCAAACGCTTGTTTGAATGAAAATGAACGATGGATTTTAGAAAGCATTAACCAATCAAAACGCCCCTACGCCCTGTTAAGACCCTTACAAGATACAAGAGACTTGCAAGAAAATTGCCTTTTTGCATCGTATGAAATCCACACGGAAGCGGCGATTTTAGCCTTGATTTTAAGGGGCATTTTGGAAAAAACTTCCCAATTAAAAGGGCATGTTTTAGAAAAGGTTGATGTGGGGTATTTAAGCTCTGAAGCGAACATGAGTGAAGAAGAATTACAAGAACTTATCACGCTTATTGTTAAAACAAAAAAAAGGGCGCTTGTTTTAAACAGAGAAATCGCTAAGCATGCTGACAACGCTTTTTTATACACCCTTTTAAGCGGGTTGCAAAACTACCTAGAAATTTTGCATATCCCTTGCAACGATTCAAGCGCAACGACCGCTTTTTATGATTTTAAAGATCAAGAATGGCTGCTAGAAACAGCCCTAGAAGAGAGTATTTTGCCTTTTGAATCAGAGCTTCAATTAAAAGATTTAGAGCTTTTAGAGCGAATGGGTGAGGCTAACGGCTCGTTTGTCTATGTTTCTTACAAGAGCCTTGAAACCCCCAAATTATCTTTTTCCAAACAATTTAAGATCGCTAACAAGATTAAGCATTCTAAAGCAAAGTTTCAAATCTCCAATCAAACGCTAGAATGCGAGTTAGAAGAAAGCCCCCATTTGAAGGGCTTGATTGCGATTTTAGAAGGGGCGTTTTTTAACACCTACCCTTATATCCCTATTTTATCCCACTCTCAAGGAATTTCATGATCACAATGAATATCAATGGCAAAACGATTGAATGCCAAGAGGGACAAAGCGTTTTAGAGGCTGCTAGGAGTGCTGGGATCTACATCCCTACCATTTGCTATTTAAGCGGTTGCTCGCCCACAGTCGCATGCAAAATGTGCATGGTTGAAATGGATGGCAAACGGGTTTATAGTTGCAACACGAAAGCCAAAAATAACGCCACCATTCTCACTAACACCCCCACGCTCATGGACGAAAGAAAAAGCATCATGCAAACTTATGATGTCAACCATCCCCTAGAATGTGGCGTGTGCGATAAGAGCGGGGAGTGCGAATTGCAAGACATGACGCATTTAACCGGCGTGGAGCACCAACCTTATGCGGTGGCTGATGATTTTAAAGCGCTAGATTCATGGGCAAAAGCCTTGTATGATCCTAATTTGTGCATCATGTGCGAAAGGTGCGTAACCACTTGTAAGGACAATGTGGGCGAAAATAACCTTAAAGCCACTAAAGCCGACTTGCATGCTCCGGATAAATTTAAAGACAGCATGTCCAAAGACGCTTTTAGTGTGTGGAGTCGTAAGCAAAAAGGCATTATTTCTTTTGTGGGCAGCGTGCCTTGCTATGATTGCGGGGAATGCATTGCGGTATGCCCTGTGGGCGCTTTGAGCTATAAAGATTTCGCTTACACGGCTAACGCATGGGAATTAAAAAAGATCCATTCCACTTGTTCGCATTGCTCAGCCGGGTGTTTGATTTCTTATGATGTGCGCCATTTTGATACTCTAGGCGAAGAATCTAAGATTTTTAGGGTACTTAATGATTTTTACCATAACCCTATTTGTGGGGCAGGCCGGTTTGCTTTTGACGTGAGCTCTAGCCCTAAAGGCAGCACCAATCTTAAAGAAGCGCAAAACGCCCTCAAAGAATGCGAAGCGGTGCGAATAGGTGGGGATATTACGAATGAAGAGGCGTTTTTAATAGAGCGTTTGAGGAAAGAGCTTGATTTTAAAATCTACAATCAAGATGCGTACCATTTCCAGCAATTCTTAAAGGTATTGGGCGAAATTAAACGCCCTAGCGTTGAAGAGATTAAAACTTCCAATTTGGTCATTACGATTGGCTCTTCTATCAAAACAGAAAACCCTTTGGTGCGCTATGCTATTAATAACGCCCTCAAACTCAATAAAGCTTCTTTGATCGCTATGCACCCTATTAAGGATAACGCGTTAGCGAATTTGTGCCGAAGCTCTTTTTGCATCACCCATGAAGTGGGGGCTGAAGAAATCCTTTTAGGCATGCTTTTAAAAATGCTTAACATTGAAAGCGCGGCTCTAAAAAGCTTAGAAGATTCCAAACAAAGCATTGTAGATGAAGCGGCTCTTAAAGCCTTAGAAGAAGAGCGAAAAAAAGCTTTAGAACAAGCCGAACAAGGGTGCAGTATTGGAGAAAACAAAGAAGAAAACAAAGAAGAGGCAGTTGCTCCAAAAGAAAACAAAGAAGAGAGTAAAACAGAAGCGACTGCCCCAAAAGAAGAAAATCAAACAGAAAACAAGACAGAGGTTAAAGAAGAAAAAATTGAAGTCCCTACCAAAACCACTTATTTGTTGCTTGAAGAAGCGGGCATCAATTTAGAAACTTATGAAAAAATTCTCGCTCTTTTACAAAAATCAAATAACACCTTGCTGGTGGTTGGCGAAGAAATTTATAGCCATAAACAAGCCCATAACATCGCTAAAATGCTGCGTTTGTTAGCCCAAAAAAGCGCTATTAAACTCATTCTTATCCCTCCAAGCGCGAACGCTTTAGGCATCGCTTCTATTTGTCAATTGAGCGAAGAAATTTTTGAACATGAAAAAATCGTAGGCATTCGCGCTCAAGGGGATTTCACTATCAATAGCGACGATAGGGTTTTTGGGAAAGACGCTCTCAGCAAAGTGGATTTCATTTTGCCCAGTCTCAACCAACTAGAAGGCACGATCACTAATGTTGAAGGGCGTGTGTTGCCCTTAAAACCGGCTTTGAGATTTGAAGGCTATGATTTGAGCGATATTGTGCAAGGCTTTGGCTTTGTGGAAGAAAATCTCACAGAATGCACCCACAAACTCCCTACAGAAGCGGGCTTTAAAGCCATAGAATTTGATCATTTAACCAACTATTTCACTAACGACAGAGTCAATCACAGAGGCTATCTGCTAGGAACAAGCCATTTTGAAAACAGCGCTAAAGAATGCGAAACCATAGAATGCGAGCCCATCAAGCCTTTAAAAGAAAAAATCGCTTTCAACGCGTATTTAAAATACCCAGAAACGCAATTCAATAACGCTACTAATAAAAGCGAGAATTTGCAATTAAAGGCCGGTGTCTACGTGTCTAAAGCTTTCTTAAAAAAATTGGATAAAGAAGTGGGGCAAAACATCACTTTATTTAAAGAAGAAGAGGAATTAACAGGCGTTTTGTATCTTGATGAAAGCTTGGATCAGGAAGTGTTTGTCATCTCGCCTTCTCTTTTGAAAAACCATTCTGGCTTTTTTAGAGAGGGCGTGTTTGATAGCGTGGATTTAAAGGAGCAAGCATGAGCGCTTATATCATTGAAACCTTGATTAAAATTTTGATTTTAGTCGCTGTTTTTTCGGCTTTAGGAGGCTTTGCCACTTATATTGAAAGGAAAGTGTTAGCCTATTTCCAACGCCGTTTAGGGCCTTGTTATGTGGGGCCTTTTGGGCTTTTGCAAGTCGCAGCAGACGGCATTAAGCTTTTCACTAAAGAAGACATTATCCCCCAAGGCGCGAACAAATTCATTTTCACGCTAGCGCCCATTATTGCGATGGTGAGCGCGTTTGTATCCATGGCACCTATCCCCTTTTTCCCTAATTTCACTCTGTTTGGCTATGAGATCAAGCCCCTTATTTCTGACATCAACATTGGCTTTTTGTTTTTCTTAGCTGTGGGTTCGGCAGGGATTTATGCGCCTATTTTAGCCGGGCTTGCCTCCAATAACAAATACTCTTTAATTGGCTCCGCAAGAGCGACAATCCAACTGCTCAGCTTTGAAGTGGTCAGCACCTTAACCATTCTAGCCCCCCTAATGGTGGTAGGATCGCTCTCTTTAGTGGAAATCAATCATTACCAAAGCGGTGGGTTTTTAGACTGGCTTGTGTTTAAGCAGCCTCTAGCGTTTGTTTTGTTTTTGATCGCAAGCTACGCTGAATTGAATCGAACCCCCTTTGACTTGTTAGAGCATGAAGCCGAGATCGTGGCGGGGTATTGCACCGAATACAGCGGCTTGAAATGGGGCATGTTCTTTTTAGCGGAATACGCGCATTTGTTCGCTTTTTCTTTTGTGATTTCTATTGTGTTTTTTGGCGGGTTTAACGCATGGGGCTTTATCCCTGGGGGCATAGCGATTTTGATTAAAGCGGGCTTTTTTGTCTTTTTATCCATGTGGGTTAGAGCGACTTATCCGCATGTAAGGCCCGATCAATTGATGAACATGTGCTGGAAAATCATGCTGCCTTTAGCGTTATTGAATATTGTGCTAACGGGCATTATCATTTTAATTTAAAGGAGGTTTTATGGCCAAACAAGAATACAAGCAACTTCCTAAACGATCCGAAGTCCATAGCGCGACCGAGCAATTTAAAGACACCATTAAAACGAGCTTGGGTTTGGATCTATTCAAAGGGTTAGGGCTTACGATCAAGGAATTTTTTAGCCCAAGCGTAACCATCCATTACCCTATGGAGCAACTCCCTTTAAGCCCACGCTATCGCGCGGTGCATCATTTGCAACGGCTTTTAGACTCAGGCTCTGAAAGGTGTATAGGTTGTGGGCTGTGCGAAAAGATTTGCACGAGCAATTGCATAAGGATCATCACGCATAAGGGCGAAGACAACCGCAAAAAGATCGATTCTTACACGATCAATTTGGGGCGTTGCATTTATTGCGGGTTGTGCGCGGAAGTTTGCCCAGAATTGGCGATTGTTATGGGGAATCGGTTTGAAAACGCCAGCACCCAACGCTCCCAATACGGTTCTAAAAGCGAGTTTCTAACGAGCGAACAAGACGCTAAAAACTGCTCGCATGCCGAATTTTTAGGTTTTGGTGCGGTAAGCCCTAATTATAACGAACGCATGCAAGCCACCCCTTTAGATTATGTCCAAGAGCCTTCAAAAGAAGAATCCAAAGAAGAGTCTCCAAGCCCAGAAAGTAATAAGGGAGATGAAAATGTTTGAAACCATTGCCTTTTATTTCTTTGCGATCCTTACTTTAAGCATGGCGTTAGTGGTGATCACCACCACGAATATCCTTTATGCTATTACCGCTCTCGCTAGCAGCATGGTTTTTATCTCTGCTTTTTTCTTTTTACTAGACGCTGAGTTTTTGGGCGTGGTGCAAATCACGGTGTATGTGGGCGCGGTCATTGTGATGTATGCGTTTGGCATGATGTTTTTCAACTCCGCTGCAGAAGTGGTTGAACGCAAGCAAAGCCCTAAAATCTTGTGCGTTCTTTCATTTGGCGTGGCGCTATTGCTCACCTTGATTTTAAGCGCTCCTAGCATTGGCGAAAACCTTTCTAAGCAAGTCAATTCCAACGCTATTGATGCACAAATCCCTAACATTAAAGCGATTGGTTATGTGCTTTTCACCAATTACCTCATTCCCTTTGAAGCGGCGGCTTTAATGCTTTTAGTCGCTATGGTTGGAGGCATCGCTACAGGGATTCAAAAAATCCATGGGAAAAATCACACGCAATTTATAAAGGAATCTCTATGATAGGGTTAAACCACTATTTGATTGTTTCAGGGTTGCTCTTTTGCATTGGTTTAGCGGGCATGCTGAAACGCAAAAACATTCTGTTACTCTTTTTTTCTACAGAAATCATGCTCAATGCGATCAATATCGGTTTTGTAGCGATCTCTAAATACACACACAATTTAGACGGACAGATGTTCGCACTCTTTATTATCGCTATTGCCGCTAGTGAGGTGGCTATTGGTTTGGGCTTGGTGATTTTGTGGTTTAAAAAATACAAGAGCTTAGATATTGATTCTTTAAACGCTATGAAAGGTTGAGCATGCAATATTCTTCTTTGCTGTCAGTGGTGTTGTTTTTGCCTTTAATCGGTGCACTTTATGCGGGGCTGTTTGGGGCTAAAGCTAAAGCGTTGCATGTGGGCGTTTTCAATTCTTTGTGCGTGCTGGTTTCTTTCATTGGTGCGGTGGTTCTTTTCGTTCAAGCATGGCATCATCAAAGCTATGAAAAATATTTATTTGACTGGATCGTGGTGGGGAATTTTAAAGTGGGCTTTTCTCTCATGCTGGATAATATCAATGCGGTCATGATTGTCGTGGTCACTTTAGTTTCTTTCTTAGTGCATGTATATTCTATAGGCTATATGGAGCATGATACAGGGTTTAACCGCTATTTTTCCTACCTTAGCGGCTTTGTGTTTTCCATGCTGATTTTGGTATTGAGCGATAATTTTTTAGGGCTTTTCATTGGCTGGGAAGGGGTGGGGCTATGCTCTTACTTGCTCATTGGCTTTTGGTATCATAAAACAAGCGCGAATGACGCTTCCATTGAAGCCTTTGTGATGAATCGGATCACGGATTTAGGCATGCTCATGGGGATTATTTTGATCTTTTGGAATTTTGGCACCCTCCAGTATAAAGAAGTCTTTAGCATGCTCAATAACGCCGATTATTCCATGCTCTTTTACATCAGCGTGTTTCTTTTCATTGGCGCTATGGGCAAGAGCGCGCAATTCCCTATGCACACATGGTTAGCCAACGCTATGGAAGGTCCTACCCCTGTATCCGCTCTCATCCATGCAGCGACAATGGTAACCGCTGGGGTATATTTGGTCATTAGAGCCAACCCTTTGTATAGCGCGGTGTTTGAAGTGGGCTATTTCATCGCATGCTTAGGGGCGTTTGTGGCCCTTTTTGGGGCGAGCATGGCCTTAGTCAATAAGGATTTAAAACGCATCGTGGCTTATTCCACGCTTTCTCAATTGGGTTATATGTTTGTAGCGGCCGGTCTTGGGGCTTATGCGATCGCGCTTTTCCACCTCTTCACGCATGCGTTTTTCAAATCCCTCCTTTTCTTAGGATCAGGGAATGTCATGCATGCGATGGAAGACAATTTGGATATTACCAAAATGGGCGCTTTATACAAACCCATGAGGGTTACAGCTATCTTTATGATTATAGGATCAGTGGCTTTGTGTGGGATCTACCCTTTCGCAGGATACTTTTCTAAAGACAAAATTTTAGAAGTGGCTTTTGGGATGCACCACCACATTTTATGGTTTGTTCTTCTAATTGGGGCGATCTTTACCGCTTTTTATAGCTTCAGGCTCATCATGCTGGTGTTTTTTGCACCCAAACAGCACGAAATCAACCACCCCCATGAAGCCAAAAATTTCATGCTTTTAAGCATGCTACCCTTAGGGGTTTTAGCGGTCATTGCCGGGTTTTTTGAAGAGCCGTTTTTTCATTTTGTTTCTCAAGTGATCCCTAGCGTTGGAGAGTATCTAGTCCCGCTCGCTCTTTTAATCAGTATCACCACCATAGTGGTATTATTGAGCATCGCCTATGCCATATTTAAATATAAAAATGGTATCACTTCCAAAAAAGAGGGGGGCTTTTTATACAAGCTCTTGCTCAACCAATACTATATCCCGCAACTTTATCAAGGGATTGCAAAAGTTTTTAGCGCCATCGCTTCATTCTTGCACCAGGTCGTGGAATTAAGGATCATTGATGCGATAGTGGATACCATAGGAAGAAGCGTTTTTGTTATAGGACGCGTGTTTAGAATCAGTCAAGATGGGAATTTAACCTCCATGCTGCGCTTCATGGTGGCCGGGGTTTTAATCTTATTAGCGTTTGTAGCTTTTTTTGGGAGATAAGAAATGCAGTTTTTACATGCGCATCTTTTAAGCGTGGTGATCTTTTTCCCCATGCTGAGCGCGCTATTAGCGTTCTTTATGAGCGATCAAGCGAGCAGGGCGTATGCGATCGTCATCGCTTTGATTGAGTTGTTATTAATCTTGTTGTTATGGCATGGGTTTGATATTCAAACAGCAGGCATGCAGTTTGAAGAAATGAAAGAATTAGCTTATCAAATTGGCGTGAATTACCATGTGGGCGTTGATGGCATCGCGCTCTTTTTGTTGCTTTTAAACGCTATTGTGGTGTTATTGTCCGTGATTTATGTCAAAGAGCGTCGTAAAGACTTTGCGATTTGTCTTTTATTGCTAGAAGGGATCTTAATGGGCGTGTTTTCTTCTCTTAATGTGATCTTTTTCTACGCTTTTTGGGAAATCTCGCTCTTGCCGGTTTTATACCTCATCGGTCGTTTTGGCCGTAATAACAAAATCTATTCTGGCATGAAGTTTTTCCTCTACACCTTTTTAGCGTCATTATGCATGCTCTTAGGCATTTTATACATTGGGTATTACTACGCTAGCAATTACGGCATGATGAGTTTTGATATTTTAGATTGGTATCAATTGAACTTTTCTAGCGAGATTAAAACCTGGCTCTTTGTGGCTTTTTTAATAGGGATTGCGGTTAAAATCCCGCTCTTTCCCTTACACACATGGTTGCCTTATGCGTATTCTAACGCCCCTACTTTAGGCTCTGTCATGCTTTCGGCCTTGCTTTCTAAAATGGGGACTTACGCCTTATTACGCTTCTTGCTCCCGCTTTTTCCTGAGCTTTCAGAAATCTATTTAACCCCTATAGCCATTGTGGCGCTATGCATGATCATTTATGGAGGTTTTCTAGCCTACGCTCAAAAAGATTTAAAAACCCTCATCGCTTATAGCTCGTTCTCGCACATGGGAGTCGTGGTGCTTGGGGTTTTTTCTTTCAATGTTGAGGGGGTTTCAGGGGCGGTGTTTATGATGTTTGCACATGGTGTTATCGTCATGGGATTATTTTTGCTCGCTGGTATCTTGGAAGAACGCACCAGCAGTTTAGAAATCGCTCGCTTTGGATCGATCGCTAAAAGCGCTCCTGTTTTTGCAGCCTTTTTTATGATCGTTTTAATGGCGAATGTGGGCATGCCTTTAAGCATTGGTTTTGTGGGAGAGTTTTTAAGCTTGTTAGGCTTTTTTGCCACTTACCCTCTTTTGGCTATCATTGCCGGGACAAGCATCATTCTATCAGCAATTTACATGCTCACTTCATATAAAGATGTCTTCTTTGGTAATTTGAAAGCCGGGAACAATCAAATCAGCGTGTTTGAAGATTTGAACGCTCGTGAGGTAGGGGTTTTGAGCGTGATTTTAGCTTTGATCTTAATTTTAGGGATTTATCCTAAAATCCTTTTAAAACCGATTGAGCAAGGCTCTAAACAGCTTTTAGAGATGATAGAAATCCGCTCGCTCCCTTTTTTAGGTTCATTGGATACTAAGATAAAAGAGGTCTCTTATGTTAATAGATAGTCTCCATATCTCTTTTGATAGCTTTAATTTTGAGAGCGTTTTACCCATGCTGGTGTTGGTGTGTGGGGGGATTTTCACGCTCTTAATCAACGCTTTCACTTCCAGGTTTTCACGCAATTTGAATGTGTTTTTATGCATGCTCTTTTTGGTTTTGGATTTTTTGGTGGTTTTAGGGTTAGAACAGCAAGAAAACGCCTTTTTTGGGTTTTTGAGCTTGGATACTCTCTCATTAGTTTCTCAAAGCATTGTCTTGATTTCGGCCTTTTTTCTCATCTTCTTAGCCCTTTCAAAAGAACGCTTCAACGAATTTCAGACCGCTGAATTTTATTCCCTATACTTGTTTATTGTCGCCGGCTTTCAGTTCATGGTTTCAAGCAACCATTTGTTGCTAATCCTTATTGGGTTAGAGACAGCGTCCTTACCCCTTTGCGTGTTAATGGCGTTGAGCGATAAACGCTACGGCTTGGAAGCAGGGATCAAGTATTTCACTATGGGGGCGATGGCGAGTGCGTTTTTTGCTATTGGGGCTATGGCTTTTTACTTGCTTACAGGGAGCTTGAATCTTGAAGTCATTACCCTATACTTGCACACTGAGGGTATCACAAACCCCATGCTCTTTGCGATGGGCGCTATTTTTTTGATTGGAGCGATTGGCTTTAAGGTTTCTTTAGTGCCTTTCCATACCTGGATGCCTGATGTGTATGAGGGCAATAACCCGGTCTTTGCGAGCTATATTTCCATTGTGCCTAAAATCGCTGGCTTTGTGGTAGCGACTCGCCTTTTTGGGGCGTTTATAGACACTCGCATCGCTTGGGTAGAAGACATTTTTTATGTTTTGATCCTTATGACTATCACCATCCCTAATTTCATTGCTTTATGGCAAGAAGATGTCAAAAGAATGCTCGCTTACAGCTCCATTTCGCATTCTGGGTTCGCTTTAGCATGCGTGTTTATCCACACTGAAGATAGCCAACAAGCGATGTTTGTTTATTGGTTCATGTTCGCCTTCACTTACATTGGGGCTTTTGGCCTTTTATGGCTCTTAAAAAGCCGGGAAAAAACATGGGATGAACGCTACGATCACCCTTATTCCAAATTCAACGGCCTTATCAAAACCCACCCTTTAGTGGCGATCTTGGGTGCTATTTTTGTTTTTGGGCTTGCAGGGATCCCGCCTTTTAGCGTGTTTTGGGGGAAATTTTTAGCCGTTGAAAGCGCTTTAGAGAGCAATCACATTCTTTTAGCGGTGGTGATGTTAGTTAATAGCGCGGTGGCTGCGTTTTATTATTTCCGTTGGCTCGTGGCGATGTTTTTCAATAAGCCCTTACAAAGCTACGCTCAAAACGATATTTACACCCAAAACGCCACCATGCCCATTTATGCGGTCATTATTGCTATGGCGTTAGCGTGCTTGTTCTCTGTGTTTATGATGCGAGGGCTTTTAGAGTTTGTGGCTTAAGTCAAAAATCTTTCTTTTAATGGGCTTGCTCTCCCATTCGCTCAACGCCTTAAGCCTCACTCTCACGCAAGGCAAAGAAGGGGGGGAAGATTTTTCGGTTTTAACCTTACGACACAATAAGGCGTTTTCTTGTTTTTATACCAATGAAAAACCGCCAAGCGGGATTGAAGCGTCTTTATCCATTATACACGCTAAACGCCCCATAGAATGCGTGATAGACTCTATCCCTAAGGAGGGCTTTACCCCTTTAGAAAACGCTTTTTTCAATATCACCTATTCTATGCGCCAACAACAATTCATTTTACACATCAAACCCAAAGTGATGCGAAGACTCACCCTTTTTTCTTTTGATAGGGATTATAAAAAAGCGATCCCCCTTTTTGTGGAAAACGATCCTAAAGCCAAAATGTGGCAAATCATAGGCTATGATCAAAATATCCCTTTTTTGAGCGAAAAAGACAACGCTCGAAAAGGCTTGAATTTCCCCATTGTCATTAAAGACGCTCAAACCCCTATCATTCAAGAATTAGATGTGAATAACAAACCCCTACTCACCACAAAGGGCTATGACTTAAACGCTTATTTAGAGGCTAAAAAACAAATGGATTCGCAAGCCTATTTTGACGCCTTACGCACGATCAGCCGCGCGTTTAAAAATTACCCTCAAACGATTTTTAAAAAAGATTTGTATTTATTAGAAATTATCGCATTAGGCCAATTAGGCATTAAAAAATCCTTACTCATAGATATTGGCACCAAGTGGATTAAAAATTACCCGACTGATCCTAATATCCCTGAAGCGCTATACTATGTCGCCAAAGCTTTAGATGAAAACAACAATTACAAACAGGCCATGCGCTATTACAAACGCATTCTTTTAGAATACAAAAATTCCCGCTACGCTCCTTTAGCCCAAATGCGTTTAGCCATTGAAGCGGCTGAAGGCTCTGATTTGAGCAACGCTAACATGCTTTTTAAAGAAGCTTTTTCTAACGCTAAAGACAAAGAGAGCGCGAGTGAAATCGCGCTTAATTGGGCTGAAGCAGAGATAAACTATCAAAACTTTAATAACGCTAAATACCTCATTGATAAGGTGGTTCAATCCAACCCTGATTATATTTCTCAACACAGCGAATCAGCCCTAGACTTGCTCAAGTTATTGAAAAAAAACCAGATGAATGCAAGTGCGATTGAGATCGCTCACTTGCTCCTTAATCAAGACGATGACTTGAAAGCTAAAGAGCAAGCGCTCTATGATTTAGGGGCGTTGTATGCAAGGATCAAGGATTTTAAAAACGCCCACCTTTACAATCTGCAATATTTGCAAGACCATGCGGAATTGGAGCGGGCTTCTGTCGTTAGAGCGCGCGATGAAAAAGCCCTTTTTTCCATGGAAGGGAACACGCAAGAAAAAATCGCCCACTACGATAAAATCATTCAAAATTTCCCTAATTCTAATGAAGCCCAAAAAGCTTTAGAGTTGAAAGCCCAACTCTTGTTTGACAATAAGCGCTATGCTGAAGTTTTAGGCATGCAAAAAGATTTGCCTAAAGATTCTCTCTTGATCCAAAAAACGCTCAATATCCTTGCTAAAACCCCATTAGAGGATCATCGTTGCAAAGAAGCTTTAAAATACTTATCCCAAATCACAGCCTTTGAATTTAACCCCAAAGAAGAAATCCAAGCCTTTGATTGCTTGTATTTCGCATCGCTCAAAGAAAAAGCGCAAATTATTGCCCTAAACGCTTTAAAAGCGGCTAAAACCCCTAGCGAGAAATTAATATGGCTTTATCGTTTGGGGCGCAATTACTACCGCTTAGGGGATTTTAAAAATTCCACTCTGGCCTCTAAAGACGCTTTGATTCTCGCTCAAAGCTTGAACAAAAAAGAATTTTATGACATTGCTTTTGTTTTATTTTCAGATTACATGCAAAACAATGAAAGAGAATTGGCTCTCAATTTGTATGCGTTTTTAGAAAAGCATTTCAAAGACGATAAACGCATGGCGTTGGTTTATTTTAAATTGCTAGAGAATGAAAAAGACCCTAAAAGCGTCAAAATTTATGCCACAAGCTTACTCAAACTCCAAGACGCTTACAAGGACTATTCTTACACGCCCTTTAGCGAATTTGCCCTAATTAACGCTTACAGAACCACCAAAGATTATTCAAAAGCGTTAGAAACGCTAGACAAGCTTTTAAACCGCAGGCTTTCTTTAGAAGATCACCAAAAAGCCTTGTATTTACAATCAAGCCTACTGGATTTAACCCATCAAAAAGCAAAATCCAAAGCCAGTTTAGAAAAATGCGTTCAGTTAAAACAAAAAGATCAAACAAACGCATGGCAAAATTTATGCGAACAGGGTTTAAATTTATTCAAAAACAAGGAGTCATGACATGGACATTAGCATTTTTAGAGAATACGATATTAGAGGCATTTACCCCACCACTTTAGATGAGAAGAGTGCGTTTAGTATCGGCGTGGAGTTAGGGAAAATCATGCGAGAATGCGATAAAAGCGTGTTTGTAGGGCATGACGCAAGGGTGCATGGGCGTTTTTTGTTTGAAGCTTTGAGCGCGGGGCTGCAATCAAGCGGCTTGAAAGTGTATGATTTAGGGCTAATCCCCACACCGGTAGCGTATTTTGCGGCCTTTAATGAAATCAATGGTATTCAATGCCCTAATTCCATCATGATCACTGGCTCTCACAACCCCAAAGAATACAACGGCTTTAAAATCACGCTCAACCAAAACCCGTTTTATGGCAAGGACATTCAGGCTTTAAAAGACACGCTTTTAAGCGCAAAGCATGAAATAAAACCCCTAAAAGAAACACCAGAGAAAGTCAATGCCCTAGAAGCGTATCAGCGCTATTTGATCAAGGATTTTAAGCATTTGAAAAACCTTAAATACAAAATCGCCCTAGATTTTGGCAATGGCGTGGGAGCGTTAGGATTAGAGCCGATTTTAAAGGCTTTAAACATTGATTTTAGCAGCCTTTATAGCGATCCTGATGGGAATTTCCCTAACCACCACCCAGACCCTAGCGAAGCGAAAAACTTAAAAGATTTAGAAAAACACATGCGAGAAAACGCTATTTTAATAGGCTTTGCTTTTGATGGCGATGCGGATAGGATTGCGATGCTAAGCTCTCATCATATTTATGCGGGCGATGAATTAGCGATTTTATTCGCTAAACGCTTGCATGCTCAAGGCATCACCCCCTTTGTGATAGGCGAAGTCAAATGCTCTCAAGTGATGTATAACACGATCAATACTTTTGGTAAGACGCTCATGTATAAAACCGGGCATAGCAATTTAAAAATCAAGCTCAAAGAAACCCATGCGCATTTTGCGGCTGAAATGAGCGGTCATATCTTTTTTAAAGAACGCTATTTTGGCTATGATGACGCCCTTTATGCATGTTTAAGGGCTTTGGAGTTATTGCTTGAACAAAGTCCAAGCGACTTGGAAAACACCATTAAAAACCTCCCCTATTCCTACACCACGCCTGAAGAAAAAATCGCCGTGAGCGAAGAAGAAAAATTTGAAATCATTCATAACTTACAAGAAGCGCTTAAAAACCCGCCAAGTCATTTCCCTACAATCAAAGAAATCATCAGCATTGATGGCGTGAGGGTGGTTTTTGAACATGGTTTTGGGCTTATTCGCGCAAGCAACACCACCCCCTATTTAGTCAGCCGCTTTGAGGGCAAGGATGAAACAACGGCGTTAGAGTATAAAAGGGCGTTGCTCAATTTATTAGAAAAACTTTAAAATAGAGCTTGGGATAATCTCATTTCTTATCCCTTACTCTTAAAAATATTAGATCAATTAAACAAGTCGCTTTAAAACTACACATAAAATCATAAGATCTCAAATTTTTTGCACTATTTAAGCTAATCCTAAGCTTATTATAATGAAAAGTTTTAAATTAATTGTAAAGGATTTTTATGGGTACAAATAGCAAAAATAAAAACGCTTCTCATCTCACTCACGAAATGAAAAACAAACATGGAGATCTTGCAAAAGCAAGTGAAAAAGCTGAAATGCAACCAATCTTGGAAGCACTATGCTATGTGGCTAAAGAAGAATCTGAAGGATATAAAAAAGCAGCTGAAGGATATAAACAGGTGCTTGAAGCAAAAGAAAAGGCAGATAAAATCTTAAATACTTTGAAAGCAATCAGCCATGACAATAACATAATAGACATAGAACCCGAAGACGAAAAGGACTGAGTAATCAATAGTTCTTTTTAAAAGCATTATAAAAAGCTTATGGCTTGGTATGTATGAAACCTTTTTTATTATCAAAATACCTGCGATTTTAGCCGCTATCAACCACACTATAAGGTTACTTTTATATTATTGTTAGGCTTATGGCAGTATTTCCTACGCTAACGCCTGACTACGCTACACATTTGGTGAATGGTATGCCTAGAATCGGAAAGCCCAATACAACAAGAACAGTGCCTTTCATAGATTTAGAAAAATACACCCAATAATAACGCGCATGCAATAAAACCTGATGATGATTGTTAATCTATAATCTTTAATTTTTTGACGTAACAAAGCCTAAAAGCCTTAAAAGATCATTTCTCCTATAAACCCTTTAATTTTTTCTAGCATGGCGTCTTCATTGTTTAAATTTTCTTCTATGATTTTGACTAACGCTGATCCGCAAATCACGCCATCAGCGCCCATGCCTTTAGCGTTTGTGATGTGTTCTTTTTGAGAAATGCCAAAGCCTAGTAATGTGGGGGTAGGGCTAAAGGTTTTTAAGGTTTTAATAATAGCACTCGCGTCATTTTCTAAAGTATGGCTCGCCCCTGTAACCCCACTCCTGGCTAAAGTGTAGATATAGCCTTGCGAATGCGTAGCGGCTTGTTCTAAATCTTTAACGCTCGCATTAGGGCTGGCGATAAAGATTTGTTTAATGTGGTGCTTTTGAGCGGATTTTAGGACTAATTCTTTTTCTATTAGGGGCATGTCCGCTATTAAAACGCTATCCACGCCGCATTCTTTGATTTGAGCGTAAAAACCATCAACGCCGTAAGAAAAAATGAGATTCGCATACGCTAAAAGCCCTATGGGAATATCATCGTTATAGCCTCTAATCTTTTTTAAAAGCTGGAAATTTTTAGCCATGCTAGCGTGTTTTAACGCTCTTAAATGGCTCGCTTGTATGGTAACGCCATCCGCTACAGGATCTGAAAAAGCAAACCCCAATTCTAAAGCGCTCACCCCGCTAGTCATTAGGGTTTTAACGATTTCAAAACTCAATTCATAGTTAGGATCGCCCAAGGTTACAAACGGGATAAACGCCATTTTGTCTTGTTTTTTTAAGGTTTCAAACATGTTTTGATACCTCATTTTAAACCTCCTTTAAAGCGTTATAAACGGTGCTTAAATCCTTATCCCCTCGACCGCTTAAATTCACTACAATAATGCTTTCTTCTTCGCATTTTTGAGCGAGTTTTAAGGCATACGCTAAAGCGTGTGAGCTTTCTAGCGCCGGGATAATGCCTTCTTTTTGGCACAACAACCTGAAGGCTTCTAGCGCTTCAGCATCGCTTGCGCTTTCATAAACTGCACGCTTACTCTCTTTTAAATAGCTGTGTTCTGGCCCCACCCCTGGATAATCAAGCCCGGCGCTAATGCTATGGCTTTCTGTAATCTGACCTTCATCATCTTGTAAAAGATAGGTTTTATTCCCATGCAAAATCCCCACACGCCCCTTATTCAAAGTCGCCCCATGTTTATTGGTTTCTAGCCCTAAACCCGCCGGCTCTACGCCTATGAGTTTCACTTCTTTGTCGTTTAAAAACGCGCTGAATATCCCTATAGCGTTAGACCCCCCTCCAACGCATGCGATCACGTAATCAGGCAAGCGGTTTTCTTTTTCTAAAATCTGGCTTTTAACCTCATCGCCTATCATTTTTTGAAAGGTTTTAACCATTGTGGGGTAAGGGTGCGGCCCCGCGGCTGTGCCTAGCAAATAATGCGTGTCCTTATAGCTGCTCGCCCAATCTCTTAAGGCCTCATTCACGGCGTCTTTAAGCGTCGCGCTCCCTGAATTGACTTCTCTCACTTCAGCCCCTAATAAGCGCATTCTAAAAACATTCATTTCCTGGCGCTTGATGTCTTTTTCTCCCATAAAAATCACGCATTTTAAGTCCAATAACGCACAAGCGATAGCCGTCGCCACGCCATGCTGACCGGCGCCTGTTTCAGCAATGATCCTTGTCTTCCCCATTTTTTTCGCTAAAAGAGCTTGCCCTAAGGCTTGATTAGTCTTGTGCGCCCCGCCATGGATTAAATCTTCTCGTTTTAGATAAAGCTTGACTTTAGGATTAGAAACGATATTTTGACACAAGGTTAAAGGGCTAGGACGGCCCACAAAATCTTTTAAAAGATGGAAATATTCTTTTTGGAATTTTTCATCTTTCAAACACGCATCAAACGCCTGTTCTAACTCTCTTAATGCAGGCACTAACAATTCTGAAACAAAACTCCCTCCAAACTCCCCAAAATACGCTTTTTGATTCATTTTAATACTCTCTTAAAATTCGGGCTAATCGCTTGATTTTATCCTTATTTTTAATCCCAGGGCTTATTTCTAAACCGGAATTGAAATCCAAACCCAACGCTTTAATTTTCAAGGCGTTTTGAATATTATCCAAATTAAGCCCACCAGCTAACATGAAAGGCGTTTTGACATTTTCTAAAATACCCCAATCAAAACTCACGCCATTGCCTCCCATTTTATCCCCCTTAGTGTCGTATAAGATTAGAGAGGCCTCTTTAGCTTTAGGCACTAAATCTTTAGAATCCGCCACACTCACTACTTGCCAGATCGCGCAAGTTTTAGGGAGCACTTTTTTTAATTGAGCGATTTTTTTAGGCGAATAGCCATAAAGCTGCACCGCTTTTAAATCAAGCTTTTTAGCGATTTTTTGAATTTTTTTAATCCCGTCTTTCACAAACACGCCCACAAAATCCAATTTTTTAACCGCTTTTGTGATTTTTAGGGCTTTTTTAGGCTTGATGTATCTGGGCGAAGATTTTTCAAAAATCAAACCCCCATAAATAAAATGGTTTTTATAAACGGCTTTAGCGTCTTTAATCCTTGTAAGCCCGCACACTTTATTTTCGCCTAAAATCAATTTAATGCATGCTTTTTTCAAATCCTTTTCTTTCATTAAAGAGCTGCCCACTAAAAAGCCATTCACATAAGGGGCTAGGGCTTTGATTTGCGCATGCGAATAAATACCGGACTCACTCACCACGAGCGCGTCTTTAGGCAAGAGAGAGTGCAATTTGAGCGTGTTGTTAATGTCGGTTGTCAGGGTGTGCAAATCCCTGTTATTGATGCCTATAATGTCGTATTGGAGTTTGAGCAAGCGTTTGATTTCTTGCTTATTGGAAACTTCAGTTAACACGCTCATGTTTAAGGATTTGGCGAGATTGAAAAGCTCTAAATAATTTTTATCATCTAATACGCTTAACATTAAAAGCACCGCATTAGCCCCCATCATTCTAGCGAGTTTGATCTGAAAAGCATCAATGATAAAATCTTTACACAAAATGGGCTTAGTGGAATGCTGCGAAACGATCTTAATGTTTTCATAAGAGCCTAAAAAATATTTAGAATCAGCTAAAACTGAAATACAAGAGGCAAATTTTTCATAAGTCTTGGTTATTTCCAACAGATCAAAATCTTTTCTTATTAAACCTTTAGAGGGCGATGCTTTTTTACATTCTAAAATAAAGCTTGTCTTTTTTTCTAGTAACGCTTTTTTAAAATCCCTATCGCTTGGGGTTATGTTTACCGGTAAAGCGTGATTTTTTTTGAGATCAGAGACTTCTAAGAGCTTGTCTTTAAGGATGTTTTCTAACACGCTAGGCATGGCTTAGCCTTATGATTTTTTGCAAATGCGCATAAGGCGCTTTGGTTTTTAAATGCTCTAAAGTCATGCCCACGCCCTCTTTTAAATCTTTAGCCCTATGGCTCAAATACAACAAACTCGTCACATTCGCCACAACCACCATCGTATGCGAATCTTTGCCTTTATTTTCTAAAATATCTAAACACGCTTGAACGCTTTCTTTTGCGTTTTCAATCTGTAATTCTTTCAAATCATAGGGGGGTAAATCAAAATCTTTAGCGCTCAAGTCATACTCTAAAATTTCATTATTTTTCAATTCACATGCATGCGTAATGTCATGCAACACGATTTCATCTGTCCCCCCTCCATTAACCACCATCGCCCTTTTAACGCCTAAAGCCTTTAACGCTAGCGCCATGGTCTTACACAAGGATTTGTCATACACGCCTAAAAGCTGGATTTTGGGCCTTAAGGGGTTGATTAAAGGCCCTAAGCAATTAAAAATCGTTTTAGTGAAAAGCTCTTTTCTTAAAGGGGCGGATTTTTTAAAACTTTGATGGTATAAGGGCGCGAATAAAAACCCAAAATGCGTTTGTTTGAAGCAATTCTCTAACTGCGTGGGATTCATTTCAATATTCACGCCTAAATTTTCCAACAAATCCGCGCTCCCGCTATGACTGGAAACGCTCCTTGATCCGTGTTTGGCCATAGATAATCCCATAGAGCTGGCAATGAGTGCAGCAATCGTGCTGATGTTAATCGTTTTTAGCCCATCGCCCCCTGTGCCGCAATTGTCTATTAAATCCAAGCCGCTGTTAAAAGGCTTAGGGGCATGCTCTAAAAGCGTGGTTGCAGCGACGCTAATCTCCTTAAAGCTCTCGCCCTTGATTTTTAAAGCGCATAAAATGGCCCCAAGTTGCGCTGGGCTTACTTTTTCGTGGATAATAAGGGTGAATAACTTTTTGACTTCTTCATCGTTCAAGTCTTTTTGATGATAAAGAGCGTTTAAAATCTCTTTCATAATAACCCTTCTAAAAACCCCACGCTTTGCTCTAACAACGCCCTCCCCTGTAAAGTCATGATGCTTTCAGGGTGGAATTGATAGGCTAAGATTTTATCTTCTTCATTGACAATAGCCATAGGGATATTGTCATGTTCGGCGATCACTTCTAAATTTTTAGGCAACCCGCTCGCCATTAAAGAATGGTAACGCCCCACCACCATGCTTTCCCCTAAACCTTTAAAAACGGCATGCTTTTTGAGCGCGATAGTGGTCGCTTTGCCATGCACGATTTCTTTGCTCCTTATGATTTTAGCCCCATAGCTTTGCGCTAAAGCCTGTAAGCCTAAACAAACCCCTAAAATAGGGAATTTCTTTTTAGCCATTGCAATGATTTCTAAAAGATTGCCTGAACTGCTAGGATTACCTGGCCCGGGTGAAATGAACAATAAAGGCGTTTTTGATTCTTCATTCATTAAACCCATAAGATAACTCGGATCAATATCGTTTTGATAGACAGCCACTTCATAACCCAAACACTCTAATTCATACACCAAATTATAAGAGAAAGAATCAAAATTATCTATAAAAAAGATTTTCATAAGCTTGTTTTCCTGATCGCATCAATAAGGGCTTGCGCTTTGGCTCTTGTTTCATTCGCTTCGTTTTGCGGCACGCTGTCTAACACGATACCGGCTCCTGCTTGGATCAGCGCCCTATTGTTTTTAACAAAACATGAACGGATAGTGATGCAAGAATCCATAGAACCCTCGCTGTTTAAATACCCCACGCTCCCCCCATAAGAGCCTCTCCTTTGCTTTTCTAATTGGTAAATGAGCCTGATCGCAGAGATTTTAGGCGCACCGCTAAGCGTGCCGGCGTTCATAAAGCTCCTGTAAGCATGCAAACTATCGCACCCTTTTTTCAATTCCCCCACAACCCTTGAGACTAAATGCATGACATTGGAATATTTATCCACCTTTAAAAGCTTGTCGCAATAGCGTTTTTTTGAAACCCTGGCCATGTCGTTTCTGGCTAAATCCACTAGCATGATGTGTTCAGCCCTTTCTTTATAGTCGTGTTGCAAATCAAATTCCATTTTACTATCTAAATCGTAATCAATATTCCCTTGCTTGTCTTTGCCCCTTAAACGAGTGCCAGCAATGGGATAAATCTCAGCCGTATTCGTTAAGGCGTTGTATTTTAAAGCGCTCTCAGGGCTTGCCCCAAAAAGGATAAAATCGCTGTCTTTGATATAAAACATATAGGGGCTAGGATTAGAGAGTTTTAAATGATAATACGCGCTCAAACCCTCCAAGCACTCCATATAAAAGCTGCGCGACAACACCGCTTGAAAGATCTCGCCCTTTTTGATTTCTTCTTGTAAGGATAGCACCTTTTTTTCAAACTCGCTATCATCGCAATTAACGCTAACTTCCGTGCTTTGCTTGGATTTTTTAGGGACAAAGTCGCTTTTGATGTTTTTAGCCAACTCTTTTAAATCCTGTAATTCTTGGGCTATCTCTGTTTTAAAGCGTTCATCAAAACACGCCCCCAAAATTTCAGCGCTTTTTTCTTTATGGTCTATGATGATCAAATTTTGCGCGACATAAAAGATAAAGTCATGCACGGTGTTGTCTTGCGCTTTTAAGTGGGGTAAATCTTCAAAAAAATTGAGCATTTCAAAAGAAAAAACACCCGCGCTTAAAAGCGTAAAGGGATGCTTGGGTTTTGTTTTAACGCTTTTAAAAAGCCCCCTTAAAGCGTCAAAGGGGCTAGGCTCAAAGAGTTTTAAAAACTCATCTTGCGTTTTTTTATTTTTGGTGTAGGTTAAGGTTAGGGCATTGTCTTGTATAGGCGTTTTAAAAAACGCGCTCAATTTTTGCAAAAACGCCCCACCATTAGGTGTCAGGCTAGTGATGGTTACGATATTGTGGTTGCAAATTAGCTTCAAACAGGCTTTAGCCATTAATAGGGATTTGGTGTGCGCTTTGCTCTCAATCTCAGCGCTTTCAAAAAGCAAGGTGTGCTCGCGCTCTAATTTTTCATAAAGAGCTAGGGGATAGGGAATGTAAGGGGCTTTTTCTATGAGACTGATCATTAATTTCTTTATATTAAAAATAAACTCGTA
Organism: Helicobacter pylori; assembly: GCF_030062585.1. Taxonomy (NCBI): domain Bacteria; kingdom Pseudomonadati; phylum Campylobacterota; class Epsilonproteobacteria; order Campylobacterales; family Helicobacteraceae; genus Helicobacter; species Helicobacter pylori. The sequence goes on along the minus strand of NZ_CP071935.1, from coordinate 1,094,061 downwards.
TTCTACAAGAAATAGATAAATGGGCAATAAATTAATAGCCTTATAGAGTCTGCAAGGGCTAATCTAACTTAAACTCAAATTGGATTTTTCAAGGTTCAATTTATGAGGAAATTAGAAATTTTAATTAGGAATGCGAAAAACCACTTTAATCAGATTCAACTTTTGAGCGTTGTTAAGGTTGCTTGTGTGGTGCTTGTTGCCGTTATCTTTCTTGTGTGCAAGAAAGATTGGGTGCGATAAATTCAATAATATTCTCGCTTTCTTTTTTGATGTCAATCAAACCCATATCGTTTGAGCCATTAGGCGGGGTGATGCCTAAAAAACGCTCATTAAAAGGCCGCCATCTGACAATAGAAGCGCTGAGTTCGTTAGGATAAAACCCGATAGATTGGTTGTCAAACAAAGCGTTCACATGCAAAGGGCCTGAAGCGTTCCCGATATAGACGCTTAAATTCGCGCACAATTTGGCTAAATCCACTAAACTATGGCTCGTATCATAGAGGCGAGCGAAGGGGACTTTTTTAAGGAGTTCTTCTGTGGCTTTCCTCTCGCCTGGCCCGCAAATAAGAATGATCTCACAACTCAAATTCTTGTGTAAAAAATCAATCAGCTCAATGAAATGCGAAGCAGGCAATACGGGCGAACTGCCTCCGCTATGCATATGCACGCCAATCCACAATAGATCAACATTAGCGTTGAGTTTTGAAGCGATGATGGATCGCTCTTTGGATTTGTCTTTAAGCTTCCATGCGATTTTTTTAATTGAAGCGTTAGGGAGATTGTGATCTTTACAAAACGCATGGATTAAGTCCAAATTGTATTCGTATTCGGTTTTTAAACACAGCGATCGGCTTTGACGCACGCTCTTTTGATAAAACCAAGAATAGATTTTGGTCTTTGGGGCTAGGATATAAGGAATAAATTTTCTCAAACTAAAAGCGAGTCTGGCGTTTTTAAAATTAGAAAATAAAAAGATAAGAGCGTCAATGGATTTGCGTTTGAGAGTGGCGCTCAAATGGTTGTCTTCTATAATGACTTCATCAATGAAAGGGAATTCTAAAGCGATTGGGGTGGTATAGCTAGGCACAACCACGCCCAAATACACTTCCTTGCCTTTTTCTAAAAAAGCTTGCTTTAGAGCGATTAAAGCGGGTATGGCTAAAATAAAATCGCCTAACTTGTCGTTACGGATCACAAAAACTTTTTGAGAGTTTTCTTTATCTTTGCATTTTAAATCTTCAAACCCTACAAAATCCATGACTCCGCCTAAGAGATCAAATTTTTTGTCATGTTAGCAAAAATCGTTCTTATGCGATGGATAAATTTTATTTTTTATTCTGCCATGCTTTTATAGGCTCATCTTCCCATGTGCCATAGAGAGAATTAGGTAAAATGATCCATTCTGTGCCGAATTTTTGAGCGTTTTGCAAGACTTTGGCTTGTTGTTCTTGGCTGTTTTTAGCGTCTTTAGCAAAAAGTGCATCAAAATCATGCAAAGTGTCGCCCACCTGTAAAACAATCGCATAATCCTTATCGACTAATTCTCGCCTAACGGCTTTAGGCTTGCCTTTTTCTTTCAATAAAACGGATTCTTCACTCACTTGGGGGAGTTTAAAACTTTTGAGCGTTTTTAAAGTGAATGCCTTATTTTTTTGCGTGCGGTTAGAAATGTAAAAAATCTTAACGCCCTTAGAATTAGCGTATTCTAAAAAGTCTAGCGCTCCAGGAATGAGCGTAAGAGAGCCTTCTTTTTCAAATTTATCCCAAGTTTCTGGGGTGTATTTAATGCAATTTTTGACTAAATAGCCCGCATAATCAAAAGTGTTTAAAACGGTTTCATCTAAATCCAAGATGACGGCTGGCTTTTTGTCTTTAACGAGTTTGAGATTATTGTCTAGTGCCATTTTCGCCATTTTGTAACTTTGCAATTGCAAGGCTCTGATCTCAGCGCTTTGCTGATGATACTTAACGCTTCTTGTTAGGGGCGAAACGCATTCTTTGGCATTTAAAACACTCATCAAACTCAATCCTAATAAAACTGATGCAAGGGTCTTTTTTATCATAACAACACCTACCTAATGGGGATTTTTTGTATTATACCTTAAAACAGATGATTAGGAGTATTTTACCATTAACCAATTTGTTGTATAGTTGGCGTTTTTAATTCAAAATGAAGTGAGGAAACAATGAAAAAAGCGTTAATGTTCACCCTTTTGGGCGTTAGTTTGGCGTTTGCAAAACCTTATACGATTGATAAGGCAAACTCTAGTGTGTGGTTTGAGGTCAAGCACTTCAAATTCAATGAAACAAGAGGCGTGTTTGATAGTTTTGATGGCAAAATTGATGCCGATCCTAATACCAAGGCTCTCAATGTTTTTGAAGGCAAAATTGATATTAAAAGCATTAACACTAGGAACAAAAAAAGAGATGACCACCTAAAAACAGCAGAGTTTTTTGATGTCATGAAATACCCCAAAGGGAGCTTTAAAATGACAAAATACGAAGATGGTAAAATCCATGGGGATTTGACCCTTCATGGCGTAACCAAGCCTGTCGTGTTAGAAGCCAAAATCCAAGCCCCCTTACAAAACCCCATGAATAAAAAAGAATTCATGGTGCTACAAGCTGAAGGTAAAATCAACCGCAAGGATTTTGGTATCGGTAAAACCTTTAGCGATGCTGTCGTTGGAGATGAGGTAAAGATTGAGCTCAAACTAGAAGCTTACGCTCAATAATCGTTTTGCAAGAGATAGATATTTTCTTCTCTTGCGTTTTTCTAACAGGACAAAAACTTTTATTCAACTTTGATACGCCATATCCCAAAACTGGTATTCGTATTCGCTTGTAGCGATAAAAATCTCCTTTAATTTTTCAATTTCTTGTTTTGAAGAAGCGAGAGTGAGGGAATCAAGCAAATTAATATTCCAATTTACGCACGCTTGAAATTCTTTGGAACTATAGCCCTTAATCCAATGCCCATAAAAGGCATGTTCTAAAGCGTTGGGGATTTGGCTTAAATTTTGCGCGATCACTAAATAGCTCCAACCACAGGATAGAACAGCCACCGTAACTTCTTTAATAGAGCCCTTAAACCCTTCAGCGAGCATGTAGCTTGTATAGGATTTATTCGCTAGAGTGGGGCGCGCGTTTTGCAATTCTTTTGGAGTGATTTGAAGTTCTCTAATATAATGGTTATGGATACTCATTTCATTATTCAAAATGTCTTGTATAGCGTTAGAAAACTCCCTCATCACCGCTTCATCATAAGCCTTAATTACGCCTAGAGCAAACACCTTAGCGTATTCTAAAAGAAACAAATAATCTTGAATGATATAAAAACGAAATTTATCCCTTTCTAAAGTCCCACGCCCTATGCCTTGAACGAACGGATGGGAAATGCAATCCCCCCAAATAGATTGCGCGTTTTGATACAGATATTGTGAAACTTGCATTTTTACACTCCTAAAATCAATTCAATACGCATTCTAACACGAAAGCCCGTAACATGGTATAAAAATTTGTTGTTAAAAGATTTGTGAGTGGACTCTTGCTTTCAAAAATTGAACGCTGTATTAAAATATCTGTGATTTTGAATAGCGATTAATGATATTATAAGGCTTGTATTGGTTGTTTAAGATTGGCTATCCTTTGCAATCACAAAAGGTTAATTCCATCTCGCTCTGTAGGTTTTGATTTTTAGAAGTTTTTATTATGGGAACTTGTAGTATGGCACTTACAAGATAGGAGTCAATCTTAGATGCATGGTTTCAAACCTATTACAGAGCGAGATGGAATTAGCCTTACTATTTATGATTGGTTTAATCTCTGTATGAAGTCACATCGGCCAAAACTCAAAATAGTTTAGCATAAAAATAAAAAAGCGTCTAATATATTCAAAATAGGCGTTCAATTTTTAAGCGGTTGGTGTAAAAACGCAATTAAAGGCTTTAATGCTTGAAACTTGGCATTCCAAAGCGCTTAAAAATGCTAAAAACCAATGATTTACTTTAATCCTGTAATTTGTGAATAAACAAAACACTTATTGAGCTTTTTGTGATCTTTTGCTGATCTGTAACAATGCTTTTAATAGGGTTGTGGTATAAATATTCTTATCAAGGTGTGTCAAACATGCTTTGAATCTCAATTGATGAAAGGATTTGTTATGAGTGGATTAAGAACATTTAGTTGTGTAGTGGTTTTATGCGGTGCAATGGCTAATGTAGCTATAGCTAGTCCTAAAATAGAGGCAAGGGGTGAATTAGGCAGATTTTGGGGGGGAGCTGTTGGTGGTGCAATTGGGGGTGGTGTTGGTGGTGCAGTGGGGGGAGCTGTTGGTGGTCCTGCGGTTGGTTGGGCTGGCAGATTAGTTGGTGGTTCTGTGGGGAGAGAGTTTGGCAGAGAAATAGGCGATAGGGTAGAAGATTACATCCGTGGCGTTGATAGAGAGCCACAAGCCCCAAGAGAACCCACCTATGATCGTCATTTCGTGTATGATAGGTAGTTTTGGGGGAGAAGAGCATGAATATCAAAAATCGTTTGAGCGATTGGGAATATCAATGGGCAGTGGCTCTAGTCTATACGATATGTATCTCCATAAACGCTAGGATTTTTTATGACATAGATGGTTCAGCTAGCGATTCGATTTTTGACCCTAAAAATAGCTATTATATGTGGCTAGTGGGTCTAATAGCGGCTTTGTTGTCTAACCTTTTGTTTGACCCACGAGGTAGGGATTGTTATAAATCTTTCCAAGTAAGATACCCTAGGTTTCTCAAAGCCATTTTTAAGGCTAGGTTTTTTGGCGCGTTTTATAACGCTGTGTTAGGATCAAGACTAAGGGATTTTTATGTGATGCTTTTAACGATGCCCTTTATTGCTGCTATCCATGAGATCTCGGCGTATTGTGGGCATCCTAGCAACTTCCTTATAGAGGGTTTGGTTATGCTTGGCTTTCTTGTGTGTTTTGGGATTTGTTCTAGGCTTTGCACTAAATTAGGGTGGTGATTTAACCCAAATGGCATTAATATGGAGGGGGGGAGTAAAAAATTAAAGAAACTTTAAAGCGCGTTCTCACTGATTTGTGTTACAATAAGGAGCATTTAAGGGGTGCTTTTTAAAAACGCTCAAGTTTTTAAAAGGCTGAGATCAAACCCGTAGAACTTGTCAAGGTAATTCTTGCGTAAGGAAATAGCATGTTAATAACCACCCAACTACCCAAACGATTTTACGCCACACTCATTCTTTCTTGCGTGTTTTTAACCATCACTAATATCCTTGTCAAAGGCTCGTTTATCAATCTTTTAGCAGGGCTTAGCGGGGTTTTGTATGCGTTTTTTGCCGGAGAAAGGCAAACGATTTGCTTTGTGTTTGGTCTTGTTTATAATTTGAGTTACGCTTATGTCGCTTATCAGTGGAAATTAAACGCTGATGTGATTTTATGCCTTTTTTTGTATATGCCAGTAACGATTTATGGGCTGTTCGCATGGAAAAAGACAGAGCAGCATGAGGGCGTTATTAAGGCTCAAAAACTTCCCAAAAATTGGCGTTTTGCGCTCGTTTTAGGCATAGGGGTTTTAACTTATGTGAGCGCTTTGTTTTTTAAAGAGATTAAAACGAATTTTTTATGGGCAGAGAGTTTTAATTTCGTCATCTTTATTATTGCTTTTATTTTGCAGGTTTTGCGTTATATGGAGAGTTATGTTTTAATGACTTTGGGGAATATCGTGTCCATTATCGTGTGGTTTTGTATTTTCCAAATTTCTACAGAGAGCTTGGTGCAATTCTTCACAACGATCCTATACCTTTTTATTGGCTTGTATTATTTTAACCGGTGGAACCAGTCATGCAAGCAGTGATTTTAGCGAATGGGGAGTTTCCTAAATCTAAAAAATGCTTAGACCTTTTAAAAAACGCTCCCTTTTTAATCGCATGCGATGGGGCTGTTACCTCATTACATGCGCTTCAATTCAAACCCAGCGTTGTTATAGGCGATCTAGATAGCATTGATTCGCATTTGAAAGCTTTGTATAACCCTATACGCGTGAGCGAACAAAACAGCAACGATTTATCCAAAGCCTTTTTTTATGCCTTGAATAAAGGCTTTGATGATTTTATTTTTTTAGGGTTGAATGGCAAGCGAGAAGATCACGCTTTAGCGAACACTTTTTTATTGTTGGAGTATTTTAAATTTTGCCAAAAAATCCAAGCCATAAGCGATTATGGTCTTTTTAGGGTGTTAGAAACCCCTTTCACTTTACCTAGTTTTAAAGGGGAACAAATCTCACTTTTTAGCTTGGATTTTAAAGCCCAATTCACTTCTAAAAACCTCAAATACCCCTTAAAAAACTTGCGTTTAAAAACGCTCTTTTCTGGCTCGCTCAATGAAGCTACAGATAGTTTTTTTAGCCTTAGCTCTACACCTAAATCGGTAGTGTTGGTGTATCAAAAATTCTTATAAGCGGGTTTTGTTAGGCAAGTTTTTGTCTGTATATTGTGTCAAGTTAAGAAGCGTTTGAGTTAGCAAGTATAGAAAGATTGATTTAGTTTCGCTTTGTGTGGAAAAGGCGGTCGGATTTTGCGTTTCCATTATGCATTGTGTGGCGGACACAATAATAGGAGTTCATATTTTTTCAACAAAACCACTACAAAGCGAACAAATCAACCCATCACTCATATCGGCTAAAATCCAAAGCAGTTTAGCATAAACGAATAGCCAATATCTAGCGTGTCTCAAAATACGCTTGAATCCATCTGGCTCAATCTCCAGCAGTTGGATTTCTTAAAATCATCAAACCAAATTAGAAGCCTTAATAAAAATGCAAGAAATACCGCTCAAGTAAAGACAGAAAAATCTATTTGAACGATGAAGTTTAGGCGATTCAAGAATACAACAGGGTCATTAAAGGGTGGGATAAAAGCCAGTGTGAGTTTTGAGTTTATTTTGATTTTTTAAACAATTACACAAATTCTGACCATATTTTTTCACACAAAAAGCTTCCACTTTTGAAGCAAGTTCTGTGAACAATTCTTTACCAAATTCCATTTTTTTCTCCAAATTTAAAAATTAAAATTGGGGTTTTAGTTACTTTATTTTTGCCGTTTTGAGATTATCGCTTAACTAAGCTCTTTTATATTTTGATTACAGAAAATGCTTTTTAGATTTTTTAAATTTCATGATCAATAAAACAAAGTCAAAGCTTTTGAGTGCTTCTTTTAAAAGGATAAAATCAAAGCGATAACCACCAACCAAGACTAAATCTTGGCTAGCAGTTCATCAAATTTCATACAAATTCAATGGTGGCTAGAGTGGAAGCGTCCCCTCTTCTAAAAGTGGTGCGTTGGATTCTGGTGTATCCGCCATTCCTTTGCGCGTATTTGGGCGCGATTTCAGTTACAAGCTTGTGGGTGGCTTCTTTGTTTTGCAAATATGCAAAAACATGGCGGTGTGCATTAAAATCGCCCACACGAGCCGCTGTCGTTAATTTCTCAATGTAACTGCGCAATTCCTTAGCCTTATAAATCCCTGTTTCAATTTTGTTATGCTCAATCAAAGCGACCGCTAAATTCTTTAATAACGCCTTTCTGTGCGAGCTGGTTCTCCCAAGCTTGCGGTATCCGTGTTTGTGTCTCATCAGTCGTTACCTCCTTTATCTTCTAATTTTTCTAATCTTTTCTTTAAACTCTCTCTTTGTTCATGGCTTAATTCTGTGCCTACCGGATAGCCCAAATCATTCAATTTTTCAGCGATTTCATCATAGGATTTTTTACCCATGTTTTTCACGCCCTTAAGCTCTTCTTCGCTCATCAAAACCAATTCACCCACATACTTGATGCCGATTTTATCCAAGCAATTAAAACACCTAGCGCTCAAATTCATGCTTTCAATTTTAGCGCTCAAGTCTTTAGCGTCATCTCTTTGAGCGTAATCGCCTGAATACTCCGTGTTAGCAATGGGTCTTTCACCAAAAACGCCTAGTTGCTTGCTCATCACTTTCACCGCTGATAAAAACGCTTTATAAGGGTCAATCTGCCCGTCTGTTTCAATATCAAAAATGATTTTTTCATAGTTGGGATCGCCCTCAACCAAAACATTTTCAATCTCATAAACGACCTTTTTAATCGGCGTGAAAGAGCCGTCTAGTGGCATGTAGCCCTCAGGCATCAATTCCCTTGTGTTTTCGCTTGGGACATACCCCATTCCTTTATAGATAATGAGCGAAAAATTCAATTGAGCGTCTTCGTTGATTGTGGCTAGAGGCATTTCCGGATTGACGATTTCTATATGCTCAGAATTCAAATCCCTAGCCCTAAGCTCCATAGGCCCTTTAAAAGAATAATCCACCACAACCGATTGGTTTTCTAAAGAGCTATCCTGCCCCACCAACGCCTTGGCTATAAAGCGGATATTCTTTAAATTCATGATAAAAAGCGACACATCTTCAGTAACCCCCCTTAATGAGTCAAACTCATGATGCACACCTTCAATCTTTAAACCTACAGGAGCATACCCCACAGAGCTTAAAAGCAAGAGTCTTCTAATAGGATGAGCGAGCGTAACAGCGTAACCAAACTCAAATGGAGCCAGAGAAATCTTAACCCGATTGCCCTCTTTCTCTAGCACCTTAATTTCTGATGGGATCAAAGGTGCTGTTTTGATAACTTTCATGCTCTAACCCCTTACTTAGAATACAATTCTACAATGAGTCTTTCTTCAATAGGGACAACCACTTCTTCTCTTTCGGGGTAGCGGGTGAAGATGCCGTATTTTTTATCTTTTTCCACATCAATCCATGGCACAATCCCTGTTTGAGCTGTCAATTCCATCGCGCGCACCACTTGAGGGTTGCTCTTGGTTTTTTCTTTGATCTCAATTTTTTGCCCTGAACGCACGAAATAAGAGGGAATATCCAAACGCTTACCATCCACAAGCACATGCCCATGCGTTACCAATTGCCTAGCAGAGCTTCTAGTGGTCGCAAACCCCATGCGATAAACGACATTATCCAATCTTCTTTCAATCAAGCGGATAAGGTTTTCACCCGTATTGCCGTCCAAGCGATTGGCTTCCACAAAAATACTCCTGAATTGCTTTTCAGAAATGCCATACATCATTTTAGCTTTTTGCTTTTCTTTCAACTGCAACCCGTAATCAGAAGTCTTAGCACGCCTTTGCCCATGCTGACCTGGCCCATAAGCCCTCTTATCTAGCGCGCTCTTCCCGCTCAATCGCCTTTCACCTTTTAAAGCTAAAGAAACCCCAAAACGCCTTTCTAGTCTTTCTACTGCACCTCTATATCTTGCCATAAAGCCTCCTTACACTCTTCTTCTTTTAGGGGGTCTGCAACCATTATGAGGGAGCGGGGTGATGTCTTTAATCCAAAGCACTTTAACGCCATCTGTCGCGCCCACGCTCTTAATGGCGGTCTCACGCCCACTACCTGGCCCTTGAACCTTAATGCCCACTTCTTTAACGCCATGCTCTTTAGCCTTGCTTAGAGCGCTTTCTACAGCTTGTTGGGCCGCATAAGGGGTGGATTTTTTAGAGCCTTTAAACCCTAAACCGCCCGCCGTGCTCCAGCAAATCACATTACCCATTTCATCAGTGATAGTGATGTTGGTGTTGTTAAAGGTCGCTGAAATATAAACAACCCCTCTAGCAATATTCTTTTTGACTACTTTCTTTTTAGCCACTACATTTCTCTTAGCCATTAAATCATCATCTCCTTATCCGCTACTTGCTACCCACGGTTTTTTTCTTACCCTTACGAGTCCTAGCGTTATTTTTAGTGGTTTGGCCTCTTACAGGAAGACCCTTACGATGCCTGATCCCACGATAATTCCCTAAGTCCATTAAAGATTTAATATCCATTTGAACTTTTTTACGCAAATCGCCCTCTACTAGGTAGCTTTGTTGGATTTTTTTAGCGATGCTAGACACTTCATCTTCGCTCAATTCATGCACACGCTTGTCAAAAGAAATGCCCACCGCTTCTAAAATCTCTCTAGAACTCTTAAGCCCAATCCCATAAATATAGGTAAGGGCATACTCTACTCTCTTCTTTTTTGGTAAATCCACACCAGCAATCCTTGCCATGCTTTATCCTTGTCTTTGTTTGTGTTTAGGGGTAGCGCAGATCACTCTAATAACGCCCCTTCTTTTAATAATTTTGCACTTATCGCACATCTTTTTCACTGATGGCCTGACTTTCATGATTTTTCTCCTTTGAAAAAATTAGGCACTATTAAAAACTTTTATGCTAACATATTTTCATTGAAATAACCCTTAAATTCATTTATATCTAAAAGTTATCCGACCCTTGTCTAAACTATAGGGCGTAAGCTCTAGCTTGACCCTATCGCCTAAAGCAATCCTAATATAGTGCATGCGCATCTTTCCAGAAATACGGCACAACACCACATGCTTATTGTCTAACTCCACCTTAAAAGTGGCGTTAGGCAACGCCTCAATCACTTTCCCATCCACTTCTATAACATCATCTCTTGCCATTAACGCTCCGTAAGAATCACTGCTTTATTGCCAACTATGGCGATAGTATGCTCATGGTGGCTTGTGTTAAGCCCATCCACTGAAACCACGCTCCACTTATCCGCTAGTATTTTAGGCTCGCCCTGTTTTTGACACACCATAGGCTCTAAGCAAAATACCATGCCCTCCTTGATTTTAGGGCCGCTATTAGCTTTGACGCCTTTTTCTAGGTAGTTGGGGATTTCTGGCTCTTCATGGGGTTTTTTACCAATGCCATGCCCGCAAAATCCCTTCAAAGGCACAAAGCCTCTTTCTGTAATAGCGCCCTCTAAAATCTGACTCAATTCTTTAAAATGCATGCCCACTCTAATTGAACTAATGGCATGCATCAAGCTCTCTTTAGAGCAAGCGAGCAATTTTTCATCTTGCTGGCTTATCGCGCCTATGGGGAGAGTGATTGCCGAATCGCCATAATAGCCATCCACCTCCACCCCCAAATCCAAGCCTATAATATCCCCTTCTTGTAAAACATAATCCGTAGGAATGCCATGAATGACCACCTCATTTAAGGACATGCACACAGAGTTAGGGAATCCATAGAGCCCCTTAAAAGCAGGCCTAGCATGAGAGGATTTGATAAAATCTTCAGCCATTTTATCCAGCTCTAAAAGTGAAACCCCAGGCCTTACTTCTCGCTCTAAAAGGGCTAACGCTTGTGCGGTTAATTCCCCGGCTTTTCTTAGGGCTTTGATTTCTTTTGGGCTTTTAATAGAGATTGCCATTAAAAGCCTACCGCGCTTAAAGTTTTATACTTGCTCATATAAATTTGCGCTTCAATCTTTTTCATGGTATCAATAGCGACCTGAACCACAATCAGCACCGCTGTGCCTCCAAAGTAAAAAGGCACGCCCATAGCCTTAACCAAAATCCAAGGCACGGTAGAAATGAGCGCTAAATACAATGAACCCCACAAAGTGAGCTTACTCGCTACAGAATTTAAAAACGATGAAGTCCCCTCTCCAGGCCTAAGCCCTGGAATATACCCACCATTACGCCTCAAATTATCCGCAATATCCTTAGAATTGAACACAATAGAAGAATAAAAGTAAGCAAAAAAGATAATGAGTAGGAACATCAAAATATTATACGCATACCCTTGCGGACTTAAAAAATCCGCAATCGCTTGCAAGGTTTTGTTGCTTGTGGCTTGCTGCAAAATCGTAGAAGGGAACACGAGCAGAGCTGAAGCGAAAATAGGGGGGATCACCCCGCTTAAATTCAACTTGATGGGAATGTAATTCATGATGCGCTTGTTTTGGTTTTGCATCACCACTTTACGCGCATAAGAAATAGGGATCCTGCGCTCGGCTAATTCCACATAGATAATCGCAAAAATAGTCGCTAAAACAATCAGCACAATACCAATGAGCATTAAGATATTAATAACGCCCGTATTGACCAAATTGAATGTGCCTGAAATAGCTGATGGGATCCCTGAAACAATCCCGGCAAAAATAATAAGGCTAATCCCATTCCCCACGCCCCTTTGTGTGATTTGCTCCCCTATCCACATGAGCAGCATCGTCCCTGTAAGCATTGAAAACGCCGAAACGATCATAAAGACTTGCATATCAATCATGATCGCCCCATTGGCTCCTCCACTAATGCTCCTTAAGCCTACTGAAACGCTCACCGCTTGGATTAGGGTGATTAAAATGGTCAAATAGCGCACGATTTGCATGTATTTTTGCATGCCGTCTCGCTCTTTTTTCATTTTAGCCAGGTTAGGGAAAGTCGCGCTCAAAAGCTCCATGATGATTGAAGAAGTGATATAGGGCATGATACCCAAAGAGATGATGCTCAAGCGAGAAACCGCATTCCCGCTAAACATGTTAAACAACCCCAAAGCGTTGTTGGAATTGCTGTCAAAAAAAGCCTTGATCGCTGCTAAATCTACGCCAGGAATGGGGATATAAGCTAAGACTCTGTAGAGAAATAAAAAACCCAAAGTGATGAGTATCTTACTAGCAATGGCTTTATTCATAACTTATTCCTCTTAAATCAAGCTGATACAATAGGGGCATTATTTCTGCCCGCTTGTTTTGATTCTCTCATCTTTAATTTTAGAAGCCAAGTTTTTAGCGTCTTTACCGATCAATTTCACGCCTTCAATATAAAGAGGGAAATGGTGTAAAGCGCGCAAGCTTAAAAAAGTGATTTCTTCTAAATCCTTAATCGCTTCATTCTTTTCCACATTGATAGAATAGATATGAGAATCTTTAGTCCTAAAACCTATTTTAGGCAAACGGCGTTGTAAGGGTTGTTGCCCTCCTTCAAAGCCTCTTTTAGCCTTATAGCCTGTCCTTGCGGTTTGGCCTTTACCGCCTCTTGTAGCGGTTTTTCCCATGCCGCTTCCTTGACCACGGCCCACTCGTTTGATTTTCTTAACGCTACCTTTAGCCGGTTTTAAATTTTCTAATCCCATTATCATATCTCCTTTTTAACTACGCCTTGATTTTCGCTAAAGCGTCAAAAGTCGCGCGCACCACATTATAGGGGTTATTAGAGCCTAAAGATTTGGTTAGAATATCCTTAATGCCTGCTAATTCCACGATAGGGCGCGTTGAACCCCCAGCAATCACCCCCGTTCCCTCACTTGCCGGTTTGAGTAAAATACGGCTTGCGTTGTATTTATGCTCAATGTCATGAGCGATAGTCGTGCCTTTAATCGTTACATGGATTAGGTTTTTAAACGCATCGTCTACCGCCTTTTTAATCGCATCAGGGACTTCTTTAGCCTTGCCCAAACCAAAGCCCACAAGCCCATTTTTATTGCCCACAACCACTAAAGCGTTAAAACGAAACCGCCTACCGCCCTTAACCACTTTGGTTACACGGCCAATATTCACAACGACTTCTTGAAACTCTTCTCTGTTAATCTCTTCCATACCTTTCCTTTCTGTCATAGAGCGATCCCGTTCTCTCTCAAGCTTTCAGCAAACGCTGCCACCACGCCATGATAGAGGTAACCATTCCTGTCATAAACCGCTCGCTCAATCCCTGCTTTTTTCAATTCTTCAGCAAAGAGAGCACCTAATTTTTTAGCGTCTTCTTGCGTATTTTTAAAGCCCATTTTCCTGCCATCAATATGCGTTATAGTGCTTTGTTTAGTATCATCAATCGCTTGCGCATAAAAATAGCGATTGGAACGAAAAACGCTCACCCTAGGTCTTAATGCATCGCCCAAGAGCTTGCTTTTGATTCTTAATTTCCTGCGATCCCTTAAGGCTTTCTTTTTATACAATGCTTTTGTGTTCATCACTCCACCTTATTTATTTTTTAGCCGTTTTACCAGCTTTTCTAATAATGACTTCATTGCTGTATTTCACACCCTTGCCTTTGTATGGCTCTGGGGGTCTGAAGCTCCTGATTTCAGCAGCGACTTGCCCTACTTGTTGCTTATCGCTCCCTTTGATTGTGATCGTGTTTTTTTCCACCACCATTTCAATCCCTGCTGGAATGGGGTATTTCACCGGGTGGCTAAAACCCAAGCTCAAATCCAAAGTTTTATTGCCCAAAGCCACCTTATAGCCCACGCCATTGACTTCTAAAGTCTTACTGAAACCGGCGCTTAAGCCTATTACAATGTTATTCGCTAAAGCCCCATAAGTCCCCCAATAAGCCCTAGACTGCGCGTCTTCGCCCACAGGCTGGAAGCTCAATTGGTTGTTTTCAAGCGTGATTTTCACGCGGTTGTGAGTTTCTAACTCATGCTTTTCTTTGCTGTTTTTAAAAAGAAGCTTGCTCCCTTCCACGCTCGCTTGCACAGAGCTTGGAACTTCAATGATTCTTTTCCCAATTCTTGACATTTTCAATCCTTTACCAAATGCTGCAAAGCACTTCGCCACCGACATTTTGTCTGTAAGCTTCTTCGTTGGTGATCACCCCTTTAGAAGTGCTTACCACAATCACGCCATAGCCATTTTTAAAGCGCTTCAACTCGTTTTTTTGCTTATACACACGACGACCAGGCTTGCTTAAGCGCTTCACTTCGCTGATTTTTGAATGCCCTTTTTCATCATAAGCCAATTGCACATAAACCGATTGTTTCTTGTCTTTATCTTTGACATTGAAATCTTTAATGAAACCTTTTTCTTTAAAAATCTCTAAAATAGAAACCACGATCTTTGCGTAATAAAGCTGTGTGAATTCTAAGCGGCGCATAGAAGCGTTTCTCAAACGAGTTAATGAATCTGCAATTATATCATTTACCATATCTTATCCTTACCAACTGGCTTTTCTCAAGCCTGGGATGAGTCCCTCACTGCCCATTTTTCTTAGGCACACCCTACAAAGTCCAAAATCCCTATAAACCGAATGAGGTCTCCCACAAATGCGGCATCTGGTATAAGCCCTTACTTGAAATTTTGGTTTCCTTTGAGCCTTTGCGATCATTGATTTTTTAGCCATATTAACCCCTTATCTCACTTTTGCAAAAGGCAATCCAAGCAATTCTAACAACTTGAACGCTTCTTTATCGTTGTCCGTAGAAGTTACCATAGTGATGTTCATGCCATGACTGACCATAATATCATCATAAACCACTTCCGGGAAAATCAATTGCTCATTGATCCCAAAGGTGTAATTCCCGCGCCCATCAAACCCATTCCGTGAAATCCCTCTAAAGTCTTTCACTCTGGGTAACGAAATCACAATCAGCTTTTCTAAGAAATTATACATGCGTTTATTCCTTAAGGTAACTTTCGCCCCTACCGCCATGCCTTCTCTGATCTTAAAGCCTGCAACGGATTTCTTCGCTTTAGTGATCACGGCTTTTTGCCCTGCAATCAAAGAAATCGTTTGCGCAATATTTTGCATGATTTTCATGTCTTTTGCATGAGCCCCAGCGCCCACGCTGATAACGATTTTTTCTAGCTTGGGCAAAAGCATGGGGTTTTTGATGTCTAATTCTTGAGCGAGTTTTGCCCTCACTTCATTTTGATAAAATTGTTTCAAACCAAACATGTATCCAACTCCTTAGGCTTTCTTCACATTGGAAATGTGCATGGGCTTTTCTTTATGGATAAAGCCCCCTTTAGGGTTATCATCAGTAGGTTTAATCGCTTTTTTCACCACTTTACACCCTTCAACAACCACTTGAGAAGTCTTAGGCAACACCGCTAAAACCTTAGCGACCTTACCCTTATCGTCTCCTGCAATGACTTTCACCATGTCATTTTTTTTGATTTCGCTTTTCATTATACAACCTCCGGCGCTAGAGAAATAATTTTCATGAAATTAGCGTAACGCACTTCTCGGCTCACGGGCCCAAAAATCCTTGTGCCAACCGGATCTTTTTTAGCGTCCAAAATCACTGCTGCATTGTCATCAAAACGCACCAAAGAACCATTTTTCCTTTGGATTTCTTTTTTCGTTCTCACCACAACGGCTTTGATTACTTGACCGCGCTTCACCTTACCATTAGGGATAGCTTTTTTCACGGAAGCCACGATCACGCTACCCACGCTCGCATAGCGTTTGTGGCTGCCTCCTAACACCTTAATGCACATGATTTCTTTCGCACCGCTATTGTCAGCGACATTCAATCTCGTAAAACTCTGTATCATGCTTATACTCCCACTACTAAAATTTCTTTAAGCGTGAAAGACTTGGTTTTAGAAAGCGGTCTGCACTCAATCGCACTCACAAAATCCCCTACTTTCACCTGATTGTTTTCATCATGGATGGTGTATTTTTTGAACTTTTTAACAATCTTGCGGTATTTTTCATGCACCACTTTTCTTTCCACAAGAATCACAGCGCTTTTTTCAGCAAACTTGCTGATAACCTTGCCTT
This sequence comes from Helicobacter pylori, assembly GCF_030062585.1. Classification (NCBI taxonomy): domain Bacteria; kingdom Pseudomonadati; phylum Campylobacterota; class Epsilonproteobacteria; order Campylobacterales; family Helicobacteraceae; genus Helicobacter; species Helicobacter pylori. The sequence goes on along the minus strand of NZ_CP071935.1, from coordinate 1,077,719 downwards.
GCACCAGCCTTTTATGCGGCTCTTTTGTATTCATTGCTTACCCTTTTTTTACTCAACGCTAGAAGAATAATACGCGTTAATAGCCGTGTTAATGCGAGCGATATTTCTTCTGGCTTTCTTAATCTCGTTAGGATTACTCAATTGCATAGCCTTTAACTTAACGCGCAACTCAAAAAGCTCCGCTTTCTTAGCATGCAACAACTCTTCTAATTCCTTGATACTCTTATCTTTCAATTCAGTATATTTCATTTTCGCTCTCACAAGTTACAATTTTGGTTTTAAAAGGAAGTTTGCTCTGAGCTAGTGCTAAAGCTTCTCTCGCTAGTCCTTCTTCAATGCCTAGCATTTCATAAACGATTCTGCCCGGCTTGATATTCATCACCCATTTTTCCACAGAGCCTTTACCTTTACCCATCCTGGTTTCTAAAGGCTTAGCGGTCAAAGGCTTATCGGGAAATACTCTAATCCACACCTTACCCGCTCTTTTAATGTGCCTTGTCATGGCCACCCTTGCGGATTCAATCTGGCGTGAATCAATCCTCCCATGCTCTATGGCTTTAATCGCAATATCCCCAAACGCAATAGAGTTACCACGATGGGCTTTCCCACGATTGCGCCCTTTCATTTGCTTTCTGTATTTTGTTCTTTTTGGCATTAACATGATTATTGCCTCCCTCTTCTGCTTCTTCTAGGCTCTCTTTCTTCTTTAGCCTCTTCTTTTTTCTCAAATTGGATGCCTTTTTGCAAAACTTCCCCTTTGAAAATCCACACTTTCACGCCAATAATACCATATACCGTCATCGCTTCAGCAAAGCCGTAATCAATCTTAGCCCTTAAAGTGTGTAAAGGCACGCGCCCTTCCATATACCATTCGGTGCGAGCGATTTCAGCCCCTGCTAAACGGCCAGAAACGCGTACCTTGATCCCTTTAGCGCCGGATTTTAACGCCGCTTGCATGACCTTTTTCATCGCACGGCGGAAAGCGACCCTTTTTTCTAATTGGGTGGCTACATTTTCTGCGGCTAATTGGGCGTCAGCTTGGGGGCGTTTGACTTCTTTAATATTAATGGAGACTTCTTTTTTGATGAGCGTTTTTAGGCCTTCTTTGACCTTTTCAATATCCACGCCTTTTTTACCAATGATAAGCCCTGGGCGAGCCGCTACAACCGTAACGCGCAGTTTTTTAGCCGCTCTTTCAATCACAATCTCGCTCACGCCAGCGTAATAAAGCTCTTTTTTAAGAAATTTCCTAATCTTATTGTCTTCATCAATATTGCTTGGAGCGGTGCGAGCGCTAGGGAACCATCTGGAAGTCCAATTCCTATTAATACCTAATCTTAAACCTACCGGATTAACTTTTTGTCCCATGCCCTACTTACCTTCTGCTTGATTTTTTTTATGGCTTTTAGAAGATTTCATTTCTTTCCCTTCTGCTACTTCTACGAATACATGAGATGTTGGCTTTCTAATGGCTGTGGCTCTGCCTTTAGCCCTTGGAATGGAGCGCCTAAGCACAGGGCCAGCATCCACTCTGCAAGAAACAATCAGAGCACTCTTGGCGTCTAAAGAGCCGTTAGCGACCGCAGAAGCCACCACTTTTGAAAGCACTCTGGCCGCTTTATTGGGCGTAAATTCCAAACTAGCGATCGCTAATTCAGCGTTCATGCCTTGGATCTGTCTTGCAATCAATCTGGCTTTAGTAGGAGATAACCGCACAAATCTTAATAACGCTTTACTCATTCTGCCCCCTTACTTGCCAATCTTTTTTTGGACACTGCCTTTGTGCCCTTTAAAAGTTCTTGTAGGAGCGAATTCCCCTAACTTATAACCCACATGGTTTTCTGTGATATACACAGGGACAAAAACCCTTCCGTTATGCACATTATAAGTAAAACCAATCATTTCAGGCAAAATGGTGCTTCTTCTAGACCATGTTTTAATCGGGCGGTTATCCTTACCCTCTTTTGCCTTGAGCGTTTTTTTCATCAAGTGGTCGTCTATAAAAGGACCCTTTTTAATTGACCTAGACATTCTTAACCCTTTATTTATGTTTCTTTCTGGAAATGATGAGCTTGTCGCTAGCTTTTTTCTTTCTAGTTTTATAGCCCTTAGCTGGAGTGCCCCAAGGCGATACAGGATGACCGCTTGTCCCTGTTTTACCCTCACCCCCACCATGCGGGTGATCCACTGGGTTCATCGCGCTCCCACGAGTTTGTGGGCGAATCCCTCTGTGGCGGTTACGCCCTGCCTTACCGATAGAGACATTGATAAAATCCTCGTTCCCTACCACGCCAACACTCGCCATGCATTCGCTTAGAATGTAGCGCATTTCAGAGCTTGGCATTCTAATAATGGTGTATTTATTTTCCCTACCCATGATTTGAGCGCTCATCCCAGCGCTTCTGGCTAATTGCCCGCCAGCCCCTGGATGCATTTCAATATTATGCACCACCGTTCCTATAGGGATATTTTTCAACTTCATCGCAAAGCCCACTTTAATATCCAAACCGCCTTCAGCAGCGATAACGCTATCGCCCACTTTCAAACCGCTTGGCTGTAAAATATAGCGTTTGTCCCCATCAGGATAGACCACAAGAGCGATGCGCGCGTTTCTGTAAGGATCATACTCAATCGCAGCCACTTTCCCTTCAATGTTGTATTTGTTGCGCTTGAAATCAATAATGCGATAGAGTTTTTTAGCCCCTCTCTCTTTGTGGCGGCTGGTGATGCGCCCGTTATTGTTTCTCCCTGCTGTCGCTTTAAGCTTAGTGAGTAAGCCTTTGACACTGCTTTTTGCGGTAATGTCTTTAGAGTCCAACACCGACATGAAGCGTCTGCTTGGGGTGTAGGGCTTATAAGTTTTAATCGCCATAACGCTTTCTCCTTTCTACGCGCCAAGGGCGGCAATGCTAGCGCCCTCTGGAACTTTCACATAAAATTTCTTAAACGACTTTCTTTGTCCAAGCTTCCCTCTAAAGCGTTTCACCTTACCCTCTTGTTTCAAAGAATTGATTTTCAAAGGCTCAAAGCCAAAGTAAGTTTTAAACACTTCTTTGAGCTGGTTTTTGGTTACATGTTGAGCCGTTTGGACCACTAAAACGCCTTTTTCTTGCAATCCTAATGACTTTTCAGTGTAAAGAATTGACTTTATATCCATGATGTCTGCCATTTTTTACTCCTCTGTCTTATCTTGCACCACATGCTGAAACGCCGCTTCTTCCATCACCACAGAGCTAAACGCCGCCAAAAGATAAGCGTTTAACTCGCTCACATCAATAACAAGGCATTTTTTAAGGTTACTAAAGGCTAACTCGGTGTATTCGTCCATGTTCATGCACACAAACAAAGTGTCTCGTTGCTCCAAAGCCTGGAACATTTGGTTGGCTTCTTTAGTCAAATGCTTTCTTTTATTGTCTTCAGCCACGCCTTTTATAGCGATTTTTTCCACCACAAAAAGCTTGTTCGCTTGCGCTTTTTCTTCTAAAGCGTATTCTAAAGCCAGGCGTTTTTGTTTTTTATTGATTTTAAGGTTGTAGTTGCGGTTGTTCGTAGCCCCATGAGAGACACCCCCACCCACAAACACAGGCGAAGTGATGCTCCCTGCTCTGGCTCTTCCGCCCCCTTTTTGCGCCCAAGGCTTCCTACCGCCCCCGCTCACTTCAGCGCGGTTTTTACTTTTAGCGGTATTAGCGCGCACAGAAGATAAATAATGTTTCACATAAAGATAGAGGTTATGGCTGTTAATACCCTCATATCTTTTAGGTAACTCCACGCTACCCTTTTCTTTCAAATGGCTGTCTAAAACGATGGCCTTACTCATATCAAACCCTTTATATTATATTCAATGTATGGTTTTATACCGCTCTAATGCGTCCATAAGCCCCAGAAAAGCCGGCCACTGAACCCTTTAGCACTAACACCATACTTTCTTTATCAAAAGAGAGCACCTCGTTTTGGCAAGTAACTAGCTCATTGCCATAATGCCCTGCCATTTTCCTACCCTTTTGCACTCTTCCTGGCCATTCTCTGTTACCAATAGAACCAGGGCGGCGATGGAAACGGCTCCCATGCGCTGCAGGCCCGCCTTGGAAATTCCAACGCTTCATCACCCCCGCAAAGCCTCTTCCCTTCGTTTTAAAGCTCGCTTTAACCCTTTTAAGCGTTTCTAAAGCGCTCAAATCCAAATCGCCCAACTCTTGTTGTTGGGAAGCTTTTAAGGTAGCGAAATGGTTGAACTCTTTGCTGAGCTGGTATTTCTTTTGCTGGCCTTCAATCGCCTTATTGTGTTTTTTATGCATCGCATAGGCGACTAAAGCTTTCCCATTTTCTAGCTGGCACACCTTCGCTTGCAAGACTTTAAGCAAGGTTACAGGCGTGCTGTTAGCATCAATGGTGCGGCTCATGCCTATCTTTTGAACTAAAAATTCCATATCTAACCCTTATTTTATGATCTCAATGCGTTAGGACTACTTCGTTTCCATAGAAGTTACTTCTACATCCACTTCAGGAGCTAAATCCAACTTCATCAAGCTATCCACGGTTTCTGGGGTGGCCGAAATAATGTCAATCAATCGGCTATAAACCCTAATCTCAAACTGCTCTCTTGAATCCTTATTGACATGCGGGGAGCGTAAAACGGTGTAACGCTTATTCTTAGTCGGTAAAGGGATAGGCCCTCTAATTTCAGAACCTGAACGCTTTACGGCTTCCACGATAGCCACAACAGAGCGATCCAGCACTCTATGGTCATAAGCTTTGAGCTTCAACCTGATTTTTTCCATAAACTCTCCTAAAAGAACTCGTTTCATTCGTTACTCAAAACAGAATAAAACAATAAAATAAAAACTGAAATACTACTCAAAATGCGCCATTTAGTCAATAACTTTTGCTATTTTTAGGGCTTTTTAGGGATTTTTACTTCCTTTTTATAAGGAAATATAAAGAAAATGCGCTACGATTATCTTAATCCAATCCCATTTGTAAGGAAGTTCATGCCCCTTTCTTGCTTGCACCCTTTTGGGCCTTTTGAAACCCCTAAAGAGCCGGCTTTAAACAACCCGCTTTCAAGCCCGCCTTCAAGCGATAAAATCTGTCTTTTAGGGCCGATGAAATCCGGTAAAACCACTTTCGCCCTCAAACTAGCGAAGGATTTTAAAAACCCTGTCTATCTCAATTACAATGACATGCGTTTGAATAAAAACATTCTAAGCTCATGGCTCTTAAAATGGCATTTGGAAAAGAAAATGGACTTGCTCATTTTAGACAATATAGAGCGCTTGGATTTCAGCCTGCCCAAGCTTCCCAAAATCATTCTTATCCCTAATTATTTAAGCCCCATAACAGCGCCAGACTTTAGCTTGCGCTATGCGTTAGGGTTGGATTTCAAAGAATACACCAGCTTTTTCAAGCCCAACACCCCTAAAAACACCCTGTTTAACCGCTTTTTAAGAGACGGCAACGCTTTAGATTCGCTTTTTATAGAAAACGAACAGGAAAAAATCCTAAAAAAACAAGAAAATATCAAACTAGTCTTTCAAGCTTACGCCCCCTTAATGGCTAAAATCTGCACGCATCAATCTAAGTTTGTGAGCGCTTTTTATCTTTATACGCAACTCAAAAAAGAGCTTAAAACCTCTAAAGACACCCTTTATAAATTGTTACACGCGCTAGAAAACCAGCGCATCATTTTTTTATCCCCCAGTTTTGAAAACCATAAAACCAAATTGTATCTGTGCGATTTTGCTTTACCTTATAGCCTAACTCCCAGCCCCTCGCTTTTAAATATTTTTGAAAACATGGTTTTTTTAGAGCTTTACAAGCAATTCCCAAACTACGAGCTTTACTCCCATGATAATGGGATTTTTATTTTGTGCAAAAATTCTACCAACAAGCTCGCCCTCATCGCCCACGCTTTCCCCACGCCCCATTTTTTAGAAAAACAGCTTTCTTGGTGCCACAAACATGGGTTTTTAAATATCGTGGTGGTTTCTATCAACGCCCCTATTTCAGCAACCAATCCCCCCTACAAACACCTTAATTTCATTGATTTTTCTTTGGATATTCAATCTATTTTGGTATAATAATTACTTGTATTTATGTATTTATGTATTTATGTATTTATGTATTTATGTATTTATGTATTAAATATTATTACTAACATTTTTAAATTATTATTGCATATTTTTATTTTTTCTTAAGCTAACTCACTATAAGCTGTCTCAGTATTTCGTTTTTTTGAGAAATACCACCTACCCTAAAAGCGTAGGGCGTTTTTAATATTCTTTTATAGAAAGGAAGCTACAATGAACGCATTGAAAAAATTAAGTTTCTGCGCCTTGTTATCCCTAGGCCTCTTCGCTCAAACAGCGCATACTAAAGAGTTAAAGGACACGATTAACTACCCTGATTGGCTTAAAGTCAATCTTTTTAAAGAAAAGAACCCGCCCAATCAATATGTCGGATCGGCTTCAATTTCTGGTAAAAGGAACGATTTTTACGCCAATTACATCCCCTATGATGACAAATTGCCCCCTGAAAAGAACGCTGAATTAATCGCTCTTTTAAGGGCCAGAATGAACGCCTACAGCTCGTTAGAAAGCATTTTAATCGTTAAAATGCACCATCGTATTGTTAAAGCGCTTCAAGTTAAAAATAACTCTATCAGCCATTTATTCGGGCTTGTTGATTTTTTAACCTCTAAATCCATTTTGGCCAAAAGGTTCGTGGATACCACCAACCATCGGGTGTATGTCATGGTGCAATTCCCTTTCATTCAGCCTGAAGACTTAATCGCTTACTTTAAAGCCAAACGCATCGACCTTTCTTTAACGAGCGCTACCCATCTCAGCGCCATTTTAAATAAGGCGTTGTTCCACCTCTAAGGGTTTGGGATTTAAGATGCGGTTTTTAAGCGTGAAGCTACGCCGATGAAAAGGCGTAGCCCCTAGCTTAATGATCGCTTCTATATGCTGCTTAGTCCCATACCCGCAATTCTTATCCCAGCCGTATTCTTTAAACAAAGCGTGCAGTTCTAGCATTTCTCTGTCCTTAAAGGCTTTCGCCAAAACAGACGCCATAGCGATTTGAGCGATTGTTTCATCGCCCTTGATGATGGGTTGTATGTTAGGGTAGCGTTTATTCAAGCCAAACGCCGTGTTGCCGTCTATCTTTATTTCATTGGCTAAAGAGCAACCATTTTCTACAATTTCTTGAATAGCGAGCTTCAAACACGCCCCCAAGCCCAAATGATCAATTTCATTCGCGCTTTTTTTAACCACGAAAAACCCCACCTCATCATGCGTTTTGATTTTATCTTCCAAGAAAAAGCGCTTTTTGGGGCTGAGCTTTTTGCTATCCTTAAGCCCCATTTCTAGAAATTCTAAGGCTGTTTGGTCACTACACACCACCCCAGCCACAAAAAGCGAACCAGCCAAACACCCCCTACCCGCTTCATCAATGCCTAGAGTCATTTGCTTGATAAATTTTTTGAGAGATTAGGTTTTTCAAGATTAGGCAAATACTTTTCAAACACCTTCTCACACCCCCTAATAATTTTTTGTTTATACCATGAACCTTGCCTACAAAAACTACAAAACTTTTCATGATGATCCGCCAAAACTTTCTGAATAACTTCTTGCTTATCTTTTTCAAAATGCAAGAAATGTTCTTCTAAAAAATTCCAAAAACTTTCAATAATGCTGTATTTATATTCATCTTCTTTTCTACGCTCTCCTAGTAACTCAACAGCTTGTTTGAAAAACCTAAACGCATCCTCTTTGTCTTCAGCATTAGTTCCTTGATAGATGTATAAGCGAGCTTGCTGATTATCAATATAATCCACATTATAGAGCCTATTTTTTTGCTTCGCCTTACCATATGCTTGATTCAAATAGTCTTGTGCCTCTTTAAACTTGCCTATTGGCATATGGCACATTGCATATTGCAACCAAAACTGAGGATCCTCCGCAAGACTTGAAATCTCTCTTTTAGCATCATCATAATAGCTACGCAAAAATCTAAATTTCTTATCTTTATCGCTATCTTTTTCTTTACCAAATACACGACTCATAGTGCGATAATTCAATAATTTAAGATAGACTCTATGTTCTTGATTGAATTGGTAATTTTTCTTTGTATTCCTTGCTCTTTTTAATATCTCAAAAGCATACCTTGTGATCTCATCATACGAGAACATGCGGTGCAAAATAAATAAAGCTAGAATACTGGAACCAGAATCGTCGTCAATCCATAGGTTTAAAGCTCTGAGCTATTTGATATGTTGCGATTTAAGATTCCCTAATCCATCATCTCCTAATAAATATGAAAAAAGCGCAATGTCTTTGCTAGTGATATTCGCTACATGCAAAAAACAAATAACAAATAATATCTTTTTTATTTTTTTGTCGTTTAAAACATTATTTAAGCTCTTAACTAGCTTGTTATAAATATGTTCAGAATTAAATATATCTAGCAAAATAAGCAACATTTGAGCGTTGCATTTTCTTTGAAGATACCCTTTTTGTCTTCTAAAAGATTCTCCACTCAAATCTCTCGACCACAAACCAAGATAACTAATAATCTGTACAAAAATGTCTAAATCTAAATCGCTTAACTGCCCTATCTCTACTGATGAGTCTTCTGAAATAGACTTACAATTCTCATCGCCATGTCCATCAACAGCTCTTGTTGCCAATATCAATTTGACACAGCGAGTTTCTCTAACTTTATTAGCAATGTATTGAGAAATTTTTAATTGATTCAAGTAAGAATCTATAAAGATTATAGCTTTCTCATTTCCATCTTTAAGTTGTTTTAGTAGGGTATCTATTTCTTCTTTTTGAGAAATAAAATCCCCATGCCTAACAAAATATACTGATTTACCACTTTCAACAAGCGTTACTGCTAATTGTCTTAAAAATATCGTTTTCCCACTCCCTAATTCGCCAAACACCCCTAAAATCCCTACGCTATCTCGTGCTAATTCGCGTTTAGCTTCATCAATTTCTTCTTTTCTAGGAATTAGTTTAGGAACATAATCTGACTGAATAGGACTTTTCAAGCTATATTTATCCTTTATCCCTTCTGTTATCTTATCTCCTAGAGTGAATCCCTTACCTGAAAAACTTTTTCTAATCTGATGCCCATTTTTCAAATACTGCAAAACCTCATTTCGTAACCATCCATCTTCAAACTTACCTTGCTCAAAAAATAATTTTAAGTCATTGTCTCTAATATTGACATCCAATGAATTAGAAATGATTATTTGTTCTAAATAGTTAAAACCTAAATTAGTATCCTGTGGCCAACATTCTTGTATCTTATTTACAAAAGACTCCATACCAATTTTAAGCAATTTCCCATACCCTTCAAATTTGTTATCGCCTATAGGATCATCATCGGAATTTTTAGGATCTGCAACCACAAAGATAGTTTTCTTCCGCATACTTTCAGTTTTTGCAAGTAAGATTCTCTCAATAGGCATATCCGCTAAAGAATACCCCATAAACACCACCAATGCAGAGTATTGCAAATCATTCATAAATTTATCTTTCCACTTTGAAGAGTTTGCAAAAACATCACTATTAACATAAGAAGAACGACTCAATTTGAAAGAGTTATCTAAATGTTCTGGTTCTAATCTATCCACACAGCCATTAATATGCAAACAAAAATTTCTAGATTTACTTGGCAACATGCTTTCAAGCGTTAAAATATCAATATTTTTATTAACCTGCTTGCCAGCATAACAAACCAAGTCATCGTAATTTGTCGTGTAAATGCTCTTCCATGGCCATCCTACAACAACTTTTTGTTCATCCTTTGGTTGCTTAACTGCAAAAATATCCTTTAGTTTTTCAACAATTTCTTGACGAGATTTCTCAAGTAGGCAATGTTCAGCCACATCTTTCAAATCTTTTGTCTCATAATACTTCCTTTCAAATCCACAAAATTCACCTAATTTATCTCTTAGCTGATTGCCCAAGGGCAATTCGCCATCAAACCCTGTAGCGCCAGCTGAAAAGCCAGCCCCAAAAAACACTACAGCACCCCCACTCGCAATTTCTCTTGCCCACTTTTTATAATCTTGATCCTTGACCTTAGCCATGTTTCAAGCCTTAGGCCCGATCATCTTTTCAGGCACCACAAATTTGTCAAAATCTTCAGCGCTCAAGAGCTTCAGTTCCAACGCGCTTTCTTTTAAAGAAATGCCTTTTTTGTGGGCGTTTTTAGCGATTTTAGCGGCGTTTTCATAGCCTACATGCGGGTTTAGAGCGGTTACTAGCATCAAAGAATGGTGCAAGTAGTAACCAATCTTTTCTCTATTAGGCTCAATACCGCTTGCACAATGGGTATTAAAACTTTCCATGCTATCGCTTAGTAGCCTCAAACTTTGCAAGAAATTATAAATGATTACCGGTTTAAACACATTCAACTCAAAATTACCCTGACTGGCCGCAATGCCAATAGCGGTATCATTCCCCATCACTTGCACGGCCACCATGGTCATCGCTTCGCATTGCGTGGGATTGACTTTACCGGGCATAATAGAACTGCCCGGCTCGTTTTCAGGGATATTAAGCTCGCCCAAACCACAGCGCGGCCCGCTCGCAAGCCATCTAATATCGTTAGCGATTTTCATTAAATTCGCCGCTAAAGCCTTAAAAGCCCCATGCGCATAAGCGATAGCGTCATGGCTAGTGAGCGCATGGAATTTATTGGGCGCAGAAATGAATTTCACGCCGCTAAACTCGCTCAATTCTTCAGCCACTTTTTCACTCAATTCTTTATGAGCGTTTAGCCCTGTGCCTACGGCCGTCCCGCCTATGGCTAATTCCCTTAAATGCTCCAAACTCTCTAAAATTTGTTGTTTAGAATGCTCTAGCATGCTCGCATACCCGCTAAATTCTTGCCCCAAAGTTAAAGGCGTAGCGTCTTGTAAATGCGTGCGCCCGATTTTGACAATCTCTTTAAATTGCTGGCTTTTGTCTTTAAAGGTTTTTAACAGATTCTCTAAACTGGGCAGTAGTTTGCGCGTGATTTCTAGCACGCTCACAATATGCATTGCGGTAGGGAAAGTGTCGTTGGAGCTTTGAGACATGTTCACATCATCGTTAGGGTGGATGAGTTTTTTCTCTCTAAAATTACCCCCTAAAATTTCTGTAGCCTTATTGGCAATAACTTCATTGAGATTCATGTTCGTTTGAGTCCCGCTCCCTGTTTGCCATATCGCCAACGGGAATTCGCCGCACAACTCGCCTTTTAAAATGCAATCGCACGCCTTGATAATGGCTTGCGATTTTTCCAGGCTTAATTTCCCTAACTTGTGGTTGACTACCGCCAAACTCCTTTTAAGTTTGGCAAACGCGCCAATGAGTTCTTTAGGCATTTTTTCAGTGCCGATCTTAAAGTTTTCAAGACTGCGTTGCGTTTGAGCCCCCCAGTATTGGCTATCATTTACTTTGATTTCGCCCATCGTGTCATGTTCAATTCTAAATTGCATACTAATCCTTTGAAATTTGATTTTAAAACCTTAAAAAAATAGCATAAACTCTTATACCTTCTACTTAAAAACCCCATTTTTTTAAAAACCATTTCCACAATTTTTACACAAAAGAGGGTTATCATTAATCCGCAACAAGGATTTCCTTGTTATCTTAATGTAAAGGTCAAAACGATGAAGAAGTTAGCCGCTTTATTTTTAGTAAGCGTGTTGGGGGTTATGAGTTTGAACGCATGGGAGCAAACCCTAAAAGCTAATGATTTGGAAGTGAAAATCAAATCCGTGGGTAACCCCATTAAAGGCGATAACACTTTTGTGCTTAGCCCCACTTTAAAAGGTAAGGCTTTAGAAAAAGCTATCGTTAGGGTGCAGTTTATGATGCCTGAAATGCCTGGCATGCCAGCGATGAAAGAAATGGCGCAAGTGAGTGAAAAAAACGGCCTTTATGAAGCTAAAACCAATCTTTCTATGAACGGGACATGGCAGGTTAGGGTGGATATTAAATCCAAAGAAGGCAAAGTTTATCGCGCTAAAACAAGCCTGGATTTATAAGCGCATGCTATTTTTTATAAGCGCGTTTGATAAAAGGGGTGTTTCAATACGCCTTTTAACAGCCTTGTTACTGCTTTTTAGTTTGGGTTTGGCTAAAGATTTAGAGATCCAAACTTTTGTGGCTAAATACCTTTCTAAAAATCAAAAAATACAAGCCTTACAGGAGCAAATTGACGCTTTAAGTTCTCAAGAAAAAGTCGTTAGCAAATGGGATAACCCCATTTTGTATTTAGGCTACAACAACGCTAACGTGAGCGATTTTTTCAGGCTGGATAGCACCTTAATGCAAAACATGAGCTTGGGTTTGTCTCAAAAAGTGGATTTAAATGGTAAAAGACTCACGCAATCTCAAATGATCAACTTAGAAAAACAAAAAAAGATATTAGAGCTTAAAAAAACCAAGCAGCAATTAGCGATTAATTTAATGATAAATGGCATTGAAAATTATAAAAACCAACAAGAAATAGAGCTTTTAAACACAGCGATTAAAAATTTAGAAAACACCCTTTATCAAGCCAACCATTCTAGTTCACCCGATTTAATAGCGATCGCCAAGCTAGAAATTTTAAAATCGCAATTAGAAATCAAAAAAAACAATTTAGAAGAAGCCTTGTCTAGCAGCCATTATTCCATGGGTGAATTGACTTTTAAAGAAGATGAGATTTTAAGCATTGCCCCTAAAAATTTTGAATTCAATAAGGAGCAAGAGCTATATAACATCAGCGCCACTAATTACGATATTGCGATCGCTAGGCTTGATGAAGAAAAAGCGCAAAAAGACATCACTTTGGCTAAAAAAAGCTTTTTAGAAGACGTGAATGTTACCGGGGTGTATTATTTCCGCTCCAAACAATACTACAACTACGACATGTTTAGCGTCGCTTTGTCTATCCCTTTGCCCATTTATGGCAAGCAGGCTAAATTAGTGGAGCAAAAGAAAAAAGAAAGCCTGGTGTTTAAAAGCGAAGTGGAAAACACCAAAAACAAAACGCACCACCTGGCCCTAAAACTCCTTAAAAAATTAGAAACCTTGCAAAAAAACCTAGAATCGATCAATAAAATCATCAAACAGAATGAAAAAATCGCGCAAATTTATGCGCTTGATTTGAAATCTAATGGCGATTACAACGCTTATTACAACGCTTTTAATGACAAAATCACTATCCAAATCACCCAGCTTGAAACCTTGAGCGCTCTCAATAGCGCTTATTTGTCCTTACAAAACCTCAAAGGATTAGAATGAAACGGCTTTTATTGTTAGCCCTGACCTTATTTTTTAGCCTCTCATGCGCTAACGCTCAAGAAATTAAAGAAACTCAAGAGACTAAAAAAACTAAAGAAGCTAAAAGCCAAACCCGTTTTAATATTTCCACCACTAAGGTCATAGAAAAAGAATTCGCCCAAAGCCGGCGCTATTACGCGATTTTAGAGCCTAATGAAGCGCTGATTTTTTCTCAAACCCTGCGTTTTGATGGCTATGTGGAAAAGCTTTATGCGAATAAAACCTATACCCCCATTAAAAAGGGCGACAGGTTATTGAGCGTGTATTCCCCTGAATTAGCGGGCGTTCAAAGCGAATTGCTATCGTCATTGAAATTCAACCAGCAAGTGGGAGCGATTAAAGAAAAATTAAAACTATTGGGGCTAGAAAACTTTAGCATTGAAAAAATCATCAGCAGCCATAAAGTCCAAAATGAAATCACTATTTACTCTCGTTTCAACGGTGTTATTTTTAAAAAAAGCCCGAATCTCAATGAGGGGAGTTTCATTAAAAAAGGGCAAGAGCTGTTTCAGATCATAGATTTAAGCCAATTGTGGGCGCTTGTTAAAGTCAATCAAGAGGATTTAGAGTTTTTAAAAAACACGCATAAAGCGATTTTGTTCGTAGAAGGGATTAAGGGAAAGCAAGAAATCACGCTTGAAAACATCAACCCCATCATAAATGCGCAAGATAAAATGCTAGAAGCGCGCTTCAATGTGCCTAACGTTAAACAGCTTTATTACCCTAACATGTTCGCTCAAGTAGAAATCTTTCAAAAACCACAAAAAATGAAGATCTTGCCTAAAGAAGCGGTTTTGATTAAGGGGGGGAAAGCTATCGTGTTTAAAAAAGACGATTTTGGCTTAAGCCCGTTAGAAATTAAAGCCGTCCGCTTGAGCGATGGGAGTTATGAAATTTTAGAGGGTTTAGAAGCGGGTGAAGAAGTCGCTAATAACGCTTTATTCGTGCTAGACGCTGACGCTCAAAACAATGGGGATTATTGAATGATAGAAAAAATCATTGATTTAAGCGTTAAAAACAAACTCCTTACCACTTTAGTCACTCTACTCATTTTTTTAGCCTCTTTGTGGGCGATAAAAAGCGTCCGTTTAGACGCTTTGCCAGATTTAAGCCCCGCTCAAGTGGTCGTGCAAATCACTTACCCCAATCAAAGCCCTAAAATCGTGCAAGAGCAGGTTACTTACCCGCTAGTTTCTACTTTCATGAGCATCGCTAACATTGACACGGTTAGGGGGATTTCTAGCTATGAAAGCGCTCTGATTTACATCATTTTTAAAGACGGCGTCAATTTGTATTGGGCTAGGGATAGGGTTTTAGAGCAATTAAACCGAGTGAGTAACCTCCCTAAGGACGCTAAAGTGGAAATAGGGAGCGATTCCACTTCTATTGGCTGGGCGTATCAATACGCTCTATCTAGCGGCAGCAAGAATTTAAGCGATTTGAAAGTCTTGCAAGATTTTTATTACCGCTATGCGCTTTTAGGGGTTGATGGGGTGAGTGAGGTCGCAAGCGTGGGGGGCTTTGTGAAGGATTATGAAGTAACGCTTCAAAACAATTCTCTGATCCGCTATAACTTGAGTTTGGAGCAAGTCGCTAACGCGATTAAAAATTCCAATAACGATACCGGTGGGGGGGTTATTTTAGAAAACGGGTTTGAAAAAATTATAAGATCGCATGGCTATATCCAATCTTTGAAGGATTTAGAAGAAATTGTGGTTAAAAAAGAAGGGGCTATCCCTTTAAAGATTAAAGATATAGCCAGCGTGAGGCTAGCGCCAAAACCACGCAGAGGAGTGGCCAATCTCAATGGCGATAAGGAAGTGGTGGGGGGGATTGTGATGGTGCGCTATCACGCTGACACTTATAAGGTGCTTAAAGCCATTAAAGAAAAAATCGCCACCCTACAAGCGAGTAATCCTGATGTGAAAATCACCAGCGTGTATGACAGGAGCGAATTGATTGAAAAAGGCATTGACAATTTGATCCACACGCTCATAGAAGAAAGCGTCATTGTGCTAGTCATTATTGCGATTTTTTTACTGCATTTCAGGAGCGCTTTAGTGGTGATTATCACTCTGCCTTTAAGCGTGTGCATCAGTTTCTTGCTCATGCGTTATTTCAACATTGAAGCGAGTATTATGAGTTTAGGGGGCATTGCGATCGCTATAGGGGCGATGGTGGATGCGGCGATTGTGATGGTGGAGAACGCTCACAAGCATTTGCAACGCATTGATACGAAAGACAACGCTCAAAGGGTTAATGCCATCATGCAAGGGGTTAAGCATGTGGGGGGTGCGATATTTTTTGCTTTAATGATCATCGTGGTTTCTTTCTTGCCAATTTTTGCGCTCACCGGTCAAGAAGAAAAGCTTTTTGCCCCTTTAGCTTACACCAAAACCTTTGCCATGCTAGTGGGAGCAATGCTTTCTATTACGATAGTCCCTATTTTAATGGTATGGCTCATTAAAGGGCGGATTTTAGAAGAGTCTAAAAACCCCATTAACGCTTTTTTCATGAAAATTTATGGCGTGAGTTTGAATATTGTGCTTAAGTTCAGATACGCTTTTTTGATAGCGAGCGTCTTAGGTTTAGGGGGCTTGTATCTAGCGTATAAAAAACTCAACTGGGAATTTATCCCCCAAATCAATGAAGGGGTAATCATGTATATGCCTGTAACCATCAATGGCGTGGGCATTGATACCGCTTTAGAATACTTGAAAAAAAGTAATGCCGCTATCAAGCGATTGGATTTTGTCAAACAGGTTTTTGGTAAAGTGGGGCGCGCTAACACCAGCACCGATGCCGCCGGTTTAGGAATGATAGAAACCTACATTGAATTAAAGCCACAAAACGAATGGAAAGAAAAGCTCAGTTATAAAGAAGTTAGGGACAAATTAGAAAAAACCCTGCAATTAAAAGGCTTGACTAATTCATGGACTTACCCCATTCGTGGCAGAACGGACATGCTCTTAACCGGTATTAGAACGCCCCTAGGCATCAAGCTCTATGGTAATGACACGGACAAATTACAAGAATTAGCGATCCTTATGGAGCAACAGCTCAAAACCCTAAAAGAGAGTTTATCCGTCTTTGCCGAGCGATCTAATAATGGTTACTACATCACGCTGGATTTGAACGATGAAAATCTGGCTCGTTATGGCATCAATAAAAACGCCGTATTGGACACGATTAAATTCGCTCTGGGCGGAGCCACGCTCACGACCATGATTAAAGGCGTAGAAAGTTACCCTGTTTCTTTACGCTTAGAAGACACCGATAGAGATACCATTGAAAAATTAAAAAACCTCTATATTAAAACCGCTTACAATTACATGCCCTTAAGGGAATTAGCCCATGTGTATTACGACAATTCGCCGGCGGTGCTAAAAAGCGAAAAGGGCTTGAACGTGAATTTTATTTATATTGTGCCGCAAAATGGTATCAGCTCTGATACTTACAGGCAACTAGCGATAAAAGCGCTAGAAAAAATCCAATTGCCTAACGGGTATTATTATGAATTTAGCGGCGAAAGCCAGTATTTAGAAGAAGCGTTTAAAACCTTACAATACATCGTGCCGGTGAGCGTGTTTATCATTTTTATTTTAATTGTCTTTGCTTTAAAGAATCTCACCAATTCCTTACTATGCTTTTTCACTCTGCCTTTTGCGTTTTTGGGGGGGTTAATTTTTATGAATCTCATGGGCTTTAACATGAGCGTGGCGGCGCTAGTGGGCTTTTTGGCCCTTTTAGGGGTAGCGAGCGAAACGGCTATTGTGATGATTATTTATTTAGAGGATGCGTTTCAAAAATTCATCAAAACCCCCTTAAAAGAGCAAAACAGCGCCGCTTTAAAAGAAGCTATCATGCATGGGGCGGTGCTTAGGGTAAGGCCCAAGCTGATGACCTTTTTTAGCATTTTAGCTTCACTCATTCCTATCATGTATAGCCATGGCACAGGAAGTGAAATCATGAAATCCATTGCCGCACCCATGCTAGGGGGCATGATAAGCAGCGTTGTTTTAACGCTTTTTATTATCCCTACGGCGTATTTTGTGATCAAAAACGCTAGGGTTAAAAGCAATCAAACATCATTTTAGGGATTAAAAAAAGCCTTTTCTAACGCATGGCTTTGGACTAAAACCATATAAAGAATGGTAGGGAGCGTGATGCTTAAAACAAACACCTTAAAAATGCGGTGCAAAAGGATAACGGATAAAAAAGCGATGATTTCATTGATCCCATAAGGGGGTTTTAAAATTTGAATGTCTTTAAAACAATAAACCACGAGCATGCCTATCACTGAACATGATAAAGCCCTGCCCAAATAACGCACAAAGTCGTTGGGCGGGTTTTTAGCGTTAAACACCATAAAAGGCCAGATGCGCGTGAAATAAGTCGTTAATATGATGAATAAAATAATGAGTATAGAATGCATTAACATTCTAACTGCTTTCTAAACAAAATAAGAGCAAGCACCATTAAAACTAAAGCGATGAGCAAAAAGTATTCAGTCCCAAAGAGCGCTAAACAAACAACTGCAATAAAAATCCCAAGCCATGCGTTTTTGTGGTTTGCGTTTCGTTTGTATTGCTCCATAAACAGCACGATAAAAATCGCTGTCATCACAAATTCCATGCCTTGAGTGTCAAAAGAAAAATGCGTTCCCACTAACGAACCCACCAACGAGCCAAAAATCCAATAAGAGTGGTTGAGTAAGGAAATGCTAAAAATAAAGTCTTTTTCACTAACCCCCTCTTTAGGAGCGTATAAATTCAATAGAGCAAAGGTTTCATCCGTGAGTGCATGCGCTAAATAGGGCAAACGCCATTTAGTGTTTTTAAATCTGTCTAGCATAGAAAGCGCATAACAAGTCTGTCTCGCATTCACCAACAAGCTCACAATAACGACATTCATCAAGCTCGCTTGCGCGCTTAAAAGCGTGATCGCTACAAACTGCACCGCCCCAGCATAGATGAATAACGACATGAACAGGGCCACTTTATAATCATAGCCATGCTGGACTAAAAGCATTCCAAAAGTCATTCCCATAAGCAAATACCCTAAAAAGATAGAAATGGTATGAGGGAAAGCGTCTTTGAAGGCTTTTAGAAAATCATGCATCAACAACCTTTTATTTAAACCAGTCTTTAATTTTAGAAACGCAAGTTTCTAAAACGCTTTTATGCGGTTCGCCCTCATAGCCAAAACTCGCATGCAATTTTTCCAATAACCCTTGCTGCTCTTTATTCAAACTTTTTGGATAAATCACTTGCAACACCACGATCAAACTCCCCCTATAAGAGCTTTCGGGGTGCTTCACGCCCTCGTTTCTAAACGCAAAAGTTTGCCTGTCTTTGGCGTTTCTAGGGATTTTTAATTCCAATTCGCCTCCTCTTAAAGATGGCACTTTAATCGTATGCCCTAAAGCGATAGTGGTGAAAAACACCGGCGCTTCAATGAACAAATCACAGCCTTCGCGCTTGAAATGCTCATCTTCTTTGACTCGCGCTTCTAAATACAAATCCCCTCTTTTCCCCTTCTCGTATTCATTGCCCTTATTTTTAAGCACCATGCGGTTTTGATCATCAATGCCCTCAGGGATTATCGCATCAATTTCTTCATCTTTAAGAATGTAGGTTTTACCCTTACACGCTTGGCATGGGGTTTTAATGATCTTGCCCTTGCCTTGACACGCCCCACAAGTTTGCGCAAAACTCATAAAACCTTGACGCATGAACACCTGCCCCTGCCCATTGCATTGCTTGCAAGTCTCTAGGGCTTTGTCTTTAGCGCCCGTGCCATCGCAACTTTCACAGACACTTTGGTATTGGGCTTTAATGGTTTTTTTACAGCCAAAAACCGCCTCTTTAAAACTCAATTCAATGGTTTGCAAATAATCCGGTGCGATAGAGCTTTTTTGCCTTTTACCTCCCCTAGCGCCAAACCCAAAAGCGTCTTCAAAAAACGAGCCTAAATCTTCAAAAAAATCAGAAAAATCGCTCTGGCTCGTGCCGGCTTGGTTTAAGCCTTTTTTACCATACCTGTCGTATAAGGCCCGCTTCTTTTCATCGCCTAGCACCCCATAGGCTTCATTGATGAGTTTGAACTTTTCTTCGGCTTCTTTATCGCCGGCGTTTCGGTCCGGGTGGTATTTTAAAGCCAGCTTTCTGTAAGACTTTTTAATGGTCTCTTGGTTGCTGTGTTTTTCCACTTCTAAAATTTCATAATAACTCAATTCCACGATCGCTCCAAAAATGGCATCAAAACGCTTATTTTATCTTAAAAGCGATAATTTTGCGTGTTTTAGCGCATGCCAAAACTTAGATAAAATAACACGATGAAACTATAGTAATAAAGATAACCTTATGAGATTTTTTTGCTTCTTCTTATTTTTTCTAACCTTTTCAAACGCACAGATAATGATGACTTTTGATTCTCAAACTAACGCCAAACTTTCGCGCTCTAACGAACAGCTTTCTGACATGCTCTATAAACTCAATGAAAGTTTAAGAATCTATCAAAACGTGCTTTCCAATAACCAAGATCAGCTTAAAGAAATCAAAAAGGCTAACAGCACCCTAACTAGCCAGAGACGTTTTTTTAACGCTAGCCAGATCCGCCTTATGGACACGGATGCGTTATTGAAGCAAAGCGCTTTGGAATTAGAAAAATTACAAGCTTTAGAAAAACGCTTAAAAGAGAACATGGAGCATGAACGCTTAATCAAAGAATCTCAAACGCTTTTTTTGCAAGAACATTGCCCTTATTTGAGCGGCGTTAAGAATTTAGAAGGGGCGTCAAACGCTTTAGAAGTACAAGAAAAAAACAACGCCCTTTTCTTGCTCAAAGAGCCTAAACTCGCCCAATTGCTCTCACGATTGGATTTGATGAGCGCTTTAAACGCCTTATGCGATCAGGTTTTAGAAAATGAAATACAGGATCAACAATCCCATAACAAAACCCTAGAATACAACGCTCTTAAAAACCATGATTTTCAAGCCTATAAAGCCATGCGTTTGAAAAAATTTAAAAACAAGCTTCAAAGCCAAATCCAAGCTAAAGAAGACGCCCTAAAAACCTTTTTACCTCTAGAAAAACGCCTAGAAACTTTAAAATCGCGCTTTTTATGCGACAAAGAAAATCTCAAATCATGCGCTAATCAATTGCGCCAACGCTATCAAAACGCCTTAATAGAGCGAGACAAGGAATTAAAAAACGCTAAAAACAACAAAGAAAAGCATGCTCTAATCTTAGCCAATTACGAGCACACTTTAAAAACCTTGAATATAGAATTTCTAAGCGAATTGAGTGAGCAAATGGCGTTTTTGAATGAAACCATGGCGTTAAACGCCCAAGTTTTAGCCCTTTTAGCCAAACAGCATGCCAAAACGCCAAAACCCTTCAATTTGAACGGTGATTTGAGCGATAAAAAGGCTTCCATTAAAAATATCCGCCTAGATCCGCATGGATTCCCTAGCTTTGAAAATTTTAAGCAAGAGTGAGTTTTTAAAAAAGCAATCAACTAGGCTATGAGTGCAAAAAGCCTTAAACAATCACGCCCCCGCCAAGCAAGATGTCATCTTTATAAACGACCAATGCTTGCCCTTTAGCCACGCCATAAAAAGGCTCTTTAAACCCCACTTCAATCACCTCATCTTTTAAACTCACAAACGCTTTAGCAGGCACGCTCCTGTAACGGGCCTTGATAGAATATTCGCCATTTTTAAAATCTTTCGTTAAAGATTTGTTTTTAGCCTTAAGCGAATGCGTGGCTAAATCTTCTTTTTTGCCCACAATCAACTCGTTCTTTTTAGCGTCAATCCCCACCACAAAATGCGGTTCTAACGCGCCTTTAATGTTAAAGCCTTTGCGTTTGCCAATCGTGTATTGCATATAGCCCTTATGCGTGCCAATGATTTCGCCTTTTAAATTCTTCACCACGCCCTCTTTTTCCACTTCAACATGCTTTTTTAAAGTGTCAATGTAGCTTTTTTCCACAAAACAAATTTCTTGAGATTCCTTATAAGTCTCTAAAGTGCCTAAAAAAGGCATCGCATTCAAGGCTAAAGGCTTAATATCTTTTTTTAACAAACCCCCTAAAGGGAACACCAATTTAGCGATCACTTCATGCTCTAAAGCGTATAAAAAATAGCTCTGATCTTTAGTTTTATCCAAAGCCTCTTGAATATAACTTATTTTGTCAATTTCTTTAACTCTCGCATAATGCCCGGTAGCGATCTTTTCACACCCTAATTTTAAAGCGTGATCCAAAGCTAACCCAAACTTCATTAAAGGGTTGCACAACGCGCATGGGTTAGGGGTTTGCCCTTCTTCATAAGCGCTGATAAATTCATCATAAACCGCGCTTTTGAAATCCTTTTGAAAATCCAACACCTCTAAAGGAATGTCTAAAAACTCGCACGCTTTTTGAGCGTTTTTAATGTATAAATCATGCTTTTTTTCACTCGCATGGAGTTTTAAATAAATCCCCACTAATTCATGCCCTTGCTCTTTTAAGCTATAAGCGCTATAAGAGCTATCCACCCCCCCACTGAGTAATACCGCTATTTTCATTTTTGTATCTTTCATTATGAGTTATGGCTCGTAGTCTAGCGCAAAAACCATTCATAACCACCTTTTTTTAACCATTGGCATGCTAAAATACCTAAAGATTTTTAAAAATCGCATCAAAACGCATGGAGAAATAAGGGCAATGGCCAAAATTGAATTGTTAGCCAAATTCACGCAAATCGCGCTCCCTAACAGCCACCCTTTGTTGAAAAAAGTTTTACACTACGCCAAAAAGCATTTCAGCCAGTGCCACATGCTCTCTTCATCGTTACTCATCTTAAACGACACGGAATGCTTTAAAAAAAACTACTTGCTCAATTGGGTCTATCATGCCCTTGAATGCGCGCATGAGAAAGATATTAGCATGCATTCTTTAGAAGATGTTTTACAAAAAAGCCACCTGCCCATACGCATCAAAATCATCAATCAAAACACGCTTTTAGAAAAAATAGAAGTGAAAGTTTTAACCTTTGGGGCAGAATACGCGCTTTTTATCACCAAGCACCCTATCGCCAAGCGGTTTTTACGCCAAAAATTCAACGGCTATGTGTTTTTAGAAACCCAAGATGAATTGCATATAAGAGGCGATTCAGAGCGTTTTTGGGAACTCATTGTAACGCTCAATGAAAATAGAATCGTCCATAACGCATGCTTAGATTTCATCTACCCTAATGGCTTTGGCAAAGACAGCTACACCACTATGGCTGAGCGCAAATTAAAAGAATGCTATAAAACGCTAGGGTTTATCAAGCATGAAAATTTCAGCGAAGTCAAAAAGCGCTATTTAGAATTGGCTAAAACCTACCACCCTGATTTGTGCGATCTCAAAGAAAAAAAGGCTCTTTATGCCAAACGTTTTGCGATCATTCAAGAGGCGTATCGCCACATTAAAAAACATGCTTAAACCCCCAAACTAGCCCTAATCGCGCTAGAAGAAATCGGTGCGTCAATGCCCTTTAAAGGGTGATAGTGTCCCTTAAACTGGATCTCTTCATAGCCAATCCTTTCAAAAACCACTAATTCCACTCTTTTTAAAAGCTCTGTAGCGTTAGTCCAAGAAGAAAGATGCCTCAAGCAATCCGCTCCTATGACTAAATAAAGCGTTTTAGGGCGATAGAGTTTTTGAAAATGAATCACGCTTTCTATCGTAGGCACAGCCCTTTCTTGTTTGATTTCAAAATCGCTCAACAACACCCTAGGCATTCCCTTTAAAGCTCTTTCCAATTCCTTAAAACGGGTTTTTGCGTCCAAAAAACATGGCTTTTTGAAAGGGTTTTGATAAGCGGGTAAGACAATGAGCTGAGCGAAAGGCAGTAATTCTAAAGTTTGCTCAATAATGGCTAAATGAGCCTTGTGCAAGGGATCAAAACTCCCTCCATAGAGCGCCAATTCTTTGTATCTTAAGACGCTACTCATTGCATTCAAAACTAGACGCCTTAGTTAATTTAGCGAATTTAACCCCCCTAAGCCCCCCGATTTCTAATTGCAAGCGTTGGATTTCAAACGAATTGCCTTGTAAAATAATCGTCTCCAAGCAATTGTGTGCATCCATGTGAATGTGCGTGGTGCATAAAACATGCGTCCCGCTGGCATGCTGGATGTCTATCATGCGTTGGTTCAATTCCCTTTGGTGGTGATCATAAATCACCACAAGCACGGCGATTTTACCCTCATCATTAGGGTTATCTTCTGCCCAATTGTCTTCTACTAATTTTTCTCTGATCATGTCGCGCACTAATTCTGAGCGAGAAGAATAGCCGTTTTTAATGATGCGGTTGTCTAATTCATCTAATAAATTTTGTTGCAAAGAAACCGAAAAGCGGATGATTGAATCGTCTTTATTGGGTGTATCCATTGAGAAAAATCCTTTTTTGGCATGAGTCTGTTAAAAACCGCTCATGCTAGTATGATTGAATTAATTTAAAATAAACAATTATAATACAAACTGGATTTAAATGGTTGGTCATAAGAGCGTTTGAATTTGATTGTAATTATTAGCTTAATCATTATTGACTTGTTATTATTAAAACAATATAATCAACAAACTAACATTCTTTTATCATTTTGGAGCATTTATGCGAACGAATGCTTCTTATGAGAGCGCATGCTCTTTAGAGTATGTCTGTATCGCATATTGCTTTAATCTTAAGGGAATTGTTTTATCATAGACAAGGAGTTTTTATGGGCGGTTTTTCAGTGGGAATGTTGAAAGATTATGTGGACATATTTGTTTTTGCGGTGCTTGGCGTGGCCAGTTTTTTAGCTTTGTGGTTTGCGATTGAAAGGGTTATTTTTTATTCTAAAGTCAATTTGAAAGCTTATGATGATATAGACGCCTTGAATTTGGATTTAACCAAGAATCTAACCATTCTCTATGTGATTTATTCTAACGCGCCTTATGTGGGCTTATTAGGGACGGTTTTAGGGATCATGGTGATTTTCTATGACATGGGCGTGAGTGGCGGGATGGACGCTAAAACGATCATGGTAGGTTTGTCTTTGGCTTTAAAAGCGACCGCTCTAGGGCTTGCTGTGGCGATTCCCACTTTGATCGCTTATAATAGCTTGTTGAGAAAATCTGATGTTTTGAGTGAAAAATTCAGGATCATGAAAAAATGAAAAGCATCAGAAGAGGCGATGGGCTGAATGTTGTCCCTTTCATTGATATTATGCTCGTTTTGCTAGCGATTGTGTTAAGCGTTTCTACTTTTATTGCGCAAGGTAAGATTAAAGTCAGTCTACCTAACGCTAAAAATGCGGAAAAATCCCAGCCAAACGATCAAAAAGTGGTGGTCATCTCTGTGGATGAGCATGACAATATTTTCGTAGATGACAAACCGATGAATTTAGAAGCTTTGAGCGCTGTAGTCAAACAAACAGACCCTAAAACCCTTATAGACTTAAAAAGCGACAAAAGCTCTCGTTTTGAAACTTTTATCAGCATTATGGATATTTTAAAAGAGCATAATCATGAAAATTTCTCCATCTCCACGCAAGCTCAGTAAAGTTTCAACAAGTGTCAGCTTTTTAATCTCTTTTGCCCTATACGCTATAGGGTTTGGCTATTTTTTACTGCGCGAAGACACCCCAGAGCCTTTAGCGCAAGCTGGGACCACTAAGGTTACCATGAGTTTAGCCAGCATTAACACCAATTCTAAAGTGAAGACGAATGCCGAATCCGCTAAACCCAAAGAAGAGCCTAAAGAAGAACCCAAGAAAGAAGAGCCAAAAAAAGAAGTAGCAAAGCCTAAGCCTAAGCCTAAACCCAAGCCAAAACCCAAGCCCAAGCCCAAGCCTGAACCCAAACTCAAACCTGAACCAAAGCCAAAACCTAAGCCTGAGCCAAAACCCGAGCCTAAAGTTGAAAAACCTAAGAAAGAAGAGCCTAAAGAAGAACCCAAAAAAGAAGAAGCTAAAGAGGAAGCTAAAGAAAAAAGCACTCCTAAACAAGTAACGACTAAAGATATAGTCAAAGAAAAAGACAAGCAAGAAGAGTCTAACAAGACTTCTGAGGGCGCTACTTCTGAAGCTCAAGCTTATAACCCAGGTGTGAGCAACGAATTTTTAATGAAGATCCAAACCGCTATTTCTTCTAAGAACCGCTATCCCAAAATGGCGCAGATTAGGGGCATTGAGGGCGAAGTGTTGGTGAGCTTTACGATCAATGCTGATGGGAGCGTTACAGACATTAAAGTGGTCAAAAGCAACACGACTGATATTTTAAACCATGCGGCTTTAGAAGCCATTAAGAACGCGGCGCATTTGTTCCCTAAACCAGACGAAACCGTGCATCTAAAAATCCCTATCGCTTATAGCTTGAAAGAAGACTAACTAGTCTTTCTTTTAGGGGCGATTCAAGCCTTAAAAGCCGGGTCAAAATCCCCATTTTTCCCAATTTTTACAAAAAAAAAAAAAACAAAATCTCTAAAATTTAGCACTAAAATTAGTTAAAATTCCATTCATCGTTTATAATATAAGCTTCTTTTAAGAAGAAAAATCTAATGAAAGGAAAAACATGAAAATCAAAAAATCTCTCTTGCTCTCTCTTTCTCTCATGCTCTCATTATCAAGAGCTGAAGATGACGGCTTTTACATGAGCGTGGGCTATCAGATCGGTGAAGCGGTTCAAAAAGTGAAAAACACTGGAGCGTTGCAAAATCTTGCGGACAGATACGATAACTTAAGCAACCTTTTAAACCAATACAATTACTTAAATTCCTTAGTCAATCTAGCCAGCACGCCCAGCGCGATTACCGGTGCGATTGATAATTTAAGCTCAAGCGCCATTAATCTCACTAGCGCTACCACCACTTCTCCGGCCTATCAAGCTGTGGCTTTAGCGCTCAATGCCGCTGTGGGCATGTGGCAAGTCATAGCCTTTGGCATCAGCTGTGGTCCTGGCCCCAATCTTGGCCCAGAACATTTAGAAAATGGGGGCGTTCGATCGTTTGACAACACGCCCAACTACAGCTACAACACCGGTAGCGGAACGACCACCACCACTTGCAATGGAGCCAGTAATGTAGGGCCAAATGGTATCCTATCTAGTAGTGAATACCAGGTTCTCAATACCGCTTATCAAACTATCCAAACCGCTTTAAACCAAAGTCAAGGAGGCGGGATGCCTGCCTTGAATAGCTCTAAAAATATGGTAGTCAATATCAATCAAACTTTCACAAGAAACCCTACCACAGAATACACTTACCCCAATGGGAATGGCAATTATTATTCAGGCGGTTCATCAATCCCAATCCAGCTAAAGATTAGCAGCGTCAATGACGCCGAAAACCTTTTGCAACAAGCCGCTACTATCATCAATGTCCTTACCACTCAAAACCCGCATGTGAATGGTGGCGGTGGGGCATGGGGGTTTAGCGGCAAGACCGGGAATGTGATGGATATTTTTGGCGATAGCTTTAATGCTATTAACGAAATGATCAAAAACGCTCAAACAGCCCTAGCAAAAACCAAACAGCTTAACGCTAATGAAAACACCCAAATCACGCAACCAGACAATTTCAACCCCTACACTTCTGAAGACAAAGGGTTCGCTCAAGAAATGCTCAATAGAGCTAACGCTCAAGCAGAGATTTTAAATTTAGCCCAACAAGTAGCGGACAATTTCCACAGCATTCAAGGGCCTATCCAACAAGATCTAGAAGAATGCACGGCAGGATCGGCTGGTGTGATTAACGATAACACTTATGGTTCAGGTTGCGCGTTTGTGAAAGAGACTCTCAATTCTTTAGAGCAACACACCGCTTATTATGGCAATCAGGTCAATCAAGAAAAAGCCTTGGCTCAAACCATTTTGAATTTTAAAGAAGCCCTTAACACCCTGAATAAAGACTCAAAAGCGATCAATAGCGGTATCTCTCACTTGCCTAACGCTAAGCCTCTTCAAAACATGACGCATGCCACTCAAAACCCTAATTCCCCAGAAGGTTTGCTCACTTATTCTTTAAATGCAGACAAATACAACCAGCTCCAAACCACTGCGCAAGAATTAGGCAAAAACCCTTTCAGGCGCTTTGGCATGATCAGCTCTCAAACCAATAACGGGGCGATGAATGGCATTGGCGTGCAAGTGGGCTACAAACAATTCTTTGGTAAAAAAAGAAGGTGCGGGTTAAGGTATTACGGCTTTTTTGATTACAACCATGCTTATATCAAATCTAATTTTTTTAACTCGGCTTCTGATGTGTGGACTTATGGGGTGGGTATGGATGCGCTTTATAACTTCATCAACGATAAAAACACCAACTTTTTAGGCAAAAATAACAAGCTTTCTGTGGGGCTTTTTGGTGGTTTTGCGTTAGCTGGGACTTCGTGGCTTAATTCTGAATTCGTGAATTTGAACATGGTGGGTAGTATCTATAGCGCTAAGATGAATGTGGCTAATTTCCAATTTTTATTCAATTTAGGCTTGAGGATGAATCTCGCTAGGCCTAAGAAAAAAGACAGCGATCATGCCGCTCAGCATGGCATGGAATTGGGCGTGAAAATCCCTACCATTAACACGGATTATTACTCTTTCATGGGGGCTGAACTCAAATACAGAAGGCTCTATAGCGTGTATCTCAATTATGTGTTTGCTTACTAGGTGGCACAAATCCTCTTTTTAAGGGGGCTTCATTACGAAATGCCCCTATGCGCTTATGAATTTTGATTAAAATTTAGTTGTTCATAAAAGCATGAAAGCCTTTTAAAAAACGCTTTTTAACTTTTTTTCATTTTCTTTTCTATGAAAATATTCAAGCATTCTATGAGTAAGGCAAAACCAATACCCGCATACAAATAATTTTTATCAACATGCAAATGCAAGCCTTCTAAAAACAAAAACACGCCCACAACGAGCAAAAAAACAAAGGCTAAAGTTTTGATGCGATAATGCCTTTCAATAAAATCGCCAACGATTTTGGAAAAAAACATCATCACGATTACAGATAAAATAATAGCAAGCGCCATGACTTCTAAGTGTTTAGCGATCCCAATAGCCGTGATCACGGAGTCTAAAGAAAAGACAATGTCTAAAAACATGATTTCTATTAAAGTGATGAAAAAGCCAAACGCTTTTTCTTGGTGTTTTTCTTTAGGGTAGATCTGCTCTTTTAATTCCACTAACGCTTTAAAAGCCAAAAACGCCCCCCCTACAAGCAGCACCACATCACGCCATGAAAAGCTCATGCCCGCTATAGCGAATAAAGGCTTTTGCAAATGGCTGATAAAAAACAAACTCCCTAAAAGCCCTATACGAGCGATCATCGCTAAGCCCAAGCCTAAAATCATGGCCTTATTTTGCTGGTGTTTGGGGAGTTTATAAACCATCACCGTGATAAAAATGATGTTATCAATCCCTAAAACGATCTCTAAAAGCGTGAGCGTAGCCAAGGAGACTATACCATGCGGTGTAGAAAGAGCGTCTAAGAGTGAGGATAAAAATTCCATAAAAGGCTACAACCAACCCTTCTTTTTAAAATAGAGCACAGGCAAAATCGTAGAAATCGCCATGGCAATCAGTGCAAAAAGATACCCATATTGCCATTCTAACTCCGGCATGAATTTAAAATTCATGCCATAAATCGTGCCAATCAATGTGGGAGGCATCATCGCCATGGTCGCCACAGTGAAGAGCTTGATGATTTTATTTTGCTCCACATTGACTTGAGAAGCGAACAGGTTTTGAATGTTATCAAGCGAGTTGAGATTGACCGTTGTAGACTCCACCAAAGAGCTAAAATCGGTTAAAATGATATTTAAATTATTTTTAGTATCGCTATCCACTTTATTGCTCCTTAATAAAGCGGTGATAATGCGCCGTTTGTCAAAAAAAGAATCCCTTAAAGCCACATTAAATTCTTGCAAATTGGACAAGCGCACTAAAATATCATCATGCGTAGAAGTTTCTTTGAAAATGATGTTTTTGCGCAACAGGCTCATTTGTTTGTTGATCCACTCCAAACATTCCACGCCTTTTTCAAAATACACTTCAAAGATTTTGGTTAGAATATCAAACCCGTCTTCAAATTTTTTAGGGCTAGCCAAAACCTTTTTTTGGATAGAATCAAAGATTTCTAAAGTCCCGTAATAAATCGTGAAAAGAATGTTATTAGACAAAATAAAGGTCGCCATTTCCGTGTGGAAAGTCTCATTTTCATCCTGGTTGGTGAAAAAAGCGTTGATCGTAACGCTGGAGCTGTCTTCCCAATATTTGGTTACTGATGAGACTCGTTGGGAATGGTCTGTGTTGTAGTGGATGGCGTATTCTTGGCTTAGAGTGGCTAATTCATTGGGCGTGGGGTTGACTAATTCAAACCATAAAACTTCATTTTCTTCTATATCAAAACCATTAAAATCATTAAAGCGTTTTTTAATGACAAATTTTTGCTGTTTGAAAAACACGTTCACCATAAGCGATCCTTAGAGTTAATGGCGTTTGTCCAAAACCTCAAAACAAGGTAAAATTTTGCCCTCTAATAATTCCAAACTCGCTCCCCCACCGGTAGAAATAAAGCTCATGTTATCCTTTTCGCCCGCGCGGTTGATCGCATCAATGGTATCGCCCCCACCAATGAGCGAGAAAGCGTAAGTGTCAGCGATTTTGTGGGCTAAAAAGGTTGTGCCTCTGGCAAATTCTTGTTTTTCATGCACGCCTAAGGGGCCATTCCATATGATCGTGGGCGCGCTCTCTATGACTTCAGAAAATAATTTCACGCTCGCAGGCCCTATATCAGCGATCTTGTGTTTAGGCTCAATGTCTTGGACGGGTGAAATTTTGATGTGTTTGGGGTTGAGAATGTCATCAGTGGTAACAGCGTCTATGGGTAAATAGACTTTGACTTTTTTTTCTTTGGCGCTTTGCAATAACTCTAGGGCGTCATTGATTAGAGCGTCTTCTACAGAAGAATCTTGCACATCATAGCCTAAGGCTTTTAAGAAAGTGTTACTCATCGCTCCGGCAATGATGATTTTGTCAATGAGATCTAAAATGTTTTTTAATAGGGTGAGTTTGGAGCTGACCTTAGCCCCCCCTACAATCAACAACAAAGGGCGTAAAGGGTGGTTAAACGCTTGATAAAACGAATCAATTTCTTTTTTGAGTAAGAACCCGCTCACTTTAATAGGGGCGAATTTGGCGGTGCCATAAGTGCTGGCATGCTTTCTGTGGCTCGTGCCAAAAGCGTCATTCACAAACACATCGCACAAGCCCGCTAAATCCTTAGCCAGATTTTCATCATTTTCTTCTTCGCCTTTTAAAAAGCGGATGTTTTCTAAAAGAAAAATCCTTGTGGGCGCGTTTTCGTTTAAGGCTTGCTTGAGTTGTGCGATGTTTTGAGAAAAAACCACTTCATGATTTAAAAGTCTTTCAAGGCGTTTTAAAAAGGGTTTTAAACTCAATTTTTCTTCAACCCCTTTAGGGCGGCCCAAGTGGCTCACTAAAATAATATCTTTAGCCTTATTGTCAATACAATATTGGATGGTGGGCAAGCTCTCTCTAATGCGCGTGTCATCAGTGATATTCAAATTTTCATCTAAAGGCACATTAAAATCCACTCTAATAAGCACCCTTTTATGATTGACATCCACCTCTTGAATGTTTTTAACGTTTTGCATAAACGACATTTTAGCTAACATGAAAATCCTTTCTTTTAATTTTGCGCTATATATTGCGCCATGTCTATCAAGCGCTCGCTATAACCCATCTCATTATCATACCATGCCAATACTTTAGCATTTTTTTCGCCTATTGTCATGATTTGGTCATCAATCACGATCGCGCTAAAAGGCGAAGAAATAAAATCGCTTGAAACAAGCCTTTCTTCATCAACACTCACAATCCCTTTAAAGGCATGCTTACAAGCGTCTTTAAGCGCATGCTGAACGCTTGCTTTACTCACGGATTTTTTAAAACTTAAAGACAAATCCACCAAGCTCACATTAGGGGTAGGCACTCTAATCGCAAGGCCTGTAATTTTAGGGCCTAAATGCGGTAAGACCAGCGAAATGGCTT
This sequence comes from Helicobacter pylori, assembly GCF_030062585.1. Lineage (NCBI taxonomy): Bacteria > Pseudomonadati > Campylobacterota > Epsilonproteobacteria > Campylobacterales > Helicobacteraceae > Helicobacter > Helicobacter pylori. The sequence goes on along the minus strand of NZ_CP071935.1, from coordinate 1,046,303 downwards.
TGCTCACGCCGGTGCTTGTGGGGATGAGGTTAAGGCCGGCCGCTCTAGCGCGACGGATGTCTTTGTGCTTGGTGTCTAAAAGGTTTTGATCGTTAGTGTAGCTGTGGATGGTGGTTAAAAGCGCGTTTTCTACTTTAAAGGCTTCATCTAAGATTTTTAATAAAGGAGCGCTAGCATTAGTCGTACAAGAAGCGTTAGAAATCACGCTTTCGTTATGGTAATTCTTATGATTCACCCCATAGACAAAGGTGGGCGTATTTTGCGCGGGAGCGGAGATGATGACTTTTTTCACGCTGTTTTTAAGATGAGCGCTTGAAGCTTCTAAGGAATTGAATTTGCCGGTGCATTCTATGATGATTTCTGCGTTAGCGACAGAAAAATCAAGCTTGTTAATGTCTCGCTCACTCAACACTAAAATGTTTTTACTATGCCCGATATTTAGGGTTCTATTGGCGTTTAATTGGGCTTCAAAATGCCCATGCACGCTGTCATGACGGATCAAATGCAAAAGAGTTTCTAATTCAGTGGTAGAATTGATAGCGACGATTTCTATATCTTTTCTTTGACTAGCGACCCTTATAGCGCACAAACCGATGCGCCCGGTCCCATTGATAGCGATTTTAATTGGCATGTTTTCCCTTTATTCAAAAATTAACATTCTATCACAAATGCTCTTAAATCAAGGCATTCTTAAGGGGTTCTGTTTCATTAAGCATCAATCACAAACTGAAATCAAAATCCTTATGATAAACCTCTCGGTAAGCTTTTTGAACGCTTGTAAAAACCCCACTCCCTAAAAACCCCCTAGATAGTGGGCTAGGGTGAGGGGCTGTGATGATGATGTGTTTGTTTTTGGGAATTAGCGCGATCTTTTTTTGGGCGACTTTCCCTAGTAACACCACGATTAAAGGGGAGATCGTTTCAAAAAGGCGAATCAGTATCCTATCGCTAAAAGCTTCCCAGCCAATATGCTTGTGCGAAGCGGCCTTATTTTTTTCCACGCTTAAAATGGCGTTCAATAACAGCATGCCCCTTTTAGCCCATGCACTCAAATCCCCACAACAAGGCACAGGCACGCCCAAATTCGCATGCAATTCTTTAAAAATATTTTTTAAGCTTGGAGGGATGGGGGCATTTTTTTCCACGCTAAAGCTTAAGCCCATCGCCACCGGCAATTCTTGCTCATTTTCTAGGTAGGTGGAATGGTAGGGGTCTTGCCCTAAAAGGATGATTTTAACCGCATAAGGGGGCGTTAGATTGAACGCATAAAACAGATTAGAGCTTTTGGGGAAAATGGTTTTAGGGCTTTTTAGGGCTTCTAAGTAGCGTTTTTCTATTTCTAAAAAATAAGGTTTTTTAAATTCGCTTTGCAAAAACTCCCGCCAAGCTAAACTCAAAGGAGCGTAGTCAAAAAGCTTCATGCGTTTAGTTCGTGGTAGTGTTTTAAATACTCTTTTTGCATGCGTTCTTGTAATTCTTCATACCAGGTGGGCGAGTTAAAATCAGGCGTATAGCTTTCTAGCATGACTAAACGGGTGCGTGCTTTATAGGCTTCTAGGGGCTTGGAATTAAAGATTTTAATGGAATTGATTAACACCATGGGCTGGATTTTGAGCTGGAATTTTTCGGCGATGATTTTAGCCCCTTGCTTGAAAGGGAGGAATTTTTCTCCTCCCTTGCCTCTAGTGCCTTCAGGGAAAATCACTAAAGGGCGGTTTTGATCTAGCTTTTCTTTACACGCTTTCAAAAGGCTCACGATCCCCTTTTTATCCTCTCTGTCAATTAAAATCATTCCCGTATCGGTTAAGGCATGCCCATAAAAAGGGATTTCGCCCAGCTCTTTTTTAGCGATCCAGCAAATATTGCTAGGGTGGTAGGCTTCTAAATAAATAATGTCCAGTAAGCTTTGATGGTTTAAGACAATGAGTTTAGCGTCCGTATCAAAAGCGCCTATTTTTTCTAAATTAACCCCTGTGAGCGTGAAAAAACACGCACAAGTTTTACGGCTAGAGCGTGCGTTATTGTTTTTGCGGTTAAAATAATTGAAAACAATGATAACGGCTAAGCCTATAGCGATCACTAAAGCCCTATAAATCGCTCTTAAATGATTGGACTTTTTATTTGACTTCATCTTTTTTGACCCATCCTATTTGTTCATGCGGCGTTAGGATTTTATAATAATCATCATGCGAGCCTAAGATTTTAATCGGCATTTCATTTTTAGAAAGCCCTAAAATGGTGGAATTTTGCGTGGGCAGAATGCGGATTTTTTTATGAGCGAGCAATAGGGCTGATTTTTGCGTGAATAAAAGGTGATACAAAACAAACCCTAAGCACAAAACCCCAAGCCCTAAAAAAATGAGTTTGCGCCCAAAAATGAAAAACAGCGCCAAGAAAAACACGCACAAAGCGAGCAGCGCCACATTAGAAAAAACTAAAAAATTGTTTTTAGGGATGAGATCGCTTTGAATACCGGTAGTGTCTTGAGTGGGAATGGCTGAAAAAGATAAGGTTTTAAACTGCCTATTAGAAAGCGAAAAATAATCAAAAGAAAGGTTTTGAAGGGTTTTAGGCAACACGCAATAATAAAAAACGCTCCCTTCTTTAGCCTTGATCTGATTTAAAGAGGCGTTATCAAACCCTTGCTTGATCGCTTCTTTGATGTGGAAATCTTCCCAAGTGGCTTCTTTGAACGCTAATTCCATCACCAAAATATTGTTTTTATCGTCATAGTCTTTGGTTTTGTATTGCACAACTTGTAAATCTTTAGCCATGATTTTTGCGTAACGAGGGTTTTTGGATAAATCCGTTACTTGCAAAGCAACTTTGGGAGCTATGGAATGATCGATGTATTTGTCTTTATTGGAAAATGCGCTCACTTCTAAGGACGGAATAATCGCTTTTACGCCCTTAATCTTGTAATAATAAGTCGCTCTGAAAAGCTCTTTTTCCACCTTTTTCCATTTAGGCATCTTATTCAAAAGCTCAATTTGGGTTTTATCCAACCCGTCTTTGATTTTGGCTTCCAAAAACTCAGCGTCAAACAGCAATAAATCATAAGTTACGCCTATAATTTGACCGATATAAACCGGGTTGTTTTCTAAATCTTCTAATTGGGGGATTTTCACATAAGCCACTTTAGCCTTGATTTCTTCTGGCTCATTAGCGTTCTCGGCAACCAAAAAGCCTACCCAAAAGCTTAAAATCAAACTGATGATTTTAAGGATTTTGATTGAGTGGGTGCAAAAACTCATTAACGATTTTTCAAATAAAAACCCCATGAGTTTTTATTTCTTCTTAGGCGCTTTTTCATCCATTTTCTCATCAACGATAGACCAGGTTTTCAAGCTGTCAATAGCGGTTTTTAGCTGGATATCATCATTGATCATTTTAGGAGTAACCTCTTTTTCCTCTTCGTTTTTCTTGTCTTTATCCGCCTCTTTGGAATTAGGGGTTTTATCATCAATCTTTTTAAGCTCTTGCTCTAAATGGTGTTTTAGATCCGCTTCTTTCAAGCTGAATTTATTTTCATTTTCTGGCGCTTTACCCGGATAAATCACAATATCAGGCGTGATCCCCTTAGCTTGAATGGTGCGCCCGCTCGGTAAATAGTAGCGTGCGGTTGTGATTTTAATGGCTTCGTCTTTATTGACAGGGAGCAGCATCTGCACGCTTCCCTTACCAAAGGTTTTTTCACCGATAATCACGGCTCGTTTGTGATCTTGCAGTGCTCCTGCTACGATCTCGCTCGCGCTCGCTGAACCGCCATTGACTAACACCGCTATAGGCAAATTGGTATAAGGGGCTCTGCCATTAGCCTTGTATTCTAAATTTTCTTCTTTATTTTTGCCTTTTTGAGAGACTAAAACCCCCTCTTTAATGAAGAGGTTAGACAAGCCCACCGCCTGGTTTAATAGCCCTCCAGGATTGCCTCTTAAATCCAACACGATCCCCTTAGCCTTAGGGTTGGCTTTCAAGCCTTCTAAAACCGATTTGGTAACATTCTTGTCAAAACCACTCACTCTCACATACAGATAAGGGGTTTTTTCAATCTTTTTCACATAGACAGAGGGGAGTTTAATGATGTCTCTAATGATGTTAAACACCAAGGGTTTTGGCTCGTTTTTTCTCACAATGGTGATCTGAATAGGGGTCTTTGGCTTGCCGCGCATGAGATTGATCGCATCATCAATGCTCATGCTCAGCGTGCTTTCGTTATTGATTTTTAGAATGTTATCGCCTGATTTAACCCCAGCCTTGTAAGCGGGAGTGCCTTCTAAGGGAGCAATAACGGTTAAAACGCCATCGCGCATGCCCACCGTGATCCCAAGCCCCCCAAATTCACCCTCGGTTTGAGCTTGAAATTCCTTAAACTTCTTTTCATTCAAATACGCTGAATGCGCGTCCAAATTAGAGAGCAAGCCTTCAATCGCTTTAGTCATGATCTCAGAAATACTGATTTTATCCACATATTTTTTTTCAATTTCTGTAACCACATTAGAGAAACGACTGAACGCTTCCACCCTTTTAGCCGCTAATTCTTGCGGATCTTCTTTAACCGGCTTGACCGGCTTTTTCTCCTTAACTTCACCACCATGCAAACTCACCGCAAGAGAAATCGCTAACAACCCTTTAAAAAGTCGTTTTGTCATTGTTAATAGCACCACCCATTTTTGAGATTAGAAAGAATCACCTTTAAGGTTTTATTCAATTTTTGCGTTTATTCTATCTAAAATTTAGATAACATGCCCATTCATTCACTCATTTTGAGCCTAAACGATACAACAAAAACGCATAACTCCCCGATCCGTTCACATGCAAATCGCAAAGCATGCCCGTTACAAAAACATTAGAAATGGGGCTTACTTTAGAGCCTCTATCGCAAACTAAAGCGAGATTAGATAATACAGAATAAAGTGAAAACTGATCCTCCGCCTCTGCGATAGATATTGTTATCGCTTGCTTCCTTGCTGATGAATGCGGCATCAAAGTCAAAATCTCCGATGGCTTTGGCTTGGCGCGATAAGATAAGGGCGATATTGGCATTAAATGGGGGAGCATTTTGAGAGCGTGATTTTGTCTCGTCTTAAAAAGGTTATAGGCGGTTTTAAAAGCGGTGCACTTAAAGAATTTATGGAGGTGGGGTAATAAAAGTTTATGTATTAGAAAGCTATGAAGAGATTTTAAAAGCCTTAAAAGAAGCGCTCATTTGGTAAGGAGAAGCAAATTTTTACAACACTAAAAGCGATAATTTTCGTGTTATAATCAGTTAGATATATTTGGTGGCAATTGAGTGTTTGGAAGGTAGTTATGGAGTCAGTCAAACAAAATTTTATTGAAAAACTTAAGGTTTTTGCAACAGAATTGACTGGCCATGTTACAACTCAGTTGGGAGATTGGAAAATTAAAGGATTTATTAATATAGATAAAAATATTTATACAATTTCACCAGATACTAAAATTATTTCAAAAATTCTTGAAATCCAACTTTTCCCTAAGTTTAAAACATTTGCTAAGAAAAATGGTTATAAAATCATTATTGCTGAAAAATAAAATTGGTATCCTGATCTATCTTTTGTGTGCGAGAAAAATCCAAACATAAAGTTTGCTTGATGCACAGATTAGAGATTAGTGCTCTATAACATGCATGCTAAACTTCTAATAAGGTAATCATCGTTATAATCTTTCTCATGTTTTTTAAGGAGCGTTATAATGAAAACGAACGAAGCGCAATTTTATTTGGAACAGACCTAATTGCATAATTACAACCTCTATTTACACCCCTTATCTAGTCAGACACCCTAAAAGCAAGGATGGAAAACGGCGTTATAATAATAGATGGCGTTGTTTGGACTGCTTCACACTTCTTCTATGAAGTAATCTTTATCAATATCGTCAGGAGTGTTCTCTTTTAATAAATGTGGGGCGTGCTCTTTGATGCTTGCTATCACAGCACTAGGTTTTATCATATTCACATTTCGTTGTTCCCAAATTTTCTTTGATTCTCTAAGATTTGCAAATTCGGTGGGATAAATCACATGATGGGTAGCGCAAAGCGTTTTAGGATAAGGGTGAAAGGTTGCATAAGAACTGCCATTGCTTAAAATAAAAATGTAAGGCACTTTAAGAGCCGCTGCAAAATGAGCGATACTGGATTCATTCCCTAATGCAAATTCAGCACCCTTAATGATATAGGCGTATTCCAATAAGCTAGTTTTTCCTACTAACGATATGGCATTTTTATGAGCTTTTACCAATTTAGCAGCTTCTTTTGCTTCTGTGGGCGTCGTCCCACAAATCACTAGCTGAATGTCTGCATTCAAATAACGCACAATCCTATTAAAATACCTATAACACCTAAAAAAATCGCTTGATCCCAAATTCAATACGCCATAGCGAGAACTCAAACCATTGAGTAAATTTTGCGAACTTTCTTTAAGAACCGAAGATGGTGGCAATTCCATGCCAAAAGATACAGGAGCTAAATCCACTCCTTTAAAAGTTTTGAAAAAAGCAGAAAATAAGTCTTGATGGAATTCAAATAAGAATTTGCTCACCTTAGGGATATTGAAAAGATGGGTGTAAAAATGGCTGATTTTCCCATCGCTAACATAGACACTATGATGGCCCCTATCCACAAAAGGTTCATGCCTTACGCTAACCTTAAAAGAAGCGTCTAAGTGTTTCATCACTATATCATCTCTTAAAATATCGCCCCAAGGCAAAATGGGGTTAATGGCAATCTCGTAATGCGTTTTTTTAAGCATCAACAATTCATTGTAGCGCTTGATGAAAAATTTGAGCAAATAACGCAGAAATCTAAAAGCATGCTGCCTGCTGTGAATGTATCCATTATATTGATTCCAAATGGAATGATCTAAGAAAATAAATTCATCAACGTAAGGGCTATCGGCAACCACACTCAAATCTTTAATGATTGAATTGCCAATAAAAACAATCTTATAATCTTTGTAATGCTCTTTGAAGGGGGCAAAAAAATTGCGCGTTAAAATATAATCCCCCACCACATCTAGTCTCACAATACACAAGGCTTTTTCTGTGGCGTTTTGGCGTTTAATGGGGGTGATAGAAAGCAGCTTATCAATCAGGCGTTGCGTCATTTCAAAGAGCCTTAAAGACCAATCAGAAGTCTTTCGGTTAAAATAAGCGTATAACAGCACAATAGGTAATAGTAGTATTGCAATAGGTAATAGTAGTTTCAAAATATTAATCCCAAACAAAAATTTTATCTTGTAGTGTAACACAAATTTAAAACTTTGATACACCAGCACCACAGATTTAGGCACAGAGCTAAGGCTAAAAAATTATCTGTGGCTTCATTAAGTGAGTCAAAACCCCTCTATTGGGTTTTACCCTAACGAACTCAGCGCCTCCATTGCCAGATGGCGGCCTTTCAATGAGCGTTTTTTAGGCATCACCCCGCCTAATGGCTCAAACGATATGGGTTTGATTGACATTGAAAAAGAGGGTGAAAAGATTGTGGGTTTTATCAATTACCGCAAGATGTAGCTTTGATAAGAGACTTTTTGTTATAATCACACCTTTATTTATTCTTAATCCTTTGCGTGGATTTTACATGATTGAACGCTAAAAAATAGGAGCTATTTTTGAAATTTTTACTCTCTTTGTTTTTAAAATCAAAATTATCTTATCTTTATTATTACCCTTATATAGCTTTCGTTTTGATGGTTGCAACCATTGCAAAAATTCCTCTTATTCAAAAGATTCCAATTGTTAGAAGGTTCTTTAAAAGTCGTTATACTTTTCAAAAAGATAGCCTTATTCGCATCCAAAACCAACTAGACAGATTGCTCACCCTTACAAAGCCTATCTCTCCACCCATTCGTAAAAAAACCTTATGTTTTATCCGCTTGGACATTATTGGAGATTATATACTCTATCGCAATTTTTTACCTCTTTTTAAAAAATATTTTGAAAATTATGAAACCACCTTTATTGGAAACGCTACTATCAAGGATATGGCAACCCATTGCGATTCCCAATATATAGATAAGTTTATCTTTTTAGATAACATTTATTGGGAAAAATACTTGCGGATTGGCGCTAATGGCTCACGCCTTTCAAAATTAAAAGAATTGTTATTTTTTCTCCCAAAGTTCATGAGAAAACGCTACGAAGATGTTTCTAATTTAAGAAAAGAAAGCTATGAGATATGCATTAATAGTTCTATGTTTTATTTTTCAACCAAAGAAGACGCTATTATAAAGCACTTGATTGCCGAAAATAAAGTGGGGGTTTTTTGCACCCACCCAATAGAATCTTCCTTTAGGACTGATTATAGAAAGAGAGGGGAAATTAGAAAAAGTTTTTACACGCATTTGTTCTACCCTAAAGAAGTGCCGCAATTCCTCTATGATTCCAATCAAGATTTTTTTCAGTCTTTTTTTAAGCATTTTAAAGGCGTGGATATAGGGTTTGTTGAACTTGAATTAAAACTCCCCATCGCTTTTGAATATGAAAAGTTTAAGAATATTCTAAAACCACCTTATGGCGTGTTGAATCTCGGAGCTAGCGATGATTTTAGAGCGTATAAGCGCTTTGATGAGATGATCTATTTTTTAAATCCTGACTACCAACTCATTCTTTGCGGGAACTCTAAAAAAGATGAAAAGCTTGCCAATTCCATTCTAAAACGCCACAAAAATGCCATTTCTTTAGTCAATCAAACCGGTTTGATAGAATACCTTTATCTTTTAAAGAACGCTAGTTTTGCGATGGGCAATGAGTCTTCCATCACGCATTTGAGCGCTTGTTTGAAGATCCCTCATGCGTTCATAGTCTCTTCAGGTCGCTCAAGCCCAAGATTCCACCCCTACCCAAAGAAAGTTGGCCCTAATATCCACATGATCTATCCAAGGGATTTTCAAAAAATAATTTCTAGGTCTAGCAACTGGATGTTCAAAGCCATGACTATGCCGCACCCGCCAGTGGATTCTGTGAACCCACAAGATATTATTAGCGCCATTAAACATTTTGCACCTCATCTCTTGAAAGAAGATGCGCCATCTAATACCAAAGAAACAACCTATTTTGAACGAGTTTGATTGCGTTACAAGTTTTTAGAGAATAACTTTCAGTTTTAGATTGTAAAAGACATAAAAATCTGCTTTTGACTGAGCGATTATATAAACTCTTTTCAAATTCAAGCTCTTAAAAAAGGCTTTATTTTCCAACGAAGACGCTTGGACTTTTGACTTTAATAGATAAATCAGGTAAATATGGACAATCATAACCCTACCACTTTCTAATACCCATTCCCATAAACCTGATACAAGTTTTCCTTATACCTAAACTCACACTCTTTTAAATGGAGTAAATGGTTGATTTATGAGTGATTTTTGCTATGTTAAACGATACAACAAAAACGCATAACTCCCCGATCCGTTCACATGCAAATCGCAAAGCATGCCCGTTACAAAAACATT
>NZ_CP071935.1:921033-1036739 GCF_030062585.1 Helicobacter pylori | reverse complement strand
ATGCGGCATCAAAGTCAAAATCTCCGATGGCTTTGGCTTGGCGCGATAAGATAAGGGCGATATTGGCATTAAATGGGGGGGGGGGGGTGGATTTTGCAAGATTTCTTGCATTAACGCTTGGCTGTCATTCCCTTTTAAATGAGGCAAATCGCTCGTTAAAAATCCAAGCGTTTTTTGGATTTCAATCGTGCGCGCGATGACTTTAATGATGTTGCTTACATGATCAAAGTCGCAAGGCTCGTTTTTGTGGCTTTTTAAATACTTGTCTAAAACGCCATACCCCCCTATTCTATAATCATAAATTTCTTTACTCACCCCCCTAAAATAAGCGCTATGGTTGATATAAAGCCGTTGTTCTGGTTCGTTATAAAAGGGTTTTTTGATAATGGGGTTACACTCATCTTTATAGCGGGATTCGCCTATGGTAGCGTCTTTTAATTTTTCAAAGCTGTGATTCAAGCTTTCTTTATTTAAGACATGCAAGCCGATTAGTTCAATCCCTAAAAGGCTTAAAGCCCTAAACAAATCTTTATTGTTTGTGAAAAGGATTTTAGGGTAATCGGCTTTGAGAAAATCTTCGTAACGCTTGCGGTAATGTGGGGAATACAATAGCGCATAAATATAGCCTAAAACCTCTAGCGGCTCAAAAGAGTGGTTATAGCGCTTATCTATAAAGCTTCTAAACTCTGGCGTAAAATTTTCGGTGTAGTTGGGATTTCTAAACTGATAAAGGGGGTAATTGACCCCAGCTCCATTGCCCCCAGAGCTTAACCCCTGATCGTTAATGCTAGAGCTTATAAAGCATTGCGTCCAACTTTTATCGTTGTTTTTTAGCTGTCGTGGGGTGTTTAGCGCGACATTTTTGCGCGTTTGATTGGGTGTTTTAGGGTTTGTTGGGGGGGGGGGGGTAACATGTGTTTAAATGTGTTCTCCCTTGCTCTTTCTAGTTTTTTGGTGTCGTAATAAACTTTGCGTATATCAAAAGGACGATAGTGAATGTCCTTGACGCATTGTTCGTTAAATTCATTACAATATTTTAAGACTTGTTCTTTTAAACTTTCAGTGTTGTTAGCAATAAAAATTCTATCTTTTCCTGTAACAATCCCCACACTTGAGATTTGAAACATATCCTGAACGCTAAAGCCTTGTTCGTATTCATCTAACAAGGGCGTTTTTTGGGGTATGAGTAAGTAAAAAGGCTCCCTTGGGGCAAGCTCAAGCCATTCAATACTATTCAAATCGTTTTGGGCTAAAAAGGCGTATTTTTCAGCCCTTTCGCCATAAACATCATAATAATAGATTTTTTGCTTGGTTGTTTGCGCCTTTTTGACAAAGAGGTTGATGGACACGCCTTGTTTGATATTGAAAACGTTTTCATCTTTTGCGCCTTGTGGGGTTTCCTCCTTTTTCCTAGCGTTTCCATGCAAATTTAAAATATAAAGCTCATCGTAGCATTCTAAAAGAGAGCGCCTTAACCCCCTAAAAGTAGGGTTGTCTAAAAAAGCGTTGTTAGAGATAAAGCCAAAAAGGCCATGCCCTAACGATTCGATCTTGTTTTGAGCGAAACGCATGAATTTCACGTAATCGTCTAAGAGCCATTTAGGGTTTTTCTCCTTTTGCAGTTTGTATTTAGAATGGAGGTTTTTAAGTTTCTTTAGATCGTTTTTACTACCGCTTTCTTTTTGTTTTTGAATATTCTTTAAAAGCGTTTGGATTTTATCGGTGAGTTTAATGTTTTTTTCTATTTCTATGGTTTGAAATTCAGGCTCTATGCCGTAAGTGGCTTTCACTTCCCATTCAAACAAGCCATCATTACTGCTCGCCCCGCTATAAGGGGGATTACCGGTGATGATAAGGATATTTTCATTTTTTTTAATTTCTTGAGCGCTTTTAAGCTCTTTTTCAAAAATCGGGCTTAGCCCACGATGAGCGGCGATCTCACTAGGCTGTATGAGGGTGTTGGTTAAAATGATTTGAAGCGCGTCGTTTTCTTTGAGAGGCTTTTTAAACTCCTGCTTAAAGGCTTGGCTGAGGTTCAAATGAGCGATCGCATAAGGAGCGATCAAATATTCAAACCCATAGAATTGCTTCAAGAGATTTTGGTATTTGTCTTCTTTAGTGGAGGTGCTTCCATCGCTTGTTTTTCTCACTTCTAGCGCTTTTCTAAACGCTTCCAATAAAAAAGTGCCGGTGCCGGTGGCAAAGTCTAAGAGCTTGATGTTTTCGTTATCTAAAGCGCTTTTTAAGCCTAAGGGAGCGTCTTTGAAATGCGTTTTAAGCAAACTATCCAAAGCGTTAATGATGAATTTCACCACAGAATCTGGGGTGTAGTACACGCCCTTCTTCTCTCGCAATTTAGGGTCATAAGCGCTTAAAAAGGTTTCATAAAAGTGCAAATAAGGGTCTTTATCGTCATTCAAATCTTTAATAATAGAGCCCATATCAACATGATTGATCAAGCTTAAAATTTCATTTAAAAGCCATTGGATTTCTTTTATGCTATCAAGCCTCTTTAAAAAATCCGCCATTTCTCTGATCACAGCGAAGTTTTTAGGGATGGAACTCCTCACATTATTGAAATCTATTTTTTCAAAAGGGTGGTTGAGCTTGGCTAGAAAAAGGCTGTAGGTGAGCGTTTGAGCGAACGCATCGCTAAAGTCTTCAAAACTCAATTCTTCATAAAGATATTCTTTAAAATTCTTAAAAATGCTAGAAACTTGATCGTCTTTTTGGTATTGGATTAAAGCGTCTTTTAAATACCTGGTGCGCGGGCTTAAATGCGTTGCGAAATCTTTAGCGTTAGTAATAGGGGCTGCTTCGTAATTGAAAAAGCTTTTGAACAATTCAATTAAATCGCGCTCGGTTTGCGGGTTGGGTTTTAAGGGTTTAGAGAGTTCATCAAGGCTAGCGACAGAGATTTCTTTTTTGATTAAAGGGGCGTTATTCTCATCTTTCCCTACCCACATGAAATTAAGATAATCGGTGAGCATGAGATTAGGGTTTAATTCTAAGTATTTAAGGATTTGTTTTTCTTCTAAGAGTTGGTTAAGATCGAACCCCACTTTTTTATTTTCTATATAGCCGATGTTAAGCCCTTGATAAGAAACGCGAAAATCAGGCTGACTTCCTCGCTCTCTTTTAGGCTCATGCTCAATCTCAAATTCTTTATTGAAATGGTCTTTTAAGCTATCAAGCAAGTTGTATAAAGAAGGGCGGTGCGTGTGTTCATTACTTTCAGGCGTCAGATCTTTAATGCTTTCTAGATATTCTTTTAGCATGCTAATAACCCCTTTTTGAAGTCTTTAAGCCATTTTCATGTGCATGTCAATAAAAGTGGCTTGATGGATTAAAGCCCCTACACTAATGGCATCCACGCCGCTTTTGGCGTAAGCGTTGATGCTCTCTAGTGAAATGTTCCCGCTCGCTTCCAATAAGACAAAGGGGTAATGCGCCTCTCTGTAAGCGGCAATTTCTTTCGTTTCTCCAACGCTCATGTTATCGCACATCACAATATCCGCTCCTGCGCTCATGGCGTTTTTGGCCTCTTCAAAGCTCTCGCATTCAATTTCAATTTTAGCCGTGAAAGGCAAGTTTTTTCTGGCATGCGCTAAAAAGCTTTTGAGATCTTTCACATGCTTTAAATGCGTGTCTTTAAGCATTAAAGCGTCATCTAGCCCTAATCGGTGGTTGCTCGCTCCCCCATTAAGCACGGAATATTTTTCAAAAATCCTTAAAAGGGGTCTGGTTTTTCTCGTATCCAACAAACGCACCTTATGAGAATTTAAAGCTTCTACAAAACGGCTCGTTAAAGTAGCGATCCCGCTGCTGTGTTGCAAAAGGTTTAATAGGGTGCGCTCAATCTTTAAAAGCATGCTAAAATCCCCCCTAATCTCCATTAAAGTGTCTTTAGGCTTGAAACGCTCTTTATCTTTAATGGTTTGAGCGCATTCAATGCCGGTCATTTGAAGCAACTCTAAAGCGTATTTTTCGCCTGAAAACACACCCTCTTGTTTAGCCCTAACAAAAGCCGTGGCTTTAAAATCTTTTTCTAACACCCTTTCAAACAAATCCCCATGCCCTAAATCTTCTTTTAAAGCGCGTTCTAAAAAGGTTTTAATCTCCATTAAGATAACTCCATCATTTTGGTTAAAGCGAGTTTGGCTAAGCACGCCACCTCATCTTTTAATTCAATCGTATTGTAAGCCCTGTGGTTTTTATAAGCCTTTAAAACTTCAAACAAATCTTTTAAAGTCGTTTCATTCATGGTAGGACAAAAGGCGAGCGTGCTAGAAAGAATGAAAGTGTTTTGATGGTGGCGCTTGGCTTTCAAGCGGTTGACTAAATGGCTTTCAGTGCCTATGGCGACTTTTTGATTAGGGCTTAACTTTTCTACAAATTCTATGATTTGACTCGTTGATCCGCTAAAATCAGCGTTAGAAACCACGCTAGGATCGCACTCTGGATGGACAGCGATTAAAATATCCGGGTATTTTTGGCGGTAAAATTCAATGTCTTCTAATTTGAAAAGCTGATGCACCGAACAAAAGCCGTTATAACAAACCACATCAGCGTTTTTGATTTCTTCTGGGCTATTTGCGCCTAAAATCGCGCTTTTTAAGCCATTTTCTAGGGCTAGATTTTCCCCCAAGCATTTATCCGGTAAAAAAAAGATTTTTTTATTTTGTTTTAAAGCGTGATTGAAGATTTTAGAAGCGTTCCTGCTCGTGCAGACCACGCCATTATCTTTAGCGACTTTGGCTTTCACTTCAGCGTTAGAATTGATATAAGTGATAGGGTAAAATTCTTTAACGCCGTATTCTTTCAATAAATGGACGCTTCTATCGTAGTAATGGCTGTCTATCATCCTTGCCATAGAGCAGCATGAGAGTTTGGGCATGATCACTTGTTTGTTAAAGGCTAGGGCTTTCACGCTTTCACCCATGAAATGCACCCCGCAAAACACGATGAGGTTTTTATCGCTCTGGCTTGCGATTTTGGCTAATTCCAAGCTATCGCCTGTATGATGAGCCAACTCTACAATCTCATCTTTTTGGTAAAAATGAGCCACTAAAAGCGCGTCTAAATCTTTCAACAATTCCACAATAGAAGTTTTTAAATCGTTATCAGTTGGCATGAAATTCCCCTATACTTTCCCCAAACTTCACGCTTTTTTCTCTCAAATCTTTAAAAGCGGTGTTTTGAATGAATAAAACAATAGTAGAGCCCATTTCAAAATTCCCTAAATTATCCCCTTTTTTAACCTTAATCGGAGGGTTATAAGAGTAGGTTTGCGTGAAACGGACTTTAGCGTTAGTTTGGATATTCTTATCAAAATTAAAACGCATTTTACCCACATTTAACGCTCCCACCGCTACAAAATACAATTGATTGCCTTGAATGTCTTTTGCAACAAACACCACCCTTTCATTGCCCACAAACAGATTTTTGTTTTTGTAAAGCGAGGGTTTATTGACTGGTAGTAATTTCCCCGCAAAATAACGAGCCTCTAAAATTTCTAAATCGCAAGGAGCGTGGTAGTGGTGGTAATCTTTGGGCGAAAGGTAAAAATTCACATAGAAAAAAGAAAGCCTTAAGGGGTTGATTTCGCCCACTAATTCATGCGCTTTATAGGGCATGCCTTTAATTTGTAAAGCGGTATCGTTATCTAAAAAAGCGCATTCCGTGATCAAAGCATCGCAAGGTGCAATGCAAATATTAGGGGATTTGTCAAAGGGTCGTTCTTTTTTTAAGGAGCGCGTGAAAAGAGCGTTCAAACTCTTGTAGTTTTCCAAAGGCTCAAACTCGCTCAAATCAATTTTAAAGATCTTAACATAAAGAGCGTTGATACCTTTTTGGATAAAAGAAGGGAATTTATAGCCAGCCACAGAGCCAAAAACCCTTGAAAGAGCGTTGCTTAAAGCTACCATTTTAACCCTGCCATGTTCAGTATAAATTCCACCTCGCCCTTACTCACTTTAAACTCTTTAGAAATAGAATCCACGCTATAACCCTCTTGATACATTTTTAAAACCTGTTTTTCGTTGATCTCATCGCTAGCGGCATAATGCCCCATGTCTTTGAATTTGTTTTCTAAAGTAATGATTTTTTCTTCTAAATAATCGCGTTCTTTGTCCATGGATTTTTGGATTTCTTGCAACTGGTTATAAAGGTGTGAAAGGGTCGTTTTTAATGAGCTATCCTCTTTAACGCTTTTTTCTAAAGAAAGGCCCTCTAAACGCCCCTCTAATTCTTTCAAACGCTTAGAATAGATATAATTTTCTTGATAGGATTCATCTAAGGTTTTTTCTAAACGCCTCATTTTATGGTAAAACTCTTTTTCTTTAAGATACAAATACCCCACCAAGCACACCAACACCAATAAAATCGCTCCTAAAACGACCATAAACAAATCATTAGAAGATAACATGATTGCTCCCGTTCATAATTTTAAGCCTTTTCTTTCGCTATCAACAATGAAAGAATCATAACGCTTAATGTCTAAGGCGTGCATGCGAGTGATTTCTAAAAAATCTTTATCCCTTGCCACGCCAAAAAAGGCTAGAATTTTCCCTTCTAACACGCAGCGCCCATAGTAAGTTTGAGGCGCTATCAGGCTTTGTTTTTTTAGGCAAACTAGCCCATGCCCTAAAGCAGTGATGCGGTTATTTTGCTCCAATTCAAGCAGATTTTCTTTTAAAAGCAGGCTCTCTAATTTTTCTAATTTAAAATACAGCGCTTTGAGTAATTCCAGAGTGTCATTTTCAACATTCAAGCGTGAAAAATCAAAGCCAGAATTTAACCAATCAAATTCTTCTAATACCGCTAAAGAGCGTTTACTTTTAGAGATAAACCTTTCATAAGAGAATGATAAATCGCATTGGACTAAGCGCGTTTCAAACCCTAAAGCTTGGGATCTTAAAACCAACTCATGCATGCTTAAACCCCACATCAAGGACAATAAAAATAAAAAACACCACCCCCAAATAGCCATTACTCACAAAAAAGGCTTTAGGAATGTTTTTATAATCTCTGGCCACTAAGATCTGCTCATAGAGTAAAATCAAGGCTGAAACCCCTAATCCTAAATACGCAAAAATCCCCCCATGATAGCATTTCACAAAAAAAAGCCAGCAGATCAGCGCTACAAGGTGTGAGAGCCTTGAGAGATTCAAGCACCATTTTTCCCCTAATCGGCTAGGAATGGAAAACAAACCCCTTTCTTTATCAAACTCCATATCCTGTAAAGAATAGAGCAAATCAAACCCAGCCACCCATAACATCACCCCTAAAGCCAAAAAGACATTCCATAAAGGAATATCCCCTAAAACCGCCACGCTTCCTGCAATGGGGGCTAAACCTAAAGCCAAACCCACGACAAAATGCGCCAAAGAAGAAAAGCGCTTGAAATACGAATACCCCCCCAAAACGATTAAAAAAGGTAGTGAGAGCTTGAAAGCTAAAGGGTTAATGAAATAGCTCACTCCCACGAATAAAAGCGCGTTTAAAGCGCTAAAAATGACCATGCCTTTAACGCTGATCCTACCATCCACGCTCGGGCGGTTTTTCGTCCTTGGGTTATCCTTATCAATGTCTCTATCCACCAAGCGGTTAAATCCCATAGCGAAGTTTCTTGCCCCTAATAAGGCTAAAAAACAAAGGATTAAGGTTTCTAACCCAAAAAAGAGCGTTTGATTTTTTTGATAGGAGCTTATGACCATAGCCATGAGTAAAAACATGCTAGAAAATATCGTATGCTCCAAAGCGACCAACTCGCTTAAAGCTTTGATTTGGTGCGTGATTTTTTTAAGCAATTATTTGATCCCTAATAAAATGACTTTTCTAACCCACAATTGAGCTAGGCATTATAATATATTGATAGCAACAATACAAGAAAAAGCCTGTGCTTAAAACATTCATGCTTAAATAAACCTTAAAAAAACGCGCGCTTAAAATCGTTAAAAACAAATGCACCCCCAAAAGCCATAAAGGTGAAGAAACCGAAATCGTGGGGATGGTTAAAGGCATGCTTAGAATATTATCCAATAAAGACCCTAAACCCACCGCATGCAAGAACAAGCTCAAAGGGAAAAACACGATAAAAATCAAGCCTAAAGGAATGCTAAAGAGCTGGTAGGGCGAAAACATAGGGAAAAAGGCATGCGCGACAATGAGCATGTTCAAAAACACCAGCGCGCTTAAGCTTATGGCTTGAAACGATCGCATTAAAAAAGAAGAATTTTTAAAAAAAATTTGAGTGTGTTTTAAAAACAAAAAGATATACCACACCCCACAGACAGAAAGCAAAAACCCCACGCTAAAAAGCAATTTAGGGAGTAACGCTATGGCGATACAGCACGCTAAAACCAAAAGTTTAAAACTCAAAAGCCTTACCCCAAAAAAGCATGCCAAAAACCCTAGTAAGCCCATTAAAAACGCCCTGAAAAAAGAGGGTAAAAAATCTAATAGCAATAAATACCCTAGCAAAAAAACCCACACCAAAACCCCTATATCATAAAAAGCGTTCCTGTAAGGGAAATAGCGTTTTTGTAAGGGGGTATAAAAAAGCGAAAAAAGAAAATACACGCTCGCACTCAAAATCCCCAAATGGAACCCGCTAATGGCTAGTAAGTGGTTGATCCCTAGCGCGTTAGCCCTGTCTCTTAAATCCTTATTCAAGCTATCCCCCATAAATAACGCTCGATACAAATTACCCACCAAAGCGTTGGAATGAACGCTGTCAATGAAATGGCGCCAATGCGATTTGAAATTGTGTTTTCGTGTTAAAGAAAAAGAATAAGTTTGAAAAAAGCATGATTTTAGAGACTCTAAGAACGAGCAAGGTTTGATTTTGCCAAAAAATTGTGCATGGCGGTATTGGAGGTTTTTTAAAGGCTCTTTAATGGTGGTGTAAAAGATCATGCCCTTTGATTGGAGCTTTAAAACAAAATAGGTTTTTTGATCTTTCGTTTTAGGGTATTGCAATAAGATTTGAGCGTTTAAGCTTGTCGGTTTTGAAAAATCAAGCTTTTGGTAATTCAAGTATTCTAAATAAAGATTGATCGCCAACAAAAGGCTTAAAAACACCCCACACCATAAGTATTCTTTAGGGGTTGAAAGAAGTTCAAACGCCCCCTGAAAAGTTTTATCTTTCAAGTTGTAACTATATCATAATCCACTTTAGTTTCTTGTCCCTCTTCTAAATGAGAATCTATGGGCATGTCTTCATAGCGTGTGAAAGGAGCGTTAAAGCGCGTATAAACCGTTCCTGTAGCCCCATTCCTGTTTTTAGCCACAATGATTTCAGCCTCTTCAATACTGCCATTTTGCTTGTGGATACGCCTTTCTTCATTAACTTTTAGGTGCAACTCTTGTGCCTCTTCAATTTTGCCTTCTTTTTTGAGTTTGTCTATTTTATTGTCTTCAGCCCTCATTTGATAGATATAGCCTCTATATAAAAATAAAACAATATCAGCGTCCTGTTCAATCCCTCCGCTGTCTTTAATATCCGAAAGAATGGGCCGTTTATCGTCTCGATTTTCCAGACTGCGGTTGAGTTGCACTAACGCTATGATAGGGATTTCTAACTCTCTGGCTAAGGTTTTAAGCTCCCTTGAAATTTCAGCGATTTGCTCATGGCGTTCTTTGGTGGCTTTGCTCCCTGACATGAGCTGCAAATAGTCAATAAAAGCGATACCCAATTCCTTGTGTTGGGATTTAAGCTTTCGCAGTTGCAAGCGGATTTGCTCTATCCTCACATAGCTTTTATCGTAGAAAAAGAGTTTTTTGCAAGAAAGGTGATCGTAGCATTTGGCTAAATTTTCCCATTGATCATCATCAAGCCTCCCGCTTTCTAAATCATGCATGTTAATAGAAGTGAGATCCGATAACGCCCTTAAAGCGAGTTGCTCTGCGGACATTTCCAAACTAAAAACCGCTACCCCCCTATCGTCATTGAGCGCAGCTAAGACCATGTTCATCATCAAACTGGTTTTACCCATAGACGGCCTTGCCCCTATAATGACTAAACTCCCTTTATTAAAACCGCTCGTATAATTATCCAATTGGACAAAGCCAGTCGGTATGCCAGTAACTTCCAAACTCCCCTTTCTTTGGTTTTCTGTAATAAGATCCATTGCGCTTTCAAGCACTTCTTTAATGCTTCTAAAGCCCTCTATGGTGCTGCCATTCAATAACGCATAGACTTCTCGCTCCACAGCACCTAAAATATCGCTGGATTTTTGCGCGCTTTCTAGGGCTTGCTCTCTAATGGTGTTAGCCAAGCCAAAAAGTTTTCGTTTAATGGAAGCGTTTTTAATCTCTTCCACATAGGCTTCAATATTATCTATAGGGCTTGCCGCAAAAATAGCGACCAGATCTTCTTCTTCGATTTTTTTGTCTTTAGGCATTTTTTGGCGGATAAAGTTCTCATCAATGGGGCAATCTTCTTCATGCAGTTTTAAAGCGATTTCAAAAAACAAGCCGTTAGGCGGGTAGTAAAAATCGCTAGGCTCTAAAACGCTATGGACCTCTTCAATCTTATGATTGGCCAACACAATTCCTGAAAGCACGATCCTTTCAATGTTTTGCAATTGCTGCAAATGTTTTAAATGATCCATTTTTATCCTTTTATAATCGTTTGATCTTTTCTATCAAATCTAAGGGCGTTAAAGCGTAATTATTCTTAAATTCCAAACCCGCTAGGGCGTGCGCTAGGCTTGCGTTAATAGCAGCGTCTAAAGGCGTGTAGTTTTGAGAAAGCAAGCTTAAAATAAGCCCCGCTAACACATCGCCACTCCCAGCTTTAGCCAAAGCCACGCTCCCTAAAATGTTGATAAAAGTTCGCCCTTGATGAGCGATTAGGGTATTAGCCCCCTTTAAAAGCAAAACCACCTTGGGGTATTTTTGAGAAAAATCCCTTGCGATTTCTAGTTTATTGTCTAACAATTCTAGCATGCTTATATTGATCCCCACTAATTTTAACAACGATAAAAACTCTTTAGGGTGAGGGGTTAAAACCGCTTCTTTTTCTAAGGCTTGTAACACTTCTTTATGATAAAAAACGCCCGCATCTAAAACGCATGGGGCTAATTCAAGCCACTTGTTAAAATCCTTTGGAATATTTTCTAACCCCATGCCAAGAGCGAACGCGCTCAATAAGTTAGGGAAATTTTCACAAAAAACCAATTCTAAAGGCTTGTTATTAGAAGTTATCTCGCATTCTAACGCTTGAACGCTCACCACCCCAGATCCAAAACTTAACGCACTTATTGCGCTCAATAACCCCGCCCCACTATGCTTGCCTAAAAGCACATGCGCATGCCCGTAATCGCCTTTGTGAGCGTTTTTTTTATCCCTTAAGGGCAGTTTCAAATCGCTTTTTTCCAGTAAAAAAGTGTCTGTTGGGATCTCATAAATTGGATTAAAAACCCCTAAATGCCCCACTTCCAATTCCCCTATATAGTCTTTAGCCCTATCGCTTAATAAGCATGACTTAATAGCGCCCATGCTGATAGTCAAATCCGCCTTAAACGCCTTCTTATCCACCCTGCCTTTAGAATCGATCCCGCTAGGAATATCGCAAGCGATTTTAAAGTGCGCTTTTTGAGAAAGGCTTTCAAAGTTTAAAAACGGCTCTAATTCGCCCTTAAAGTTACTCCCCACCACGCAATCTATTAACACATCGCATTCTAAATCTTTATTTTTTTCTTCCCATGCTTTGATGACTACCCCTACTTTTTTAGCCCTTTCTTGTTGCAATTGGCACATGGGGCTTTTGGCTGGTTTCATTTCAAAGACCAGCGTTTTAAAACGCCCCACTAAACGCCTGGCTAACGCATAGCCATCGCCCCCATTATCCCCGCTCCCACAAAGGATAATGACTTTAGCGCCTAAAGAAGCGTTTTGCAAAACCGCCCTTTCTAAAGCCATAGCGGCGTTTTCCATTAAAATGTCTTCGCTTAAAAGCCATTCTTCAAGTGCCCTTTTGTCTAGAGCATTCACTTTTTCATACACTGAAAGCATCTTTATCCTTGAAAATGAATACAGAACGAATTTTCGTAAAACGATCCTTTTAAAGAGGGTTCGCTATGAATTTCTAAACGCATTTTATACTTTTCGCACACTTTTTTCACCAAATCTAACCCTATACCATAACCCAACACGCTAGAATTGAAACGCGCATAACGAACGCTTAATTCTTTAATCTTGTCTTTAGGGATTTCATACCCTAAATTTTTCACTTTCAAAAACTCGTGCGTTAGCTCTATGTGGATATACCCATGCATGACGCTGTATTTGATCGCATTCATGAGCAAATTGCTATAAAGCGAAAGGAAATCCTGCTCTTTAGCCTTCAATTCAACTCCCACTAAATCGCTTTTAAATTCCAGCTTGTGGTAGTCTATCATCTCGCTAAAAAGCGTGTTTTCTTTAATAATTAAGGCTTTTAAGTCTAAAAGCACAAAGGATTCGTGCTCAATATCTTGCATCACTAAATAAGAGAGCGAGCGGTATAAAAAACTCATGCGCTGGATCGCGATTTTAATGCGGCGGTGTTGTTGGTTGTCTTCTAAGGTTTTTAAAGACAAGACTAAAGTGCTCATGGGGGTGTTTAATTCATGCGTGGTGTTTTTTAAAAAATGATCGATGCGCGTGATTTCATTCCTAATGGGCTTTAAAAACAAACGCCCTAAAAACACAGAAACCCCTATCACGCATAAAAACGCTACGACAAACACTAAAACAATATTACGATACAAAGAAGAAAAATGAAAGGGTTTAGAATTTTTAAAAAGCATTTTAGCCACGCCCAAATGAGAGAAAGTTTCGTCAGTGAATAGGTAATATTCCCCCTTAAAACTAAAAAAACCCGCCTCTTTATGGTTTTTAATCAAATCTGCGCTTTCAGGGATATTAGAGTATAAAACACGCTTTTTACTATCAAAAAGCGCCATGGAAGCGTCCTTATAGCGTGAAATGAGGGCGTTTAAAGCGTTTTGATAATCCGCATGCGTTTGCATGTGCAATTGGATAATTTCACTAGCGATCTTAGAAGCCATTTTGTCCATGTCCATGCGTATCATTTTGATTTTTTCGTTTTTTTCATAGTTAAACGCTAAAACGCTAATCACTAGCATTAACACAAACGAAGAGCCTAAATAAGTCCCTAAAAAGAGCTTGAGGGATTTTTTTTCATAGTGGGTTAAAGCGATAGCCCACCCCCTTATGCGTTTCTATACAATTTTTACCCAAAAGCTTGCGCAACACTTTAATGTAAGTGCGCAAGGTGGAATCATCAATCGCCTGCTCCCATAAATTATTTTCTAACGCTTGAGAGCTAATGATTTGCCCTTTATGCTCTAAAAAATATTCTAAAAGTTGTGCGGTTTTGGGTGGCAAGATCTCTTTTTTGCCCATGACACTCAAGCAATTTTGGTGATAAAAAATGTTAGGCATGATTTCTATGGGATCATCATTGAAAAACCTTTTAATGCGCGCTTCCAATTCGTCTAAATCAAAAGGCTTTTTCAAATAATCGCTCGCCCCCAAATTAAAAGCGTTTTTTAAGGTAGCGTTATCCTGTAAGGCGGTGATAAAAATCACAGGCGTAGAGATTAAAAAATCGTTTTTGATGCGCTTAAACAATTCCAAGCTATTCATTTCAGGCACTTGTACGTCTAAAAGCAAGAGGTTAAAGCGCTCAACAGAGAGCCTTTCATAAGCTTCTTTCCCATTAAAAGCGCAAAACACTTCATAGCCTAAATGCTCTAAAAACTCCTTGATACTCTCGCTTAAAAGGTAGTCGTCTTCTAGTAAAAAAATCTTTTTTTGCATGGGGGTATTGTAGCGCTAATTCTATAGCCTTTATACCAAAAGCGATCATGAAAAACGCTCCCTTAAAAAGACACCGCTTTATTTTATCAGCCGTTTTTAGAATGCAATAAATCTTTATTGTATTTCAGCATGATATTTTGTAAATCAAGTTTATATAACACATTTTCAACATAAGTAAAATAAAGGCTTTCTTGTTCTTCTTTTAAGCCTTTAGATAAAATCACATCGCAATTTTCAAAATACAAACAAATATGTTTATTTTGCGTTTGAGATATTTTCGCATGGTTAAAAGCGTCAATATAGATTAAATTTTCCCATTTATCCAAAAGATCAAACTCTTCTATAGAGCGAGCCAAACATAAAGGCACAATATGATGCAATTCAAAGCCCTTTTCTTTTTTTACGCCATGTTTTTCAAAATAAAGGGCTTTTTCTTTAATGGAGCGTTTGAGCTTTTTATCGTTTTGTTTGCTTTCTTCATTGAGCGTTTTTAAAATAAGCCTCTCTTTATTGGTTTCAAAAAACACGCTTTGTTCTAGCAAGCTAAAAATTTGTTGGGCTTGATTTTTCCAATTATGATAATCTCTCTTTTCTAACTTATTCCCATTAAAATGGTTAGGATTGCAATAATTTTGCACCAACTCTTTTAACTTTTCTTTTTGGATACGGCTTAAACTCCTATACTCTCTAACATATTCTATAATTTCACTTCTAGTAAAATTTTCAATATTTAAAAATGTAACAAAAAACATCATTTCTTCAATGTCTAAATAATGATTGTCAAGCTCTATCATTATCTCTCTGCATTCTGCTCCAAAACCTTTTAAAAGATTTTCTAAAGCTTGCGTGTAACAAAAATTTTTTCTTAACAAATCTTGTGCGTTTAAAAATTCTATAGATAAGGGAGTTAAACTGATATATTTAATATTGCTTTGAATGTAGGGGTTTGTAGATTCCTTATTTTTATTGTATCGCTCAATCAACCCCATTCTATGCATATCTACAAAAAGATTTTTTCTCAAGCTATCTTGGGTTACTTGATTCTTTTTTCCTAAATTATCTTGAGGCATTTCAGACTTACAGATATTATCAACCACTTTTGCATAAACCTCTTCGCCTATGATATTGCTAGGGCGTTTGCTCATATCGGTGGTGCGGATTTGCAAAAAATCCTCTCCCACTTCATTGAAAATAGCTTGAATAATGGTTTTAATCTTATTTTGATCGTAACGATTGTGTTGGGATAAATGCAAGCCCCTATAATCAGAGCTTTTTATGCGATTAGCCAAGAATTTCAAACACTCTTTGCTAGGGTCAAGCTGCATGATTTCTAGCAAAATTTTTTCTAATTTTGGCATGTTAAATATCCTTTTTTATTTGTATTCATTATACTTAAACATTTCCAAACCCTCATGCACGTATTCAGCATGGGTTTCACACCCTATAAAATTACGCCCCAAACTTTTAGCCACTAAGCTAATCATGCCACTGCCACTAAACAAATCTAAAATCAAATCGTTTTTGTGAGAGCTAGCCTTTATCATGCGTTCAATGAGCGCTTTAGGTTTAATGCTAGGGTGTTTGGGCTTAAGGATTTTACCCTTCTCTTTTTCAACATGCCTTTGTGAAGTGATTTCCCACACATCAAGGCATAATTTGCCCTTAGGGTTAGGGAACCAGCGTTTGTTGTTCTTTAAAATCCCCTTACTTTGAGCATGTTTGATGCGTTCGGTGGATTCATAAGCGATGCGAATCTCATCGGCATTAAAAGTGTAGTTTTTCTTGTGCATGCTATAAAATAAAATGCTTTCTTGTGCATGGTTATAACGCTTTTTGGCGTTGGCAAACCCATCTTTTTTAACCCAAGTGATAAAATTTAAAAAATGCGCTTTTTTTTGGCACAAATACGCTAAAAATAAAGCGCAATTAAAAGGGGTGTTAAAGATATAAAAACTCCCTGTGTCTTTAAGTTTGGGCAGCACTTTATCAATCCAAGCGTAAGAAAATGTTAAAAACTCTTCATCATTTTTAAAACTATCCCATGAAGCAATTTTAAGATTGTAGGGGGGATCAATAATGGCTAAATCAACGCTTTTATCTTCTAGTTTGTCTAAGAATGTGAAAACATCTTCTATATAAATCTTATTCAAAATCAAACAAGTTTCCTAATTTTTGCTCAATCAAGGGCTTATAATTTTCATAGAGTTCATAACCTATAAAATTTCTTTTTAAAAGTTTTGCTTCCCTTAAGGTTGTCCCGCTCCCGCTAAATGGATCTAGCACCACATCGCCCACGCAACTATACAACCTAATCAAACGCCTTGCTAATTCAGCCGGCATTAAAGCCGCATGCTTGCCAAAAGCAATATCGTTTTTATTAGGGATTGGGATTTCCCAAATTTGTTTGGTAAATTCCACCCATTCCTCTTGAGTCAATTGGCTTTGTTCTTTTTGTTCTTCTGTGGGTTGTTTGGGCTTGCCGTCTTTGACAAACACGCCGATAAATTCTATAGTATTTTGCGCATAAAAATTTCTAGGATAAGGGTAGCTCCCAAACATCAATCTTTTAGTAGGATTTGCGCGTTTCCAAATATAGACATCTAGTAAGAACATTTTAGGCTTGTTTTCTAGCGTGTTGTTTAAATCATGCAAAATGGAGTGTTGAATATCAGCATGCAAATCAAAAATATGGCGGTTATAGTGCGTGTTTAAAACCTTTTTAAGCATGGGCATTAAAGGCACATTAATGCATAACTTACCATTGGGTTTTAGCGCTCTGTAGCACTCAAGCCAAACTTTTAAAAGACCTAAAAGATAATCTTCATATTTTTCTAACGCCCCTAAATCTTCAACATGTTGGGCTGAATGCTGTAAATCTTGTGTGCCGTTTTTTGCGTAATCTTTAATGTTGAAATAAGGCGGGCTTGTGATGATCAAATCCACGCTATTATCTGGCACTTCATGCATGTTGGTGCTGCTGTGATAAAACACTTTATTGATATTCAATCTTATTTTTACCTTTTATTAAATTCCAATGGGTTTTGCATGAAAGAATTTTACAATGAAATAGGGGTATTTTAAAAAATGAGTCAGTCAAGGCAATCTAAATTTTCAACAAGCCAAACTCCCTAACGCTCTCGCTTAAAAGGTAGTCGTCTTCTAGTAAAAAAATCTTTTTTTGCATGGGGGTATTGTAGCGCTTAATGAGCGGGCTTTGTTATAATACTTTCCATATTTTTAAGGAGCGTTATAATGAAAACGAACGAAGCGCAATTTTATGAAGTTTTAGAAAACCTTTTTATAGGCGTTAAGGTTGAAGACCAGCCAGAAAGCCTTTTAGATCCTAGCCCTAAAGCGGTGAAAAACGGCATGATCAACCTCATGAAGGCTAAAAGCCAGTATTACCACCATAAAAAACAAAAATTAAAAAAACTCATTGATTCAAAATGCCAAGATAACAACGATCTCAAAGAAGAATTGTTTGACAAACTCTATAGCTTTTTCAAGCGTTATTTCAGCGCTAATGGAGGGATTTATTTCAACGACACGCCCCTTTATGACAGCCTTTATACCAAAAGCGATTATGAAAAATGCTCCCTTAAAAAAGACACCGCTTTATTTTATAAAACCAAAGATCTCTATTACGTGAAAAGCGAAACGATTTATAAGGATTTTTGCTTTGAATTAGAGGGCATTCTTTTTAACTTTGACGCTTCTTCACTAGAAAGCAAAAAATATAATGAAAAAGTGGATTTAGTCTTTGATTTAAAAAATTATAGTAAAGATACAGACACAAAAACTAACACCCTGAATTTTAGCGTTACGCTCAGCAGCAAGGGGACTCAAACCAAAACGAATGAAATCCTAAAAGAATGCTCCAATCAAGGCGTCAAACTTGATGAAGAAGTGTTAAAAAAAGCGTTGGTGAAATTCAAAAAACAAGGCAGCATGGATTATTTCATCCATAAAAACGCGCTAGGGTTTTTAAAAGAGCAGTTGGATTTGTATCTGTTTGAATACCTTTTTAAAGAAATGACTGCATTTGATCACAAACGCCTTAATGAGATCAATACTATTAAAGAAGTGGCTTTAGAAGTGATTTCATTAGTGAGCGAATTTGAAAACGAACTTTGTAAGATTTGGAACAAACCCCGCTTTGTGTTAAACTCGCATTTCATTGTAAGCTTGGATAAATTAAAAGCCAAAAACTACGATTTGAATAAAATCACAAGCCACCCAAACTACCCCAAACAAGTTAAAGAATGGCAAGACTTGAATTTAGAGATCGCAGACAATCTTTTAGAAAACGAGTTCTTGCCCCTAGACACTCTTTATTTTAAAGATTTAGAAGAAGAGGTTAAAAGCTTATTCAATGAAGATGAAATCAACGGCACGCTCATTAAAAGCGAAAACTACCAAGCCCTAAACTCTCTCAAAAACCGCTATAAAGAAAAAATTGATTGCATTTATATTGATCCGCCTTACAACACGCAAAACAATGAATTTATTTATGCGGATAATTTCAAACGCTCCAGTTGGCTTACTATGATGGAAAACCGCTTAGAGCTTGCGCACAAGCTTTTGAATGATAAAGGCGTAATGTTTGTGAGCATTGATGATAATGAACAGGCTTATTGTAAAGCGCTCATGGACGAAGTCTTTAATGGGGGGGGGGGGGGTGATAACTTTGTAGCGAACTTGATATGGCAAAAGAAAAAAGGCGGTAGTCAAGATAGTGAAAATTTTGCAAAAGAGCATGAGTATATTTTGTGCTATCAAAAAGAAAAATTCACTATTATTGATACAGAAATAGACCATGATATACAAGACTTCAATAAAACTATCAATGGCAAACAAGCTAAAATTCTAAAACTTGAAAAATGGGGAGCTGGAGCTTTAAAAGCTGATGCACCTAGCTTATATTATTCCATTAAAGATCCAAATGGTAACGATTTTTACCCTATAGCCCCTAATGGTGAAGAGGGGCGTTGGCGGAAAAAACCTGAAAATTTGGATAGCGAACATATTTTTTGGCAAGAAAATTCTAAAGGGCGTTTAATCCCTTATGAAGTAATTTATTATGATGAAATCAAAAATGCGAAAAAAGTAATTAAAACACGCACAATTTTTACAGAGTATGGCACTACGACAGAAGCAACTAAAGAAATTTTAGCCCTTTTTAATGGAACTAAACTTTTTGACACCCCCAAACCAGAAGCCCTAATTTCAAGAATTATAGAAATCTCTACCCAAGAAAACGATCTCGTGTTAGACTTTTTTGCTGGGAGCGGGACGACTTGCGCGGTGGCTCATAAGCTTAAGAGAAAGTATATCGGTATTGAAATGGGGGAGCATTTTGACAGCGTGATTTTGCCTCGCCTTAAAAAGGTTATAGGCGGTTTTAAAAGCGGTGCGGCTAAAGAATTTAATGGAGGTGGGGTGGTGAAAGTTTATGCATTGGAAAGCTATGAAGAGATTTTAAGAAAAATCAAGTATGAAGACAATGACAAACCCTTAGCTTATGATGAACAATACAGCGATTTAGTGGGATGCAAAAACGAATCTTACACGCTCAATTTAAACGCGCTAGAAAAAATGGGCGTGGATATTAAAGAGACTTTGGAAAATTTATGGGGGCTGAAAGTGGAGTTTTTTAATGAAAAGGTGGTGAAATTTAAAGGGAATGATAAAGAAGTAGAGATTTTAAAAGCCTTAAAAGAAGCGCTCATTTGGTAAGGAGGCATAATGGCAAAGAAAAAACAAGAAGTAAGAAATAATGAAATTTTTGTCGCTCAAAAACTCGCTGAAGAGGAATTGAACGCTAACGAGATTAATGAGCCGTTAGAAATGTTAGACTTTAAAAGCTTTGATAGCAATAAGGAGCTTTTAGATTACCAACAGCAAGCTTTGATTAACGCTTTTAGAGTGCTTGTCGCTTATTTTAGAGATTTCAAAGAAAATAAAAAAGAATTTTACGCTTTTTATCAAAAACATTATTCATTCGCTAATTGCGATTTCGCCAAAAAGAAACTCAACCCTTTGTTAAAGAGCCATTTTAAGGTAGAAAATCATTGCGTGCGTTTTGAAAATTTCATCAACCGCCTAGCCTTTTACATGGCCACAGGGAGCGGTAAAACGATTGTCATCATCAAACTGGTAGAGCTTTTAAGCGTGGCTATAAGAATGGGTTTGATCCCTAAGAAAAATATCATGTTTTTTAGCGCGAATGAAAATTTGATCAAGCAATTTGAAAAAGAAATTGAAAAATACAACCGCAATAAGGACTATTCCAAACAAATTGATTTCAAAAACCTTAAAAGCGTTAAGAATAAGGATTTTTACCACTCTCCAAAAGATTCTTTAATGAAAAAAATCGCTCTTTTTTATTACCGCGCGGATTTAATGAGCGATGAAGAAAGCAAGGAAAACCTTTTAAATTATAAGGATTGTTGGGATAATGGGGAAAATTATGTGATTTTAGATGAAGCGCATAAGGGAAACAAGACTGAGAGCAAAAGACAGGCGATTTTTAGCCTGCTGTCTTTAAAAGGGTTTTTATTCAATTTCAGCGCCACTTTCACTGAAGAAAGCGATCTCATCACTGCGGTGTATAATTTGAGCGTGGGCGAGTGGGTGAAACTTGGCTATGGTAAAGAGTCTGTTTTATTGAAGAAAAACAATTTAAGCGCTTTTAAGGAATTGAAAGATTTAAACGATAGGGAAAAAGAAATCGCTCTTTTAAAAGCGTTATTGCTTTTGGGCATGCAAAAACGCTATCAAACAGAAGGCTATTTTTACGACCCTTTAATGCTCGTGTTCACGCATTCTGTGAATGTTAAAAACAGCGATGCGGAAATCTTTTTTAAAACTTTAGCGCGCGTGATTGAAAATGACGATGGAAGCGATTTTTTAAAGGCTAAAGAGGATTTATTAGAGGAATTAAAGAATCCGGAATTCCTTTTTAGCGATGGCAAAGATAAAGAAAAAGAATATAAAATTGAGGTTTTTAAAGAGAGTTTAAAGAGCATGGATTTTAAAGGCTTAAAAGAAGAAGTTTTTTATGCCAGTAACGGGCATATTGAAGTCATTATTAACCCTAAAAACAACCAAGAAATCGCTTTCAAGCTCAACACAAGCGACAAAGTCTTTTGCCTGATCAAAATTGGCGATATTACCGAATGGGTTTGTGAAAAATTAAAGAGCGTGAAGGTGGTGAGTAAGAATTTAAGCTTTAAAGAAGAGAGCTATTTTAGCCAGATTGATAAGAGCAGTATCAATATCTTAGTGGGGTCTCGCACTTTTGACACTGGGTGGGATAGCACAAGGCCTAGCGTGATTTTATTTTTAAATATAGGGCTTGATGATGACGCTAAAAAATTGGTGAAACAATCTTTTGGCAGGGGCGTAAGGATTGAAAGCGTCAAAAACCAACGCCAAAGGTTAGCGTATTTAGACATAGATGAAGCCGTTAAAAAAGCCTTGAAACCACACGCTGCAATGTTGGAAACGCTTTTTGTGATACCCACCAACCATGCAAGCCTTGAAGCGATTTTAAAGTTCCAAAAAGAGAGCGAAAATAAGGGTGAGAATAGAGATTCTTGGCGTGAAATCAAATTAGAAAAAACGCCTATAAAACACGCCTTATTCGTGCCTTGCTACCGAAAAGAACAAACCAACGCTCTTAAAATTTCTCCAAGCGCTTCGTTTAAAATGAGCGAAAAAAATTTTAAGGATTTAAAAGAGTATTTTCATTTAATGAGTGAAAAGCATTTTATTTTAAAGCATGAAATTTATGACCCTAAAGATTACGCGCTGTTAAAAGAAATGGTACAAACAGCGCATTTTAAAAAGGTATCAACTTGGCATTATAAAGATTTAGATTACATGATTTCTGAAATTAAAGGCAAGCTATACCCTAATCAAAAAGTGCCTAAAGACGAGTTTAACGCCCTAGATAGTGAGAAAATCGTGCATTTTAAAAGGGTTAAAGTTAGGGCGGATAAAAAAGAAAAATTGATTCAAACCATCCAAGAAGTGAAAGAATATGCGCCTTTGGATACAGACAAACACAAACAAGACAGAACGTTCAAAGTTGATGGTGCCGAGCTGTTAAAACTCAAGGAGCATTACTATACCCCGCTCATTAAAGCCAAAAACTGCGATTGGCTTAAGCATGTGGTTAAAGTAGAAAGTGAGATTGATTTTTTAAAAGAGTTACAAGAAACCGAAACGATAAAAACGCTGCAAGAAAACTATGATTTTTGGGCGTTCAGCAAGATTGATGAGCATTTAGACAATTTGTTTATCCCTTATATAGACAACGGCGCTACAGAAAGGAAATTTTTCCCCGATTTTATCTTTTGGCTAGAAAAAGGCGGCACGCAGATCATTTGCTTCATTGATCCTAAAGGGAGCAAACACACTGATTACGAGCATAAGGCAGATGCGTATCAACTTTTTAAAGATAAAATTTTTAACCCCAAAGACAATCCCAATCTCAAAATCAAAGTGGTTTTAAAATTTTATGGAAATAAGGATGATGTGGGGGAGCGTTATAGAGATAATTGGATTAAAGAAGGGGAATTAAAAGATTTTTTTCTAAAACAATTAGCCTAATTTTATTGAAAGGGGTTAAAAATGCGCTTGAATTAGCCTTGAATAGAGCGCTAGTTTTTCACATCGCTTAAAAACACATGCCTTAAAAGTTTGGCTTCGCTTAAAAAAGCGTTTTTTAATACCGCGCTTTTATAAGTGTAATGATCTTCAACGCTTGAAACTTCGCCCACAAACACCCCCGCTCCAAAAATCCCATCTAACCCGCTCGTTAGCACTTGATCGCCTATGTTGATTTCAGCGCTTGGGACAATGAAATCCACGACTAATTCTTGCTTGAAATTAGACCCTATAAAGCCTAACACTTGATTTTGGCCTATCATCACGCTATAAGCGCACCGCTTGTGAGCGTTCAAAAACCCGTTCAAGCGCCCTTTTTCTAGCACGGCAATGCCTATGGCTTGGTTGTGAGAGACAAGGCCATAAATCTTATTTTCTTCTAAATTTACAATAGGGTGGAGAGAAACGCTGTGCGTGTCTTCTAAACTGATGAATGAAGTCATAAAAGTGGGGGTATAAGTCATTTTTGGATTTTCTAAAGGATAAACACTATTCAAACGCTCTTTCAAATCGGCGTTTTCTAGTTTTAAAGCTTCTAAAATCAAGCGTTCTTTTTGAAATTCCTTAATGTTTTGGGCTTGAAAAAAATACGCTTGAATGTTGTCCAGTAAGCTATTTTTAGCGCTCATCAAGGCGTTTTTAATCCGGTCGCTGATATAAGAAGAACTGCCTTTAATGTCTAAAAAATAAAAAATAAGAAAAATCCCTAAAAGCCAAAGGAATTTAAAATAAAAACGCATGCATTATTCACTAAAACCCACACGGCTGAGTAAATCCAAATCTTGTATGGCTTCCCCTGTGCCTTTGGCTACCGCCAATAAAGGCTCATCGCCCACATACACAGGGAGTTTAACCATATCGCTTAAATACTTGTCTAAGCCTTTAATCAAAGCCCCACCGCCGGTAAGCACCACGCCATTTTGCACAATGTCTTTAGCCAAATCCGGCTTCACTTCTTCAAGCACGCTCCTTAAAGCGCTAGAGATTTCTCTCACCTGATCTTTAATGGCTTCAAACACATCATCAGAGCTCAATTCAATCGTGTGCAACAGCCCGCTCACTTGATCTCTCCCTGACACTTCCATCGTGAGAGGCGGATCCAATTTGATCGCGCAACCGATTTCAATCTTAATCTCTTCGCCGGTGCGCTCCCCTATCAACAAATTGAATTTCTTGCGGATGTATTCCACGATGCTTTGATCCAATTTATCCCCAGCCACTCTAATGCTTTTAGAAATGACTAACCCTCCAAGGCTGATCACGCCAATTTCAGTCGTGCCTCCGCCAATATCCACAATCAAACTCCCTTGCGGCTCTTTCACGGGTAAGCCCGCTCCAATCGCGGCTGCCATAGGCTCTTCAATCAAAAAGACCTCTCTAGCCCCAGCGCTCAAAGCACTCTCTTTAACCGCATTCCTTTCCACGCTCGTCAGCCCATAAGGCACGCACACCATGATGCGCGGGCGGATCCATGTCTTTCGTTTGTGCGCTTTTTCAATAAAGTAGCGGATCATTTTAGCGGTAATGTCATAATCGGCAATCACGCCATCTTTCATGGGGCGAATCGCTCTGATGCTGTTAGGGGTTTTGCCTAGCATTTCCTTAGCCTCGCTCCCCACTGCCAAAATATCATAAGCTTTAGAATCAAACAATCCCATGCGCACCGCCACAATAGAAGGCTCATTGATAATAATGCCCTGCCCTTTGACCAACACGATCGTGTTAGCCGTGCCTAAATCTATGGCAATATCATGCGAAAACAAACCGATTAATTTGCTAAAAATCATGCCCTTTGTGATCCTTTGTTATTAAATTGAATTGAATTGATAAGCGTGTTCCTTAAGGAAAGATTTTAGAATGCGTTTTAGCGATGATTAAAGGTTCAGCTTGTTTTAAAACACAATCTTTAGTGATACGCACTTCCGATCCCTTAAGCTTGGGTAAATCAAACATAATATCCAAACAAAAATCTTCAATGATCGCCCTTAAGCCCCTAGCCCCGGTTTTTCTTTCTAATGCGAGTTTAGCGATTTCTTTAATGGCTTCTTCTTCAAAGATCAAATCCACCTCATCCATTTTGAAAAGCTGCTGGTATTGCTTGATGAGAGCGTTTTTAGGTTTTTGTAAAATATCCACCATCGCTTCTAAACTGATGCTATCTAGCGTGCTTAAAACCGGCAAACGGCCAATAAGCTCAGGGATAAGCCCATAAGTTACTAAGTCATGGGTTTGGACTAAATGCAAGATCGCTTCTTGCTCTTTTTTGCTCATCTTTTCTTGAGTGAAACCCAACACATTCTGCGTGGTGCGTTTTTTAATGATTTCAGCTAACCCGTCAAACGCTCCGGCGCAAATGAATAAAATATCGCTCGTGTCAATTTGAATGAAATTGCCCTCAGGGTGCTTTCTGCCACCTTTAGGGGGGATATTCACTAAAGAGCCTTCAACGATTTTTAACAACGCTTGCTGAACGCCCTCGCCAGAAACGTCTCTAGTGATGGAGCGGTTTTCTGACAAACGGCTGATTTTATCAATTTCATCAATAAACACAATGCCTTTTTGGGCTTTTTGGACATTCCAATCGCTCGCTTGCAACAATCTTGTAAGGATATTTTCCACGTCTTCGCCCACATAGCCCGCTTCAGTCAAGCTAGTCGCATCGCTAATAGCGATAGGAATATCCAAATGCTTGGCTAGAGTTTGCGCCATTAAAGTTTTGCCTGATCCTGTAGGGCCGATCAGTAAAATATTAGACTTGCTCAACTCTACTTCTTCTAAATGTTCCAACTCCACATTGCTGTCTTGGTTGTCTTGTTTTTTGAGTTTTTCTTTAAAAGATAAGCGTTTGTAATGGTTATACACGGCTACGGAAAAAACCTTTTTGGCCTGCTCTTGGCCTATCACATAATTGTCTAAAACCGCCTTAAGCTCTTTAGGGGCTGGAATGTGAGAGAGCAAAAACTCTTCTTCATAAGCGCTAGATTCCATTCTTCTTAATCGGTCTCTTTTGAGCGCCAATAAAGAATTGTCGTATTTGTGCAATTCCCCATGCATCACATCTATACAATATTCGCACACGCACACGTCTTTATTGAGATTGCTCGCAAAAATAATGCGGCGTTTTTTGGGATCTCTGGATTCTGGTTTTTTGCAAAAACTGCAATAAAGCGTTTCGTTCATGTTATTCCTCTTGTTTTTCTTCGCTAGAATATTCGCTTGACTTATACGCCACGCCCCTAGAACTCTCTAAAATAAAAGAGCAAATCTCTTTCACAAAAGGGTTATTGGCATGCTCTTCTAACTCTAATTTAGCGCTCTCTCTTAAAGAGGGGATAGGGCGGAACAACCTCTTATAAAGCGCATAAATAAAATCAATATCCTTACTCTCTAGTAATTGGCGCATCCGGTGGCGGTTTAACCCCCTAATAAAAGCGCGATTGCCCTCTACGGTGCAATAAGGCGGCACGTCTTTGCCTAAAGCGCTCTTACCGGCTATCATGCAGCCTTTAGCGATACGCACAAACTGATGGATTGCAGTAAGACCGCCGATATTGACATAATCGCCTATTTCAATATGCCCTGCTAAAGTTACGCCATTAGCCAAAATGCAATGACTGCCAATCACGCAATCATGAGCGACATGCACATAAGCCATGAGCAGGTTTTTATCCCCAATAAGGGTTTTTTTAATCCCCCCTTCAGTGCCGGGATTTATCATGCAAAATTCACGAATAAGGTTGTCTTCTCCAACAATCAGTTCGCTGTATTCGCCCTTGTATTTTAAATCTTGAGGCTGTGTGCCTAGCACGGCAAAAGGAAAAATTTCGGTGTTTTTTCCAATGAAAGTATGCCCTTGTAAAGTTACATTGTTATGGAGTTTCACGCCTTCATCTAGTTTGACGCCATCTCCAATCACGCAAAATTCTCCAATCTCTACGCCCTTGCCAATCTCTGCTTTAGGAGAGATAATGGCTGTTTTTGCAATCTTACTCATTTTTATTCTCTCTCTGCGATCATGGCTTTTAATTCGGCTTCAGCGACCACTTTGCCATCCACTTGAGCCGTGCCGCCCACTTGCCAAATCATACCCTTATGCTTTAAGACTTCTAAATGGTATTCTAATCTGTCGCCTGGGGTTACGGGAATGCGGAATTTAACCTTATCAATCGTCATGAAATACACGATTTTTGTTTTAGCTATTTCAGGGTCAAACCCCCACAAGCTAGTGAAAGCTAAAAACCCTCCCGTTTGCGCCATGCCCTCTACGATCAAAACGCCCGGGAAAATGGGCTTATTAGGGAAATGCCCGTTAAACACGTCTTCATTAAAAGTGATATTCTTATAAGCGACAATTTTTTGATTGGCTTGTAACTCTGTAATTCTATCCACTAAGAGCATGGGGTAGCGGTGAGGTAAAATCTGTAAGATATGCTCTATAAAAAATTGAGATTGCAAGTTTTGATGGCTTTGTTCCATAAAATAAACTCCTTGTTTTGGATTCAATTAAAGCGCTATTTTTAGCGTTGGTTATTCTAAAAAATAACCGCTATTATACCATAAGAAAACCGCTCGCTTGTATTTGCAAAAACACCAATGCATTGCGCCATAAGTTTAAAAAAACGCTTTACACAGACACCGCTCATGCATCATTCATGCGTCATTCATGCGTGTGGCTTAGAATATTCTCTCTTAAATGGTAGTGCGGGTATTTGTTAGAGTCCAAAACCACTTGCCCCATGAGCTGCTTGTCCAAATTGAAAATTAAAGGGGCTAAATAATTCACGGTGGAAAGCTCAATGGGGGTTTGAACCACCATGATATTAGCGACTAGAACGCTCTTGGCTCCCTCTAATTCTAAAAGGATTTTTAAGGGGGTAGGCACTTCAAATTCGTATTTTCTTAAAGCAAAGGGATTCACTAGCGTGAAAGACACGACAGAATTGTCTTCTGCACTATTCAAACGCAAAAAGATTTCATCAACCTTTTGCAAGTGCATTTTATGAATGGTTTCAAACCCTAAGATAGGCGCTTTCACATCAAAAATCATAGGCGATTGCATTCCCTTTAAAAAAGCACAAAATCTTCTCCTTAAAGAATAAAAGACCGCCTTAAAACCAGCGCTCAATGATTTCTAAACTAAAAACTCTGTATTATATCAAACAATTTTGGTAAAATCAATTTTTGCTAGTTTTGGGTATAATCCCAATAACTTAACCATGATGGAAGTTTAACTGAACAATTATTAAAACATAATAAGGAGTAAGAAATGAGCAAAATAAAACCACAAATCAAGAAAAATAATCCTAGTAAATCTCATTTTAGCGATGGGTGGTGCCTTTTTGGTGCGGCTGGGCTTGATTTGGAGAAATGGTGCTGACATTATTTGGTGGGAATAAGAAAGATAAGAAAAAATAACCATGAGTTATTCAAAAATTTAACTTTATAAGACAGGTGGCATGCGTTTAAAACATTTTAAAACTTTCCTTTTTATCACAATGGCAATCATTGTTATAGGCACCGGTTGCGCGAACAAAAAGAAAAAAAAAGACGAATACAACAAACCGGCGATCTTTTGGTATCAAGGGATTTTAAGAGAAATCCTTTTTGCTAACTTAGAAACAGCGGACAATTACTATTCTTCTTTACAAAGCGAACACATCAATTCCCCCCTTGTCCCAGAAGCGATGCTAGCTTTAGGGCAAGCACACATGAAAAAGAAAGAATATGTTTTGGCGTCTTTTTACTTTGATGAATACATCAAGCGCTTTGGGACGAAAGACAATGTGGATTATTTGACCTTTTTGAAACTGCAATCGCATTATTACGCTTTCAAAAACCATTCTAAAGACCAAGAATTTATCTCTAATTCTATTGTGAGTTTGGGCGAATTTATAGAAAAATACCCTAACAGCCGTTACCGCCCCTATGTAGAATACATGCAAATCAAATTCATTTTAGGGCAAAATGAGCTCAATCGCGCGATCGCGAATGTCTATAAAAAACGCCACAAGCCTGAGGGCGTGAAACGCTATTTAGAAAGGATAGATGAGACTTTAGAAAAAGAGACTAAACCCAAACCATCGCACATGCCTTGGTATGTGTTAATCTTTGATTGGTAGGATATTTCAAAACCATACACATTATAACAGAGAGATGAAAAATGACTGAAGATTTTCCTAAAATTCTGCCTTTATTGGTAGAAGAAGACACCTTTTTATACCCCTTTATGATAGCCCCTATTTTTTTGCAAAATAATGCGAGCATCAAGGCGGTAGCTTACGCTAAAAACAACAAATCATTAGTCTTTATTGCATGCCAAAAAGACAAATTGAACGACAATGAAGCCCCTTATTATGATGTGGGAGTGATTGGATCTATTATGCGTGAAGCCAACATGCCTAATGGGCGCGTGAAATTGCTCTTTAATGGCATCGCTAAGGGGCGTATTTTAGAGCCTGCTAAAGAAAACGAGCAAGGCTTTTTAGAAGCTCAAATAAGCCCTATTGAATATTTAGAATACGATAAAGAAAACATTCAGGCTATCGTGGAAGTCTTAAAAGAAAAGGTGATCACTCTAGCGAATGTCAGCTCGCTCTTCCCCCCGGATTTGATCAAGGCTTTAGAAGACAATGACGATCCTAACCGCATCGCTGATTTAATCGCAGCGGCCTTGCATTTGAAAAAAGATCAAGCGTATTTTCTTTTTGCGAATAACAACACCGAGCAGCGCTTGTTGGATTTGATTGATATTGTGATAGAAGAGACTAAAACCCAAAAACTCCAAAAAGAAATCAAGTCCAAAGTCCATCAAAAAATGGAGCAAACCAATAAGGAATATTTCTTAAAAGAGCAGCTCAAGCAAATCCAAAAAGAGCTTGGCACAGACAAACAACGAGACGAAGATTTAAACCAATACTACCAAAAACTAGAAAGCGTCAAGCCTTTTTTAAAAGAAGAAGCGTTTAAAGAAATCAAAAAACAAATTGACCGGCTGAGCCGAACCCATGCAGACAGCTCTGATAGCGCGACTTTACAAAATTATATTGAAACCATGTTAGATGTGCCTTTTGGGCAATATGAAAAAAAAGCGCTTGACATTAAGCATGTCAAAGAGCAACTAGATAACGATCATTATTCCTTAAAAAGGCCTAAAGAGCGTATTGTAGAATACTTTGCCACCATGCAGCTTTTAGAAATGCGCCACAAGAAAAAACCAGAAAAAAAAGACAAAGCTAAAGGCACGATTTTATGCTTTTATGGGCCTCCTGGCGTGGGTAAAACGAGTTTGGCTAATTCCATCGCTAAAGCGATAGAACGCCCTTTAGTTCGGATCGCTTTAGGGGGCTTAGAAGATGTGAATGAACTAAGAGGGCACAGGCGCACTTATATAGGCTCCATGCCCGGGCGTATTGTCCAAGGGCTTATTGAAGCCAAAAAGATGAATCCGGTCATGGTTTTAGATGAAATTGATAAGGTGGATCGAAGCGTTAGGGGTGATCCAGCGAGCGCTTTATTAGAGATTTTAGACCCTGAGCAAAATATCGCTTTTAGGGATCATTATGCGAATTTCAGCATTGATTTGTCGCAAGTGATTTTTATCGCTACCGCTAATAATATTGACAGGATCCCGGCTCCTTTAAGAGACAGAATGGAATTTATCAGCGTGTCCAGCTACACGCCTAGCGAAAAAGAAGAGATCGCTAAAAACTACCTCATCCCCCAAGAATTAGAAAAGCACGCCTTAAAGCCTAGCGAAGTGGATATTAGCCATGAGTGTTTGAAACTCATTATTGAAAAATACACCAGAGAAGCGGGCGTTAGGGATTTACGAAGACAAATCGCAACGATTATGCGTAAAGCGGCTTTAAAATACCTAGAAGATAACCCGCACAAAAAAGGGCGAACCAAAAAAGGCGAAGATCAAAAAAGCGAAAATCAAAAAGGCGAGAACAAAGATTTCTGCGTCTCTATCACGCCTAACAACCTTAAAGAGTATTTAGAACGCATGGTGTTTGAAATTGACCCCATAGATGGAGAAAATAAAATCGGTATCGTCAATGGTTTAGCATGGACTCCAGTGGGCGGTGATGTGCTTAAAATTGAAGCACTTAAGATCAGGGGTAAGGGGGAATTGAAACTCACCGGGAGTTTAGGCGACGTGATGAAAGAATCCGCTCTCATCGCTTTTTCTGTTGTCAAAGCCTTATTGGATAACGAAACCTTAAAAGCGCCTAAAATCCCTAGCGAAACCGATGCAGAGGGTAAGAAAAAGAAAAAAGCGCTGAAAGTTTATAACGCTTATGATTTGCATTTGCATGTCCCTGAGGGGGCTACGCCCAAAGACGGCCCGAGCGCTGGGATCGCTATGGCGAGCGTGATGGCGAGCATTTTGTGCGACCGAGCTATAAGAAGCGAAGTGGCGATGACGGGCGAATTGACTTTGAGCGGGGAAGTTTTACCCATAGGAGGGTTGAAAGAAAAGTTGATCGCTGCTTTTAAAGCCGGCATTAAAACCGCTCTCATTCCTGTCAAAAATTACGAAAGGGATTTAGATGAGATCCCTGCTGAAGTGCGAGAGAATTTAAACATCGTTGCGGTGAAAAACATCGCTGAAGTGTTAGAAAAAACCTTACTTTAGAATTTGGCATGAAAGCAGGCATTATTGGTTTAGGGCTTATGGGGGGGAGTTTAGGGCTAGCCTTACAAGAATGGGGGCGTTTTAAAAGCGTTATAGGCTATGATCACAACGCCTTGCATGCCAAATTGGCTTTGACTTTGGGGCTTGTAGATGAATGCGTGGAGTTTGAAAAGATTTTAGAATGC
The DNA here is from genome assembly GCF_030062585.1 of Helicobacter pylori. NCBI lineage: Bacteria > Pseudomonadati > Campylobacterota > Epsilonproteobacteria > Campylobacterales > Helicobacteraceae > Helicobacter > Helicobacter pylori. The sequence goes on along the minus strand of NZ_CP071935.1, from coordinate 1,005,410 downwards.
GATGTGATTTTTTTAGCCATTCCAGTTGAGGGCATCATTGGGTGTTTGAAAAAAATGACCTCTATCAAAAAAAGCGCAACGATTATTGATTTAGGGGGTGCTAAAGCGCAAATCATTCGCAATATCCCTAAAAGCATCCGTCAAAATTTCATCGCCGCGCACCCCATGTGCGGGACAGAGTTTTATGGCCCTAAAGCGAGCGTTAAGGGGCTGTATGAAAACGCTTTGGTGATATTGTGCGATTTAGAAGATTCAGGGACTGAGCAAGTAGAGATCGCTAAAGAAATCTTTTTAGGCGTTAAAGCGCGCTTGATTAAAATGAAATCTAGCGAGCATGACACCCATGTGGCCTATATCAGCCATTTACCCCATGTTTTGAGCTATGCGTTAGCCAATAGCGTTTTAAAGCAAAACGACCCAGAGATGATTTTATCTTTAGCGGGTGGGGGTTTTAGGGATATGAGCCGTTTGTCTAAAAGCTCGCCTTTAATGTGGAAAGATATTTTCAAACAAAACCGAGACAATGTCTTAGAAGCGATTAAAAAATGCGAAAAAGAAATCGCACAAGCTAAGGCTTGGATAGAAAATAACGATTATGAAAGCCTAGCAGAATGGATGGCGCAAGCGAACAAACTCCAGGAGTTCATGTAAAATAATTTAAAATTTGCATATTGTTGTTTTTAGGGTTGCGAGAAGCGAAATGGGGTATTTGGATTGTTTTTATGGATTATAGGCTGTTTCATATGGATAGCATGGATTGATCCAGCAAACCAGCAAACAACTACAAGAGATTATCTTAAACCCGGATCTATTGTTGTGTTTGCCATAATTGTAATAATAATTTCATCTCATTCCTCCAACGCCCATAAAACCCTTATCGCTTCTAATAAAAAACCAGTTTTAAGCCATTTAGAAATTTGACTTCTTAAACCTTTATCCACAATACCGGTGTTTTTACGGGCATTTTAAGAGCGGTTTTAATACTTCTTAGCGTTGTTAAGATACTTAGGCAATTCGTTCAACTCAGTGTTTTTATTGTTCTTAAAAACCACTTGCTTTTCAACTCGCTCGTATTCTTTACAATCTTTTCTCATTTCTTGTAAGGGATAGTTTTGGTTGTCATTAGGGATATAAAAGCATTCGCTTTTAGCGTTTTCATAGCTATCCGTTAGGCTTGTATCATAGTGGTACCAAAATCCGCTAGGGATAGCGATATTTTTAGAGCTAAAAGTCCTATAACCCTGTTTGATGATGGTGAGTTCTTCTACTAAAACTTGATGGTATTTCCTGGCCAAATTACGGCCCTCTTTTTCCACTAATAAAACAGAATGCCTGTTGGTGTTTTTGGCTTCAGGGGTGATATTAGTCATTCTGTAAGTCTCTCTTAAAGGGTTAGACGCAAAATCAAAAGAAGCGTCATTCGCCACAAAATGCCCCCTATCAAAACCGCTTCTGGTGTAATCTTGTGTCGTGGCTTGTTGGTATTTGGCTAATCGTGTGTCCGTTTTAAACTCATAGCGTTTTTCAATATTGTTTTTATCCACTAAATCCCCAAACAACACGCTCACGCCATAAATAGGGTTTTTTAATTCGCTAGAATAACACACCGAATAGAAGTTATTTTTTAAGACCTTGCAATCAATGTTAGTGAGCATGCCATTAGCGTTATAAGTGGTATTGCGATTTTTAGTGGGGTTAGCGCTATTGACTTGATCTTTGATTTCATTAAGCTTTTTAGTGGTGTAGCTGTTAATGACCTTAGTGAAATTATCCAGCATGTCCGCTTGGAGCCAACTCATAGCGATCAGGCTAAAACAGAGCCAGTTTTTAAAGGTTTTCATGTTTTGCTCCTTGTTGGTTGGCTTGAATACTACAACAATATTTTTAATCGTTTATTTTTACCCACTAAATAGGCGTAGCGTTTTGATGCGTTAAATGGTGCGCGTAAAACGATCAAACTTAAGAATAAAAAATTTCATTGTATTTTTTGGTGATCTCATCTATCTCCCATGCGTCTTCGTCAATATCGCCCAGGTTCAAATAGTCTTCATTAGAGTCTAAAAGATCGTAACAAATCCTTTTTTGCTCATTTAAATCTAAATTTTGGAACTCTTCGCTATCAATTTCATCAATCTTGCAATCGGCGCGTTTTAAAATGCGCTCATTAAGATCGTTAAAGATTTTTAGGCATTCGCTCTTACTTTTAGCGTTAAGGATTTGTTTTTTAATTTCTAAATTCACTTCTTTTAATTCAGCATAGACAAAACTCCCGCCCCCTTTAAAACCGCATTTTTTAGAAATGCCCCCTTGCTCGCCCTCTATGACTTTTTTTAACCTTTCTTTGGTGATCGTTTCTATATAGTCCATTTGCTCGATGCCAATGTAGCGGCGTTTCATTTTGTGCGCCACCGCGCAAGTCGTCCCACTCCCGGCAAAAAAATCTAACACGAGGTCGTTTTCTTGGGTGGAAATTTCTAAAATTTTTGAAATTAGGGCTTCGGGTTTGGGGTTATTAAAAACTTTATTTCCATTAAATAGTTGCTTTATTTCAGCATCTCCATTAAGATTATAACCAACTTCTGATCCGTCCCAAAAAGTTGAAGATTTTCTACCTTCGGCTACTTCTGAAAGATAGCGTTTAGCCATAGGATTTTTACCATTAAAAACTATTCTATTATTTTGTTCCATATCTTTTAATATGCCTATTGAATAACGCCAAAAAGTCCCGCTAGGGGGAGACCAAGTTTTACCATTTAGAAAAGTATAAGGGCTAAAACTATTACCGCTTTTTGCCCACACAGGGTCTAATTTGTAAAAACCATTTTCATCTTTTAATTTATACGAATTTGATTTATCAAACGGCTCATTACTAATAAGGTTTTTAGAAAAATTTTTGCAATAACATAGTATGTATTCAATATTTTTTGAAAAATTAGCAGCATCATTTTTAACTGAATGAAATTGTTTCCAACTAATACTCGCCACAAAATTCTCCTTAAGAAAAATCTCATCCATTAACACTTTCAAGTAAGCCTGTTCGTTATCGTCGCATTGCACAAAAATCACGCCATCATCGCTTAAAAATTCCCTAGCCGCTTCAAGCCTGTTTTTCATAAACACTAGCCAAGAGCTGTGGTTAAAATTATCGTTGTAATTAAAGCTGTCATTACCGGTATTATAAGGGGGGTCAATGTAGATGCATTTCACTTTTTTAGCGAATTTCTTTTTTAAAGAATGAAGAGCGATCAAGTTATTGCCTTTGATAAGGTAGTTTGTGTTTTCATCTTTTAAAGCGCTTTCTAAATCGCCTTGTCCATGCATTTCAAAATTACACAACGCTTTTTTGTGTAAAAGCGTGTCAATTTCGTTTTTATGCAATATTTCATGGTAAAAAAGCTCGTTAGATTTGGTGCTGTTGTCTTTAGCGTTACCCAATAAAACATTGTCTTTAAAAGGGAAATTCAAAACGACTAATTCGCTAGATTTGATAAAACCCTCTTGTGAAAATAAACCTATTTTATTTTTAAATCGCGTGAAAGAGCGATCTAATTCTTTTATTTCTAAACATTCCAATAACGCTTTTTCATTGAATACGAGCGAATTAGCGATCGTTTTAAAAAAGTGTTTTTTATAGTCGTTAGCGTTTTCGTTCTCAAGCATGAAAGTTAAAAGCTTTTCATCAGCTGTTAGGATTAAAGTTACTAAGCGTTCTTTAGTGAAATGATTAATTAAAATATCTAGTAGGGTTTTTAACATTCTTTGTCCTTAAAAATTTGATGGAAAGCGGTTTGAAAATCGCCATTGACTACGCTATTATGGAGCGTGAAAAAAGGCAAGCCTTTTAAATAGAGTTTTTTGTTATGGCTTTTAAGCGTGGCGTTTTCTAGCATTTCTAAAAATTCTTTTTTCCAAGCGTTAGAAGGCTCTAAATGCTCGCCTTTAGCTTCCATGTAACAAGTGAAGCCTAAAAATTCATCTTCGTGCGTTTGGGCAAAAAGGATAAAATCCGGCTCAAAACCTTGCGCGTAATAAGGGCCTTTTATATTGCAAAAAACTTTTAATTCAGCGAAATGATCGTTCCTTAAAACGCACCATTCTTTGAATTTCTTGTCTAAAATCTCTTTATTTTTATTGATAAAATCTAAAAACTCCCTTTCTAAATCGCTGTCTAGTTTCCTCATGTCTTTAAAAAGCAGCCATTCATAGGGGGGAATGTTTTTTTCCCATTCACTAGCGCTAAGGCTTTTATTATGCGTTTCAAATTCTTTTAATTCTAACGCGCTCACCTCGTATTTATCTTGCTCTTTTAAAAGCGTGTCTTTTAAATTTCCAATGATATAAACAGCGAGTTTTAAAAGGATTTCGTTGTCATCAAACTTTTGGTTTTTATGGAAGTTTGTTTTTAATGAAGAGACATACCGCTCTATAAATCCCACTTTATTGTTAAAGGCATGTTTTTTAAAGGCTTTTTTAAGCGTTTTGAAATCCAGGTTTTTTAAATTAAGGGCTTTTAAAAAATAGTTTATAGGGATTTTATCTAAGGTGTGGGGTATATAATAAGTTCTATCGCCTTTATTTTCTTCTTTAAAATCCACTTGCTTTTCACGCACATTAAAGCCAAATAAGGGGACATGCAAACTTTGGAGTGTGGCTTCAACAGGACCTGAATAGTCTTTATTGAAGAGGTTGTTATTTTTTTCTCTTTTGTTGCTCGCATAGTAGCATTTGAAACGCTTGGTGGGTGTTAAAGGGATAGTTGTTTTTTCCTTTTCAATTAATCCTAATCCTAACTCTCGTAATTCTTCTTTTAATTTAGCGATAAACTCGCTGTCATAAATGGCATGGTAGTCTAACCTCTCTAGCGCGCTTAAGGGGTTAAAAAGATCAAATTTGCGTTGGTAAAACTCTATGCGGCCTGGCTTGAAATCGTTATAGCTAAAGGGGTAGTATCTCGCTCCTCGCCCTATGAGCTGGGCGTCTTTGGTGGTGTCTTTTTGGCTCGCTTTATTTTTAAGCCTAACAATGTCAAACAAATTCAGCACATCCCAGCCTTCATTGAGCTTATCCACGCTAAAAATCACTCTTTTAGGGTTGTCTCTGTCTTCTAGGGAGTTCAATAAAAGCATGCCTTTTTCTAATTCTTTTTCGTTGTTGGTGTTAATCTGGGCGCTTTTTTTGAATTTCGTTTGCAAGAATGCCACAAGGTTAGGGGTGTAATTTTTCTCATCAAAAAAGCTTTTAGCAGCTTTAAAAAAAGCGTTGCGGCTGTAATGGAAAAAATTTTCCAAATCTAAAGGGCTTAAATTTTCTAAAAACGCATTGAAGCGCTCTTGATTTTTTTTACTCTCTTCAATCCTTTCGCTTTTAAACAAAATGCATGGTTTAAAGTTTTCAATATTGTGGTGTTGGGCTAGTAATTCTTTATACAAACTGGAAACGCATGCCCCTAAAAAGCGCGTTTCTAATGCTTTATTTTCATAAGAAAGGGAGTAGATGTTTTTGCAAAATTTATCCTCGCTAAATTCTTTTAAGGTGTAAGTTGCCACCTTTAAGTTTTTATATTTTTCTTCAACGCTTTTTTCTTTAGGGATAGTGGCGCTAAATTCCAGCAATAAATTGTCTTTATTTTGTTCTAGCGCTAATTTCACCACGCTTTCCCAGTTGCGTTTTTCACTAGCCTCACTATCATTTAATTTCTTTTTAGTCTCTGTGTTTAAATGGTGCGCTTCATCCGCTAAAAAAACCAATTTCTGATCTTTTAAATCCTCTAGGGTGATAGCGTTTTCTTTAGCTTTAGTGAATAATGAAAACAAGCCTTGAATGGTGCTGAAATAAATGTTGATAGCGTTGTTATGGCTTTCGTTTAAATTATTGATGCTTTTAATTTCTGTGTTTTCATCATTGATATTGATATTCTCGCTAAAAAGGTATTTTGATGAGGCGCTGTCTGTAAAATTCAATTTCGTTTTTTCTAAAATGCTGGTGCTGTTTACAAAAAAGATAAAGTTTTGATAGCCTTGTTTGCAGCATTCTAAAATCAAACCCGCCATCACTAAGGTTTTGCCGCTACCGGTGGCCATTTCAAACATGAAATGCTTTTGAGTGGGGTGGGATTGGCGTTTTTCTAAATAATTGTGTATCGCTTTTTTTTGATAATCTCTAAGCTCTTTTTTTAAATTACTGGTGATGTGGGTGGGTAGTTCTATTTCTTTATTATTGGGTGCGTTATTTAACGCATGATTTTTTATCGCTGATTGGGGGGGGGGTAACTTTGAGTGAATGAATCTTGCATGAAATCCCTTAAGTGAAAAGTTAAAGGAATTATAGCGTAAAGTTTTGAGATTGACTTTAGAGGCGCTAGCGAACAATTAAAATCAAATAAAGTTTTAGTTTTAATATTTAATGGAATAAAGCCTTTAAAATCAAAAGCGCTTCTTTTTCTTTGCTATAATCAGTCTCAAAAAACCAACTTTTTTAAAACAAAGGAATGATTATGCAAGAGATTTTTTTATGTTCTATTTCCAATGTGCGCAGTGGGGATTGCAAGGAAGATTGCGCTTATTGCACGCAAAGCTCACACCACCAAGGAGCGATCAAACGCTATAAATTTAAAGATGAAAAAGTGGTTTTACAAGAGGCTAGAGCCTTAAGGGAATTAGGGGCTTTAGGGTTTTGCCTGGTTACTTCAGGGCGCGAATTAGACGATGAAAAATGCGAATACATCGCTAGATTAGCTAAAGCCATCAATCAAGAAGAATTAGGCTTGCATTTAATCGCATGCTGCGGGCGCGCGGATTTGGATCAGCTAGAGTTTTTAAGAGATGCGGGCATTCATAGCTATAACCACAATTTAGAGACTTCGCAAAATTTCTTCCCTAAGATTTGTTCCACGCACACATGGGAAGAAAGGTTTATCACATGCGAAAACGCATTAAGGGCGGGGTTAGGCTTGTGCAGTGGGGGGATTTTTGGGCTTAATGAGAGCTGGGAAGATCGGATTGAAATGCTTAGGGCGCTAGCTTCGCTCTCCCCGCACACCACGCCGATTAATTTTTTCATTAAAAACCCGGTATTGCCCATTGATGCAGAGACTTTGAGCGCAGATGAAGCCCTAGAATGCGTGCTTTTGGCTAAAGAGTTTTTGCCTAATGCTAGGCTTATGGTGGCTGGGGGGCGTGAAGTGGTGTTTAAAGATAATGACAAAAAGGAAGCCAAGCTTTTTGAATACGGCATCAATGCGGTGGTGTTGGGGGATTATTTAACCACCAAAGGCAAAGCCCCTAAAAAAGATATAGAAAAACTGCTCTCTTATGGCTTGACAATGGCGACAAGCTGTCATTAATGAGAGAACTTTTTAAAAGCGTTAGAGGGTTTTTGAACCTTCTTAGAATGATTTTCCCCGAGCACCTTCAAAACGCCTTTTTGGGGTTAAGCGAATTGTTTTACTACGCTTCCAGCTTGAGTTTTTATACGATTTTATCTTTATCGCCTATTTTGTTGTTTGTGTTTAGTCTTTTTGTGTCTCATTATTTGCAAGCGCATAGCGGTGAAATGGAAGCCTTGATTTTCCCCAACGCTCCTAAACTCATTGGTGCAATTAAGGATTTTTTAGAAAATTTTAAAAAAACAGACATGACTTTAGGCACGCTTGAAGAGGTGTCCATTGTGGTGGCGTTGGTGCTTTTTTGTGAAAACTACCGCTCCATCGCATCAAAAATTTTTGATGCAAAGCCCAGAGATTATGCGCATTTTAAGGGTAAAGAAATCTTTTTATTTTGGGGTTTTGGCACGACTTTAGTGTTTTTATTCGCTCTGCCTTTGGTGGTGTTTTTTGATATTAAGATCCAAGTGTTTTTTGAAGATAAAGATTCAAGCTTGTTGCATGTTTTAAGATGGATAGGCACTTACGCGTTTTTTTTGATCCTTTTTACCATTCCCACGAATAAGGTGTTTAAACATTATTTTTGGGTGTTTTTATGGGTGTTTTTTACGAGCGTTTCTTGGCATGTGTTAAAATGGGCTTTCACTTATTATGTGTTGTATAATCGCACTTACCATGAGCTGTATGGGAGCGTTTCTATTTTGTGGTTTTTGATGAGTTGGGTGTATGTGAGCTGGCTTGTGATTTTAATTGGCATGTATGGGTGTAAAATGTGCGACACGTTCGATCCTAAAGGAGTGTTTAAGAAATTTTTAGGCTTTTTTAAAAAAGAAACTTGATGAAAAAAGTTTTCTTTTAGATCGATTCTAAAAATCTAAACGCAAACCCCCCAAATCAACCCAACCCAAAAAAGTTAAAAACAAAAGAAATAAAAAAAACAACACCGGCGGAATAAAAGAATAAAAGAATAAAAGAATAAAAGAATAAAAGAATAAAAGAATAAAAGAATAAAAGAATAAAAGAATAAAAGAATANAGGGCTAAACACTTCCCTCTTTTTCAAACGCCTTGTAGTGTTTAATGTGAGTTATGTTTATAGTTTTTAGGGGGGTAAATGCCTTCAAACGCTCTTTTGATTGAAGAAATCGCTCATTTAATCAACGTTTCTCATAGCAGCGTGCGTAATTGGATCAAAACCAATCTTTTAGAAAAATTAGAGATTGATCATAAAATTTATGTGAAAACAAGCTCTTTTTTAGATTTTTGCCGCAACCATTTAGGGAAAAACAAGCTTAACAAATACGCTAACAAATCCTTAAAAAGCGTGCATAACCATCAAGAATTGATTTTAAAATACCTAGAAATGTTAGAAAATAGCTCTGATTTAGAAAATCTAGGCTCTTATTATGAAAAAGAGCTTTCCAATACCACCAGAAATTTAGAAGGCATTTACTACACCCCTAATAGGATAGTAGAACAACTTTTCACTCTCCCTAAAGATTTTGATACCTCCCAAGCGATTTTTTGCGATCCGGCTGTGGGGAGTGGGAATTTTGTCATGCATGCTTTAAAACTGGGGTTTAAGGTTGAAAATATCTATGGCTATGATACAGACGCCTTTGCTGTCGCTTTGACTAAAAAGCGCATTAAAGAGCGTTATCGTTTAGATTGCCCTAATATTATGCAAAAAGATTTTTTAAATTTAAAACACACCCCGCAATTTGATTGTATTTTCACCAACCCGCCATGGGGTAAGAAATACAACCAAAACCAAAAAGAAACTTTCAAACAGCAATTCAACCTCTCTCAAAGCCTAGATAGCGCATCGCTCTTTTTTATAGCGAGTTTGAATTGCTTAAAAGAAAACGCTCATTTGGGGCTATTATTACCCGAAAGTTGTTTGAATATTGATGCGTTCAGTAAAATGCGAGAAATGGCTTTAAAGTTTCAAATGAGAAGCCTGATTGATTTTGACAAACCTTTTAAAAATCTAATGACTAAGGCTGTGGGTTTGGCGCTTAAAAAAACCCCTAACAAGAATCAAAAAATCTCATGTTTTTATCAAAATAGCAAGTTCAAACGCTCACCCTCTTCTTTTTTCAACAACCCTAAAAAGATTTTTAATATCCATTGCTCTCACCAAAAAAATAAAATTTTAGACCACCTTTTTTCCATTCCCCACACCACTTTAAAAAATAACGCTCATTTTGCTTTAGGGATTGTTACAGGTAACAATAAAGAAAAATTACACCCCAAACAAGAAAAAAATACCATTCCTATTTTTAGAGGTTCAGATATTTTAAAAGACGGATTAAAAGCCCCTAGCCAATTCATTAACGCTGATTTAAAAGACTGCCAGCAAGTCGCTCCCTTAAGCCTTTATCAGGCTAGAGAAAAAATCGTGTATAAATTCATTTCTTCAAAACTGGTCTTTTTTTATGACAATAAGCAACGCCTTTTTTTAAACAGTGCGAACATGTTTGTTTTAAAAGAAAATTTCCCTATCAACGCTCATGCACTAAAAGAACTATTAAACAGCGATTTAATGCAATTCATTTTTGAATCGCTTTTTAAAACGCATAAAATTTTAAGAAAAGATTTGGAATGCTTGCCCCTATTTGCGCAATTTATTAACAATGGTTTTGATGAAAAATTTTATTTAAAAAATTTAGGGATAGAAAAAAAAGACCCTAAACATTTCACCATCAGGAAAAACCATGCATGTTGCTTGTCTTTTGGCTTTAGGGGATAACCTCATCACGCTTAGCCTTTTAAAAGAAATCGCTTTCAAACAGCAACAGCCCATTAAAATCCTAGGCACTCATTTGACTTTAAAAATCGCCAAGCTTTTAGAATGCGAAAAATATTTTGAAATCATTCCTGTTTTTGAGAATGTCCCCGCTTTTTATGACCTTAAAAAACAAGGCGTTTTTTTGGCGATGAAGGATTTTTTATGGTTGTTAAAAGCGCTTAAGAAGCACAAAGTCAAACACTTGATTTTAGAAAAACAAGATTTTAGAAGCACTCTTTTATCCAAATTCATTCCCATAACCACTCCAAATAAAGAAATTAAAAACGTTTATCAAAACCGCCAGGAGTTGTTTTCTCAAATTTATGGGCATGTTTTTGATAACCCTTTATATCCCATGAATTTAAAAAACCCCAAGAAGATTTTGATCAACCCTTTCACAAGAGAAAATTATAGAAATATTTCTTTAGAGCATTTAAAAATCGTTTTAAAACTCTTAAAACCCTTTTGTGTTACGCTTTTAGATTTTGAAGAACGATACGCTTTTTTACAAAATGAAGCCGCTCATTATCGCGCTAAAACCAGTTTAGAAGAAGTTAAAAACCTGATTTTAGAAAGCGATTTGTATATAGGGGGGGATTCGTTTTTAATCCATTTGGCTTACTATTTAAAGAAAAATTATTTTATCTTTTTTTATAGAGATAATGACGATTTCATGCCGCCTAATGGTGGGAATAAAAATTTTCTCAAAGCCCATAAAAGCCATTACATAGAACAGGATTTAGCCAAAAAATTCCGCCATTTGGGGCTATTATAATATTGTGTTATACTTCTAATTTCAATTTTGCTTGTTAGGACATTCATGAAAAATATTAGAAATATCGCTGTAATCGCGCATGTTGATCATGGGAAAACCACTTTAGTGGATGGCTTACTTTCTCAATCTGGCACATTTAGTGAGAGAGAAAAAGTGGATGAAAGGGTGATGGATAGCAACGATTTAGAGAAAGAAAGAGGGATCACTATTCTGTCTAAAAACACCGCTATTTATTACAAAGACACTAAAATCAATATCATTGACACTCCCGGGCATGCTGATTTTGGGGGCGAAGTGGAGCGCGTTTTAAAAATGGTGGATGGGGTGTTGCTTTTAGTGGACGCTCAAGAAGGGGTCATGCCTCAAACTAAATTCGTGGTTAAAAAGGCTTTGAGTTTTGGGATTTGCCCTATTGTGGTGGTGAATAAAATTGATAAGCCCGCCGCTGAACCGGACAGAGTGGTGGATGAAGTTTTTGACTTGTTCGTAGCCATGGGGGCTAGCGATAAACAATTGGATTTCCCTGTGGTGTATGCTGCTGCTAGAGATGGCTATGCGATGAAAAGTTTAGACGATGAAAAGAAAAATTTAGAGCCTTTGTTTGAAACGATTTTAGAGCATGTGCCAAGCCCTAGCGGGAGCGTTGATGAGCCTTTGCAAATGCAAATTTTCACGCTTGATTATGACAATTATGTGGGCAAAATCGGTATCGCTAGGGTGTTTAATGGCTCGGTTAAAAAGAATGAAAGCGTGCTGTTGATGAAAAGCGATGGGAGTAAAGAAAATGGCCGTATCACTAAGCTTATAGGCTTTTTAGGGTTGGCTAGGACTGAGATTGAAAACGCTTATGCGGGCGATATTGTAGCGCTTGCCGGGTTTAACGCAATGGACGTGGGCGATAGTATCGTTGATCCCACTAACCCCATGCCTTTAGATCCCATGCATTTAGAAGAGCCTACGATGAGCGTGTATTTTGCCGTCAATGATTCGCCCTTAGCCGGGTTAGAAGGAAAGCATGTTACTGCCAACAAATTGAAAGACAGGCTCTTAAAAGAAATGCAAACCAATATCGCTATGAAATGCGAAGAAATGGGCGAAGGCAAGTTTAAAGTGAGCGGGCGTGGGGAATTGCAAATCACTATTTTAGCTGAAAATTTACGCCGTGAAGGGTTTGAGTTTAGCATTTCACGCCCTGAAGTCATTATTAAAGAAGAAAATGGCGTTAAATGCGAGCCTTTTGAGCATTTAGTGATTGACACGCCCCAAGATTTTAGCGGGGCTATCATTGAGAGATTGGGCAAAAGAAAAGCCGAGATGAAAGCGATGAATCCCATGAGCGACGGCTATACAAGATTGGAATTTGAAATTCCTGCAAGAGGGCTTATCGGCTATAGGAGCGAGTTTTTAACCGACACTAAGGGCGAAGGCGTGATGAATCATAGCTTTTTAGAATTCCGCCCTTTTAGCGGGAGCGTGGAATCGCGCAAAAATGGGGCGCTCATTAGCATGGAAAATGGCGAAGCGACCGCTTTTTCCCTTTTCAATATCCAAGAAAGAGGCACGCTTTTTATCAACCCCCAAACGAAGGTTTATGTGGGCATGGTCATTGGCGAGCACAGCCGGGATAATGATTTAGATGTCAATCCCATCAAATCCAAGCACTTAACCAACATGAGAGCGAGCGGGAGCGATGATGCGATCAAACTCACCCCGCCTAGGACTATGGTGTTAGAAAGGGCGTTAGAATGGATTGAAGAAGATGAGATTTTAGAAGTTACCCCCTTGAATTTAAGGATCAGAAAAAAGATTTTAGACCCTAACATGAGAAAAAGGGCGAAAAAATAGGTAATTTGTATAAAGTAGCAGATATTTTTTGTGGTGCTGGAGGATTGAGCTATGGCTTTTCTGTGCATCCCCATTTTGAATTAATATGGGCTAACGATATAGACAAAGACGCCATTTTAAGCTATCAAGCCAACCATAAAGAGGCACAAACCATTTTATGCGATATTATGCAACTTCATTGCCACAACTTGCCATGCGTTCCAATTGACATTCTGCTAGGCGGACCACCATGCCAGAGCTATTCTACCCTTGGCAAAAGAAAAATGGATGAAAAAGCGAATCTGTTTAAAGAATATTTACGGATCTTAGATTTAGTGAAACCAAAAATATTTGTTTTTGAAAATGTGGTGGGTTTAATGTCTATGCAAAAAGGGCAATTGTTCCAACAAATTTGTAACGCTTTTAAAGAGAGAGATTATATTTTAGAGCATGCCATTTTAAACGCCCTAGATTATGGTGTGCCTCAAATAAGAGAGCGAGTGATTTTAGTGGGCGCACTTAAAAGTTTTAAACAAAAATTCCACTTCCCTAAACCCATAAAAACGCATTTTTCTCTAAAAGACGCTTTAGGGGATTTACCACCCATTCAAAGCGGTGAAAATGGCGATGCTTTAGGTTATCTTAAAAATGCGGATAATGTTTTTTTGGAATTTGTGCGGAATTCTAAAGAATTAAGTGAGCATAGCAGTCCTAAAAACAATGAAAAACTGATAAAAATCATGCAAACGCTAAAAGACGGGCAGAATAAAGATGATTTGCCAGAAAGTTTACGCCCCAAAAGCGGTTATATTAATACCTATGCCAAAATGTGGTGGGAAAAACCAGCCCCCACCATTACGAGAAATTTTTCTACCCCAAGCAGTTCTAGGTGTATCCATCCAAGAGACTCTAGAGCGTTAAGCATTAGAGAGGGGGCAAGATTGCAAAGTTTTCCTGATAATTATAAATTTTATGGGAGCGCTAGCGCTAAAAGATTGCAAATTGGTAATGCCGTGCCGCCTTTATTGAGTGTAGCGCTCGCTCATGCTGTCTTTGATTTTTTAAGGGGTAACAATGTTTGATAATAACGATTTTAAAGGTTATAGAAATTTATTGGGTTTTAATTCTCAAAATGCGTTTAAGGAATTTTTAGGCGCTAAAGACATACAACCTTGCGTTGATTTTAATTATTTAAACGCGCTCAAAAAAAGGCTTATTGAAATTTTTAGCGCTATCAATAGTATTTATTGTTTTAAATATAATGGGTATGAATTGGAATGCTTTTTTAAAAACTCCATAGAGCGAGTGTTTTCAAAGATAGTGGACACTCATATTATTTATAAGCTGAATAATCAAGGCAGAAGACCTGAAGAAGTTTGTTTTTCTTGGATGCGCGGGTTTTTGGTAGCGGAGTTTTTTAAGGATTTTATCGCTTGTCTTTTTAACACGCAAAAAGAAACCATCAAATTTTTTGGTGGCGATAATTTTGAGAGCATAGAAAGCTTTAAAAGAAGTCCTAAAGCCGATTTTTTGTTAGACAATCATTTATTGCTAGAAATTCAAAGCGGGTTTCAAGGGATCAATGATATTAAAGAACATAAAGTTTTAGAAGCTCAAAGGCGTTTGATAACGGATAAAATTCCTACTATTGTGGTGCATTTTGACCTGTTTAACGGGCAAGTGGCGTGCGTAGAAATTTCTAAAATCAAAGACAATGATTTGAATTGGATAACCCGCCAACAAATGGAAGGGCAGAGCGTTTTTAATATTTCGCAAAATTTTTTTGATTACAAAATTACAGAAATACCTAATAAGCCGCTTTCATAAAAACCCATAATACGGCCTAAATAAAATACAAGATTAAGAGTATTAAAAATGTGGTAGGTAGATTGAATGCTCGTTATTCTTGCCTGATATTCAGCGTGAGTGTGTGTACTCAAATAAGAGAGCGAGTGATTTTGAGTAGGCGCACTTAAAAGCTTTAAGCAAAAATCCCACTCCCCCAAACCCATAAAAACGCATTTTTGCAACCAATTTATATTGATCCGCCCTATCTTTTTTATTGCCTTCTGCTAAAAGTGATCCCATAAACTTCATTCCTGATTTGGAATAAGGGATCAGTAGGGGCTTCTACGCCTTTAGGGAGATCAGCTGGGAAATACACATCTTTATTGCAACCCATTCCTTCGTATTTTTCAACTTTCAAGGTCCCTACTAATAATTCCTTATGTTTGCCTTTCCAAAGCGCGGTCGTGTCGTTGGTGGCATCATTTTGATTCGCAAACACCAGATACATTTGGTATTCTATGGGCTTAGTTTTAAGGTGTTGTTGGAATGAAGAAAGCAGATAATTTGAATCTTTTTGCTTTAATTCTTGGGGGTTAAGATACTTAATGCCCTCTTTAGGCACAAATTTCCATCTCGCAGACAATAATTCCTCTTTCTTATCTTTAAACCTGAACGCATGCACGCTATAATAAGGCGTGTTAGCCACGCTTGAGCTAATTCCTATCGTTTTCATATAGGTGGCAAAATTCCTATAAGAGGGGACTTCTTCATAAAGCTTTTTGATTCTTGCTTCATCCACCTTGCCATTTTTAGGGATCCTCATCTCAAAGAATTGAGCGAATTCGTTAGGGTTTTTGGCAAAATTGATTTCTGTATTGAGCATCACCATTGTCCAGCTAGCGTTTTGATTTTCTAATTTTAACGCCATTCCCCTAACTTTGCTTTTATCGTCCATCATCGCGCCCCCTAAAGAATACCTTACAGACGCAGGGATTTCTTTTTCATTGAGTAATGGCACCTCTAAAGCCTCTCTTGCTTGCGGGTTAGGGAGGAACACGCCTTTAGCGCAAAACCCCTTAGTGTGGTTGATTTTCATTTTAGGCTCTTTGGCGTTGAGCTTGTAGAAAATATCCGCAATCTCTTTGGCGCTCACTTCATGGGCTTTTAAAAAACCCAAACTCAAAACCAAACACAAGCTCAAACCAATTTTTTTCATTTTTGCTCCTTATTGTCATTTTTTTAATCTATGTATTGATGTAAAAACCATTTTTAGCTTTAAAATATTATCATACTATATACTATCAATGCAGATAGTTTTTAAAGCGACTATGTAAAATAGAAGCTTTTTCACTAGCAAACTGGCGTTTGAAAATTTAAATTTTGTAAATTTTGAGAAAAACTAGCTTGATTTTAAACTAAATCTATATTCTTTTATGCTACAATTATTTCTACAGAGTAATTTATCTATTCTCAGGTAAAGTAAGGAAGAGGAATGAAATTAAAGAAACGAAAAGTTGTAGCTACATTGCTAAAGCGTTTTACATTGCCACTATTGTTCACTACGGGTTCATTAGGGGCGGTTACTTATGAAGTGCATGGGGATTTTATCAACTTCTCCAAAGTGGGTTTTAACCATTCGCCTATTAACCCTGTTAAAGGTATCTATCCCACAGAAACTTTTGTTAACCTTACGGGTAAGCTAGAGGGGTCTGTGCATTTAGGTAGGGGATGGACCGTGAATTTAGGCGGTGTTTTGGGCGGACAAGTTTATGATAGCACTAGGTATGATAGGTGGGCAAAGGATTTTACCCCCCCAAGCTATTGGGATAAAACTTCGTGCGGTACTGTTTCTTCAGAGCTTTGTATGAACGCCACTAAAATGTGGCAACAGCAAGGGCCAGGTGGTGTCATTAACACTAGAGGTATTGGTTGGGAATATATGGGTGAGTGGAACGGCTTGTTCCCTAACTACTATCCGGCTAACGCTTACTTGCCTGGGCATTCAAGGCGCTATCAAGTTTATAAAGCGAATCTCACCTATGATAGCAGTAGAGTTCATATGGTAATGGGGCGTTTTGATGTTACTGAGCAGGAGCAAATGGATTGGGTTTACCAATTGTTCCAAGGTTTTTATGGGACTTTCAAGCTCACGAATAAGATGAAGTTCTTGCTCTTTAGCTCTTGGGGTCGTGGTATCGCTGATGGTCAATGGTTGTTCCCTATCTATCGTGAAAAGCCTTGGGGTATTCATAAAGCCGGTATTATTTATCGCCCTACAAAGAATTTAATGATCCACCCTTATGTGTATCTTATCCCAGAAGTAGAAACAGATCCCGGTGTTAAAATAGAGTATGATACCAATCCGGGGTTTAGTGGTAGGGGTATAAGAAACAGAACGACTTTCTATGCGTTATACAGCTATCGTTGGAATAACGCTGAATACGGTCGTTACGCACCCGCTCGTTATAACACTTGGGATCCGTTCTTGGATAATGGTAAGTGGCGTGGCTTGCAAGGTCCTGGTGGTGCGACGCTCTTTTTACGCCACCATATAGATATTAACAACTACTTTGTGGTTGGTGGTGCTTATCTCAACATTGGTAACCCTAACATGAACTTAGGTACTTGGGGTAACATCATCGCTGTGGATGGTATCGAACAATGGGTTGGCAGTATCTACAGCTTAGGGTTTGCGGGGATTGACAACATTACCGATGCTGATGCGTTCACTGAGTATGTTAAAGGTGGAGGCAAGCATGGTAAGTTCAGTTGGAGCGTTTATCAACGCTTCACTACCGCTCCAAGGGCATTGGAATATGGTATTGGTATGTATCTAGACTATCAGTTCAGCAAACATGTTAAAGCGGGTCTCAAACTCGTGTGGTTAGAGTTCCAAATTCGTGCGGGTTACAACCCTGGAACCGGTTTCCTTGGGCCAAACGGTCAGCCGCTTAACTTGAATAATGGTTTGTTTGAATCTTCGGCGTTCGCGCAAGGTCCTCAAGACATGGGTGGCATTAAAAAGAGTATTACCCAAGACAGAAGCCATTTGATGACACACATCAGTTATAGTTTCTAAGAGAGTTCTCCCCCTATCTCTTAGATATGCCTTTTTTGTATTTTTATTTTAATATCTTTGGGAGTTAGGGTTTTGGAAATTAAGAAATATTTTTCTTACTCTCTATTTTTTTTGCTTTTTTCTAGTCTTTTTTTATCCAAACTTCAAGCTTATAAATTCAACATGAGTATTGTTGGAAAGGTGAGCAGCTATACCAAGTTTGGCTTTAACAACCAAAGATACCAGCCCTCCAAAGACATTTATCCTACAGGTAGCTACACTTCTTTGCTCGGCGAATTGAATTTGAGCATGGGTTTATACAAGGGTTTGAGAGCGGAAGTGGGGGCGATGATGGCAGCGCTCCCCTATGACTCTACCGCCTATCAAGGCAACAATATCCCTAACGGCCAGCCTGGCTCTAGGACCGATCCTTTTGGGGCGGGTATCTTTTGGCAATATATTGGTTGGTATGCAGGGCATAGTGGTTTAAATGTGCAAAAACCTCGTTTAGCTATGGTGCATAACGCTTTTTTGAGCTACAACTACAAAAAAGACAAATTCAGTTTTGGCGTGAAAGGGGGGCGCTATGATGCTGAAGAGTATGATTGGTTCACTTCTTACACTCAAGGGGTTGAAGGCTTTGTCAAATACAAAGACACCAGATTCAGAGTGATGTATTCAGACGCTAGGGCTTCAGCGTCAAGCGACTGGTTTTGGTATTTTGGGCGTTACTATACAAGCGGTAAGGCTCTAATGATTGCGGATTTAAAATACGAAAAAGACAACCTAAAAATCAACCCGTATTTTTATGCGATCTTTCAAAGAATGTATGCGCCAGGCATTAATATCACTTATGACACCAACCCTAATTTCAACAATAAGGGCTTTCGTTTTGTAGGCACTTTCGTGGGGTTTTTCCCCATTTTTGCCACTCCAGCTAATCAAAATGATATTATCCTCTTCCAACAAGTGCCGTTAGGAAAGAGCGGGCAAACTTATTTCTTCCGCACCCGTTTTTACTATAATAAGTGGCAATTTGGGGGTAGTGTCTATAAAAATATCGGTAACGCTAATGGTGATATAGGTATTTATGGCGACCCTTTGGGGTATAACATTTGGACGAATAGTATTTATGACGCAGAAATTAACAATATTGTTGGTGCTGATGTTATTAACGGGTTTTTGTATGTAGGCTCACAATATAGAGGTTTTAGTTGGAAAATTTTAGGCCGTTGGACGGATAGCCCAAGGGCTGATGAAAGGAGTCTCGCGCTCTTTTTGAGTTATTTTTCTAATAAATATAATATTAGAATGGATTTAAAACTAGAATATTATGGCAATATCACCAAAAAAGGCTATTGTATTGGGTATTGTGGCATGTATGTTCCAACCGATCCTAACGGGCCTGGCACGCAACCTTTAACACACAATGTGTATTCTGACCGAAGCCATATAATGTTTAACATCACTTATGGTTTTAGAATTTACTAGTATTTATTCTTAATGGATATTTTTGATTAGCCTTTTTAAAATATTAAAAGGCTTCGCTCCAATCAAATACTAATACTCAAAAAGTTTTATTTAAATTTATTATTCAATATTTAATACACTAGAACAAAAACACCACACCCCGCGCAGTTTTTCAACAAGCTAAACGAGTTTAAAAGCGATGTTTTCACCACGCCCAAGGCTAAAGAATACATTGACATAGCGAGCGGTTTTCATAAGCTTTTTAAGAACGATGTTAAGATCGCCGAAAGTCTAAAGCCAGCCACTACGAAAAACTTAAGCCAAGGTTTAGCGACCACTTTAAGCGGAGCGTTAAAATACCAATGGACTAAATTCACGCTAGGAACGCTTTATAGAAACGCGCCCGATCGCATTTTAGGCGTGAAATTACCTAAAGCCCTAAACGAAGCCACCGCAGGCGCGGCCTTAAAGTATCACATTAAACGAGCGCTTGAGAGAAGCCACTCTATAAGCGATTTTAGCAAGAATTTAGAATTAAGCACACAAAACGCTAAATTTAGCAACAACACGCTTAAAATCATTGAAGAGCTTACTAACTCAATCAAACAAGCGAGCGAAGAAATCAAAGAGAAAGCGTTTGATTTTTCTAATCAAAAACTCACTAACGAGCAAATCAAAGAATTATTAAATAACGCAGAAATCCCCACAAGCGGGAGAGATGCGATCACTTTTGGAGTGAATAACCTAAACCCTGAAATTGTTGAATTTCTACACAAAAACAACAAAAAAATGATTATAGAAAAAGCCTCTAACAAAGAATTAGAACTTTTAACTGATACTCACTTTAAGCAAAACATAAGAACGAGTTTAGATCATGATGCTATCGCTCACATACTCAAAAGGAATGGCGTTAATTCTGTTAATGTTAAAAATGGAGAAAGCCCTATTACTTACGATGATATAGCGAATTATAGGTATATCGTCAATAACGCTGATGCGATTCTTAGGACTTTAGACAACGAGGATAAAGAAGTTATAAGCGCGTTTAAACAAATCAATGGCTATGCGGTAGTGGTAGAGCAAGCGGTCAATAAGAAAAATGAATTAGTTTTAAAAACGATGTTCAAGAGTAACGGAGATTATAAGAATAATGATGTTTATAAAGAATTTTCAAGCACCTCACTCGACGCTAACGCGAAAGTGCGCCATAGGTTGAGTTCCCATGGTGGTGCTGAAAAGAACAATACTTAAAAAACTTGAAAAAGTCAAGGATTAAAAAATGAATTACCCTAATTTGCCTAATAGCATGTTAGAAATAACCGAACAGCCAGAAGTGAAAGAAATCACTAACGAATTGTTAAAACAATTACAAAACGCTTTAAAAGGTAATCATCTTTTCACTGAGCAAGTGAAATTAAGCCTTAAAGGCATCGTTAGGATTTTAGAGGTGCTTTTGAGTTTGGATTTTTTCAAAAATGCGAATGAAATTGATAGCAGTTTAAGAAATTCCATTGAATGGCTGAGTAACGCCGGCGAGAGCTTAAAATTAAAAATGAAAGAATACGAGCGCTTTTTTAGCGAGTTTAATACGAGCATGAAGGCTAACGAGCAAGAAGTAACCGCTACTTTAAATGCTAACACTGAAAACATTAAAAGCGAAGTTAAAAAGCTAGAAAATCAATTGATAGAAGAAGCGAGAATGCTTTTAGAACAAGAAACTCAAAAAAGCGTTAAGGCTTACAATGCAATGATGGGACACCAGCCATAGAATAGCTTAAAACATGGTTTGAAAAATTTCAATAATCCTTTGAGGTAAAGAGGGCTAAAAGGTTTGAATGGGTTAAAATACCAACTTTTATTAGCTTATGGGCGTTAGAAAATAAGCGTCAAATCCATTCAAATTTTGGCTCTGTTCTCATCAAGCATGGATAATTAAAACCTTTTTGACTAAATTCAAGCTCTTTGCTATGGATTGTAAAAAATGTTTTTAGCATTTTAGATTTTATTACCCGTATTTGATGAGAACCAAGCCTTTTTTATTTAAAAAGGGCTGTATCAATCACAAGGAAATGTAATCCACTTCTTTGGGTCTTTGATGGTTGGCAATGAGTTGCTTACAGGTTGCAACGCCTTCTGAAGTGCCAACCATCAATAGCTTGGATTCGCTTGCAATAATCGTTTCCCCGTCAGGCATGGGGATGTATTTGCCATCTTTTTGAGTGATACCAATCACAAACGCTTTAGCGATCTCTCTAAAATGGGCTTCTTTTAATTTCCTTAACACAAGCCAGCTGGTTTTAGGGACAATCACTTCCTCTAAGTCTAAAAGCGTGTCTTTTTTATTGATAAAACGCTCTAAGATATTTTCCATATCCGGACGCACCGCCATCGCGCTCACTCTCTGCGCCATAAGCTTTGTAGGGGAAACCACCATATCAGCCCCTAATTTTTTTAATTTTTCTAAGCCTTCATCGCTATGCGCGCTCGCAATGATATAATAAGGTTTGCGCTTTAATTCCTTTTCAAACAAGCGCACGCTCACCATTAACGCCACATTCACCGGTAAAATCTTAGACAAAGCCACAACGCCCCTAGCGCTGCTTAAGTGGGTTTTTAGCATGGCTAAATTGGTGTGCGGATCGCCTATGATATAGTAGGGGTATTTGTGCTTAATGGCTTCTTCTTCAAAACTAGGGTCATTATCCACGACCACAAAGGGGATTTGAGCGGAGCGGAACTGCTTGCTCAATTCAATGGTGTATTCGTTGTGGTAACAAATCACATAATGATCCTTAAGGCGCGCGATTTTATAAATCATACCTTTCTCCTTAATCAATCGGGTAAGCGTGCCTTTATTGACCACGCTAACTAAAATAGCCACGCTAAAGGCAATAATTCCTGCCCCAAAAAACATTAAAATGGAAGTTAAAAAAATACTTATAGGCCCAAACTGGCTTTCATTTAAAGCGCCAAACCCTGTAGCTGTCATGGTGTAAGTCGTTTGAAAGAAAGCTTGCATAAGGCTATAATTTTCTAGGGCGAAGTATCCCAGAGTGCCTAAAAGCACGAGCAATTGGATTAAAATAAGCGGGAGTCTAAAGACCTTAAATTGCTCATAGATTTCAGAATTTAAATTGACTTCTGGCTGATTTTCATCGTCTTTTTTGATTTTAAAAAATTTCAACTTTTCAAACAAAACCAATTCCTAGATCAAAATAAATTCTTTTGAAAGCGTTTGCCTCTAAATTTAATTAAAACGCTAAACCTAATCTAGGCCGTGTTTTAATCTCAAAAAGAAGTTTAGTTTTAAGGGAAGTTTTAAAAAGATTATCAAAAACACCAAAACCATCCCTATAATCAAAAATGGATAGAAATTCTAAAAACTAAGCCCCTTTACGCATGGTTCTTAAAGTGGAAGCAGCCACCTTAATGCGTTTGGTCGTGCCGTCGTCTAATTGGATCTTAATCGATCGCAAGTTAGGGAGTAAGCGGCGTTTGTTTTTGTTATTCGCATGACTGACATGATTGCCTATCATAGGCCCTTTAAAAGTTAAAGTGCATCTTTTTGCCATTGTGTATCCTTAAATATTGAAATGAATTTGACACTATACCTAAATTAGCCTTTAAAAAGACTGATTTTAAGGCCAATTTTTAAATGGTTCGTTTAAGAACTACTTTTTTTGAGGCATAGAACTTTTAAAGCCTTTCATTCTGTCAATAGCGTCTCTGTATTTGGCGATATTTTCTTCTGTAAGTTCTGTTACAGCTTTTCTCATGACAACCGCATACATTCTGTTTAAGATCTTATGTATCGCGTCTTCTTTATTCTTTTCCAAATCTTCATGGATAATGCTGTTTGAAGAATTAAGCCCTCCAGAATTACTTTGTTTGTAAGTATAGGTCATTGCCTGAAAAGTTCCTACTTCCACAGCAAAATCATGGACGACACGATTGCTTTCTGGCTCATAAAAATTAAACCACACAGAGCCTGAGCTTTGATCCACTAGCGTGTCTAAATTAGGATTATTGGGATCTTTTAAATTCATTTTCAAATCTTCTAAGATTCCTACCCACCCTTTCAAATCCAAAACGGAAAAAATCTTTCTCTTATCTTGCTCGTTCAAAGCTTTTTCATCTTGAAAACGCAACACTTGATAGCCTCTTTTTTCAAAAATAGTTTGGATTTGATTGACTAAAGCGTCTTGAAACTTATCAATATAGGGTTTTAGATTATCGCTCACTTGAATGCGTGGCGCTAAAATACCTACAACATGGTGGTTTTGTGGGGCTTGAGCAATATGTATC
This sequence comes from Helicobacter pylori, assembly GCF_030062585.1. NCBI lineage: Bacteria > Pseudomonadati > Campylobacterota > Epsilonproteobacteria > Campylobacterales > Helicobacteraceae > Helicobacter > Helicobacter pylori. The sequence goes on along the minus strand of NZ_CP071935.1, from coordinate 982,019 downwards.
GGATAATTAAAATCTAGCGGCGTAACATGTTCAGAGCTTGTTTTCATTCTTTCATGAGTTTGAACTTGATTTTTGGCGTCATTTGGTGTCTTTGTCTCAGCGCTTGGATTCATCGCACAACCGATCAACACGCTTGAAAGCCCTAAAGCCACCAACATTTTAGAATAAACCCTAACTTTTTTAAAAATAAGCGAACGCTCCATAAAAGACTCCTAAAATAAAAATTAAAACTATAATTATACTATTTTTAAGTAAATCAATTTGCGCTACAATTTTATTTTTCTAATTTCAAGCATGGCGATTTTAGGGGATTTTATGCTCTATTCTTTACTATATGGCTATTTTAATATCAATCTTTTCCAATACTTGACTTTTAGAGCAGGGTTAGGGTTTTTCATAGCCTTTTTCCTCACGCTTTTTTTAATGCCTAGATTCATTCTATGGGCCAAGGCTAAAAAGGCTAACCAGCCCATTTCTAGCTTTGTGCCAAGCCACCAGAATAAAAAGGATACCCCTACGATGGGGGGGATTGTGTTTGTTTTTGCAACCATTGTTGCGAGCGTGTTGTGCGCGTCTTTGGGTAATCTTTATGTGTTGTTAGGGATAATCGTGTTAGTGGGCTTTAGTTTTGTGGGTTTTAGAGACGATTACACTAAAATCAACCAACAAAATAACGCCGGGATGAGCGCGAAAATGAAATTTGGCATGCTGTTTATCCTTTCGCTTATGGTGTCTGTTTTATTGAGCCTTAAGGGGTTAGACACTTTTTTATACGCGCCGTTTTTGAAAAACCCTTTGTTTGAAATGCCCATGATGTTAGCGGTTGGTTTTTGGGTGTTGGTTTTTTTATCCACGAGCAATGCGGTGAATTTAACCGATGGGTTAGACGGCTTAGCGAGCGTGCCTAGCATTTTCACCCTTTTAAGCCTTTCTATCTTTGTGTATGTGGCAGGGAATGCGGAATTTTCTAAATATTTGCTCTATCCTAAAGTCATAGATGTGGGGGAATTGTTTGTTGTCTCGCTAGCGTTAGTGGGATCGCTCTTTGGCTTTTTGTGGTATAACTGCAACCCGGCAAGCGTGTTTATGGGTGATAGCGGGAGTTTGGCAATAGGGGGGTTTATCGCTTATAACGCTATTGTTTCGCATAATGAAATCTTACTCGTTTTAATGGGATCTATTTTTGTGGTAGAAACTTTGTCTGTGATCTTGCAAGTAGGGAGTTATAAAACCCGTAAAAAACGCCTTTTTTTAATGGCGCCAATCCATCATCATTTTGAACAAAGGGGCTGGGCAGAAAATAAGGTGATCGTGCGTTTTTGGATCATTTCTATGCTGAGTAATTTAATCGCTCTTTTAAGTTTGAAGGTGCGTTAAAATGAAAATCTCTTTATTGGGGCATGGTAAAACCACTCTAGCCCTAGGGCGTTTTTTTAAAAAAAACCATAACGAAGTCAAATTTTTTGACGATAAATTCCTTTCATCTTTTAAAGATAGCGAGGGTTTTCTTTGCTATCCCAGTAAGGATTTTAACCCTAATGATTCCCAACTAGAGGTAGTCAGCCCTGGCATTAGTTTTACGCACCCTTTAGTCATGAAAGCCAAGCATTTAGTGAGCGAATACGATTATATTGACAGCTTGTTTGATTTGGTTTTCACGCCTACTATAATCAGTATTAGCGGCACTAATGGTAAAACCACCACGACCGAAATGCTCACTGCGCTTTTAGAAGATTTTAAGGCTGTGAGTGGGGGGAATATCGGCACGCCCTTGATTGAATTGTTTGAAAAACAATCGCCCTTGTGGGTGTTAGAAACAAGCTCTTTTTCTTTGCATTACACGAATAAGGCTTACCCTTTAATTTACTTGCTCATCAATGTCAAAGCTGATCATTTGACTTGGCATTGCAATTTTGAAAATTATTTGAACGCTAAACTCAAGGTTTTAACATTGATGCCTAAAACTTCGCTCGCTATCCTCCCTTTAAAATTCAAAGAACACCCCATTATTCAAAACTCGCAAGTGCAAAAAATCTTTTTTGATCACAGCGAAGAAGTTTTAGAGTATTTAGAAATCCCTTCCAACGCCCTTTTTTTTAAGGGAGCGTTTTTATTAGACGCTGCTTTAGCCCTTTTAGTTTATGAGCAATTTTTAAAAATAAAGAATTTAAAATGGCAAGATTATAGAGAAAACGCCCTTAAAAGGCTGAACGCTTTTAAAATCGGCTCGCATAAAATGGAAGAATTTAGGGATAAACAAGGGCGTTTGTGGGTAGATGACAGCAAGGCCACGAATATTGATGCCACCTTACAAGCTCTAAAAACCTTTAAAAACCAAAAAATCCATTTGATTTTAGGGGGCGATATTAAAGGGGTCAATTTAACCCCCCTTTTTGAAGAGTTTAAAAACTATAAGATAAGCCTTTATGCGATAGGATCAAGCGCTTTTATTATCCAAGCCTTAGCGTTAGAATTTAATGTTTCTTGTCAAGTTTGTTTAAAGTTAGAAAAAGCGGTTCAAAAAATTAAAAGCGTTTTATTGCAAAATGAAATCGCTTTGCTTTCACCCAGCGCAGCCAGTTTGGATCAATTCTCTTCGTATAAAGAAAGGGGTGAAAAATTTAAGGCGTTTGTTTTAAAAGATTAAAGCGCATGCGCCACAACCTCTAATTGTGAAATTTTTTGAAAAATCTCGTTCCGTTCTTCTTCGTTTGAAACTTCCATAGAAACATTAAAGCTATAAAATTTAGCGTTTTTAGAAGTGTTTTTAAATTCCAATTTAAAGGGGCGTTGGTAGGTTTCTAAAAGCTCTTTTAACGCGCTTGTATCGTTAGTGGTCATAATCACCCTATAATCCCAAAGGCAAGGGTAAATAATGGTGGGTTTTTTTGAATCAGACGGCATTGAACAGCTCCTTAAACAATTTAGGAATGGCAATAGGGCTGTATGTAGAGCGGTTGACAAAGCCAAACTTGATTTCTGAAGCAAAGACTTTAAAAGGCTTCATAGGCTCTAAAGAAGCGTTTTGGATGCAATAAATTTCTTGAAAAAGCACCACAAAAACCTTTCTTAATTCTTTAATTTGCGTTCTTATTTCTAAGACTTGTCCCAAACTCGCAGGGGTGAAAAAATCCGCTTTGATAGAGCGGATGACAAACACGCCTTCTTCATTTTCGGGCAAGACATTTTTTTTAAAAAAAAACTCGCTCCTAGCCCTTTCGCAATATTTCAAATAATTCGCATGATAGACCACGCCTTCAGAGTCGGTATCTTCGTAATATACCCTACAGCGCATTAATTCCCCTTACTTAAATAATGAAATTTTCTTAAGATTATACAATATGTAACTTAACTATAGTATAATCTAGGGGCGTTGCTCTATATTTTTAGGTATTTTTAAAGTGGGTTTTTTCTTAAATCTTAAGACCTCTAAAGATTTTAAAAAACTAATACAGCAATAGTTGGGCGATTAAGGACATAGCTCCTTAATTTTAATCATTGACAAGGAGTTTGGTAGTTAGGATATGGGTAATCATTTTTCTAAATTAGGATTTGTTTTAGCGGCTTTAGGGAGTGCGATAGGTTTAGGGCATATTTGGCGTTTCCCCTATATGACTGGGGTAAGTGGTGGGGGTGCTTTTGTTTTATTGTTTTTATTTTTATCCTTAAGCGTTGGTGCAGCGATGTTTATCGCTGAAATGCTATTAGGGCAAAGCACGCAAAAAAATGTAATAGAAGCCTTTAAAGAGCTTGACATTAACCCCAAAAAACGCTGGAAATACGCAGGGATTTTGCTTATTTCTGGGCCATTAATACTGACTTTTTACGGCACGATTTTAGGCTGGGTGCTTTATTATTTGGTGAGTGTTAGTTTTAATTTGCCTAACAATATCCAAGAATCTGAACAAATTTTTACTCAAACTTTGCAGTCTATAGGGTTACAATCCATAGGGCTTTTTAGCGTTTTATTCATAACCGGATGGATTGTTTCTAGGGGGATTAAAGAAGGCATTGAAAAACTCAATTTGGTTTTAATGCCCTTACTCTTTGCCACTTTTTTTGGTTTGCTTTTTTATGCGATGAGCATGGATTCTTTTTCTAAAGCTTTCCATTTCATGTTTGATTTCAAACCAAAAGATTTGACCTCTCAAGTGTTCACTTATTCCTTGGGGCAGGTTTTCTTTTCTTTAAGCATCGGTTTAGGGATCAATATCACTTATGCTGCGGTTACGGATAAAACGCAGAATTTGCTTAAAAGCACGATTTGGGTGGTTTTATCAGGGATTTTAATTTCTCTTGTGGCAGGGCTTATGATTTTCACTTTTGTGTTTGAATATGGGGCGAATGTCTCACAAGGCACAGGGTTAATTTTCACTTCTTTACCGGTGGTTTTTGGCCAAATGGGAGCGATAGGCGTTCTTGTTTCGATTCTTTTCTTGCTCGCGCTCGCTTTTGCTGGCATCACTTCTACGGTGGCTTTATTAGAGCCAAGCGTGATGTATCTTACCGAAAAGTATCAATACTCTCGTTTTAAGGTTACTTGGGGTCTTGTAGCGCTAATTTTTGTGGTAGGCGTGGTGTTGATTTTCTCGCTCCATAAGGATTATAAAGATTACCTCACTTTCTTTGAAAAAAGTCTTTTTGATTGGTTGGATTTTGCCTCAAGCACCATTATCATGCCTTTAGGCGGGATGGCAACCTTTATTTTTATGGGCTGGGTTTTGAAAAAAGAAAAATTGCGTCTTTTAAGCACGCACTTTTTAGGCCCTAAATTGTTTGCAACTTGGTATTTCTTGCTTAAATATATCACCCCTTTAATTGTGTTTTCCATTTGGTTGAGCAAGATTTATTAAAATATTTGGCATGGGAAAATTTTCTAAATTAGGCTTTATTTTAGCCACTTTGGGTAGCTCTATCGGTTTAGGGCATATTTGGCGCTTTCCTTATATGGTAGGCCATAATGGGGGGAGCGCGTTTGTGCTTTTATACCTAGTGCTAACCTTGAGTTTAGGCATTGCTATGCTTTTAGTGGAAATGCTGATTGGAAATTTGGGTAAAAAAGACGTTGTTTCCAATTATCAAATCTTAGATCCTAAAAGGAAAAAATATTACCCTTTCACTTCTTTTTTTATTTTAGGCGGCCCTCTCATTCTATCCTTTTATGCGGTGGTGTTAGGCTGGGTGCTTTACTACCTTTTTGTAGTAACTTTTGATTTGCCTAAAGATTTAGAGCAGGCTAAAATGCAATTTAGCATGCTTCAAAATGGCAGTTTAATCTGGCCTGTTATTGGCTTTAGCGCATGCTTATTGCCGACAATATGGTTTGTTTCTAGGGGGATTGAAGAGGGGATTGAAAAATTAAATGTCGTGCTGATGCCCTTATTGTTTGTGATTTTCATAGGGCTTTTAATCTATGCGATGACTTTAGAAAGCATGCCTAAAGCTTTGCACTTTTTGTTTAATTTTGAGATTCAAAAGATTGATTTTAAGGTTGTGATGGACGCTTTAGGGCAGATGTTCTTTTCTTTGAGTTTGGGGGTAGGCACGATCATTACCTATTCAGCTTTCACGCCCAAAAAAGAAAACCTACTCAAAAGCTCTTTATTTATTGTCTTGCCCGGTGTTTTAATCTCTCTCATTGCCGGGGTGATGATTTTTACCTTTGTGTTTGAATACCATGCGGATGTGTCTCAAGGGCCAGGGCTTGTTTTTATTTCCTTACCTTTGACTTTCGCTAAAATGGGAATCAGTGGGCAGATCGTTTCGCTCTTTTTCTTTATGGCGCTTGTTTTTGCCGGGATCACTTCCACAGTTTCTTTGGTAGAGCCTTTAGCGCTTTATTTAATCAATCGTTTTAATTTCTCACGCCTTAAGGCGTCGCTATGGATAGGGATCGTTGTGTATGTTTTAGGCGTTTTAGTCATTCTTTCTATGAATGAACGATACGCTAAGTTTTTGAGTTTTGCTCATAAGAGCGTGTTTGGGTGGCTGGATTTCATCACTTCTTCGTTTTTAATGCCTTTGGGAGGCTTGTTTTCAGTCTTGTTTGTAGGATGGATTTTAAATAAAAAGCGTTCTTTTTTAGCCACGAAGCATTTCTTTAATATAAACGCCTTTAAAGCATGGCATTTTAGCGTTCGTTTTATCGCGCCTGTAGTGATTTTAGCGATTTTCATCTTGCAATTTAAGTGAAATAAAGATACTTGATGAAAAGCATTTTGATCTTTATGATTCTTGTAGTTTGTCAGTTAGAGGGCAAAAAATTTTCACAAGATAATTTTAAGGTGGATTATAACTACTATTTGCGCAAACAGGATTTGCACATCATCAAAACGCAAAACGATTTGTCCAATTCTTGGTATCTCCCTCCACAAAAAGCCCCCAAAGAACATTCTTGGGTGGATTTTGCTAAAAAATATTTAAACATGATGGATTATCTAGGCACTTATTTTTTGCCTTTTTATCATAGTTTTACCCCCATTTTTCAATGGTACCACCCTAATATCAACCCCTATCAACGCAATGAGTTTAAGTTCCAAATCAGTTTTAGAGTGCCTGTATTTAGGCATATTCTTTGGACTAAAGGCACGCTTTATTTGGCTTATACCCAAACTAACTGGTTTCAAATTTACAATGATCCCCAATCCGCTCCCATGCGAATGATGAATTTCATGCCTGAACTCATTTATGTTTATCCTATTAATTTTAAACCTTTTGGGGGTAAAATAGGGAATTTTTCTGAAATTTGGATAGGTTGGCAGCACATTTCTAATGGCGTGGGGGGCGCGCAATGTTACCAACCTTTTAAAGACGGCAATCCTGAAAACCAATTCCCAGGAGGGCCTGTGATCGTTAAAGATTATAACGGGCAAAAAGACGTACGCTGGGGGGGGTGCCGCTCGGTGAGCGCGGGGCAACGCCCTGTGTTTCGTTTGGTGTGGGAAAAGGGAGGCCTAAAAATCATGGTCGCTTATTGGCCTTATGTCCCTTATGATCAATCCAACCCTAATTTGATTGATTACATGGGGTATGGTAACGCTAAAGTTGATTACAGGAGAGGGCGTCATCATTTTGAATTGCAACTTTATGATATTTTCACGCAATACTGGCGTTATGATCGCTGGCATGGAGCTTTCCGCTTAGGCTATACCTACCGCATTAACCCTTTTGTGGGGATTTATGCGCAGTGGTTTAACGGCTATGGCGATGGCTTGTATGAATACGATGTTTTTTCCAATCGTATAGGGGTAGGAATACGCTTAAACCCTTAAAAAAGCGTTCTTTTATGCTATAATTAAGACCAAAAATTCAAAGGGATTATTCAGCTATGAAAATCAGTGTTAGTAAAAACGATTTAGAAAATGCTTTGCGCTATTTGCAAGCTTTTTTGGATAAAAAGGACGCTTCTTCTATCGCTTCACACATCCATTTAGAAGTCATTAAAGAAAAGCTTTTTTTAAAGGCTAGCGATTCCGATATTGGGCTAAAAAGCTATATTTTTACGCAATCTAGCGATAAAGAGGGCGTAGGCACGATCAACGGGAAAAAGTTTTTGGATATTATCTCATGTTTAAAAGACTCTAATATTATTTTAGAGACTAAAGATGATAGCTTGGTGATCAAACAAAATAAAAGCTCTTTCAAACTCCCCATGTTTGACGCTGATGAGTTCCCTGAATTCCCTGTTATTGAGCCCAAAGTGAGTATAGAAGTCAATACCCCCTTTTTGGTAGATGCGTTTAAAAAGATCGCTCCCGTGATTGAGCAAACTAGCCATAAAAGGGAATTAGCCGGTGTTTTAATGCAATTTGATCAAAAACACCAAACCCTTTCAGTGGTAGGCACGGATACCAAGCGGCTTTCTTACACGCAGTTAGAAAAAGTCTCTATCCATTCCACTGAAGAAGATATTTCTTGCATTTTACCTAAAAGGGCTTTATTAGAAATCCTTAAGCTTTTTTATGAAAATTTCAGTTTTAAAAGCGATGGCATGTTAGCGGTGGTTGAAAACGAAACGCACACTTTTTTCACCAAGCTCATTGATGGGAATTACCCTGATTATCAAAAAATCCTCCCTAAAGAATACACTTCTTCTTTCACTTTAGGCAAGGAAGAATTTAAAGAGAGCATTAAGTTATGCAGTTCTTTAAGCTCCACCATTAAACTCACTTTAGAAAAAAACAACGCTTTGTTTGAATCTTTAGATTCTGAGCATAGCGAAACCGCTAAAACCTCTGTTGAGATTGAAAAAGGTTTGGATATTGAAAAAGCCTTTCATTTGGGCGTGAACGCGAAATTTTTCCTTGAAGCCTTGAACGCTTTAGGGACAACGCAATTTGTTTTAAAATGCAATGAGCCTTCTTCGCCTTTTTTGATCCAAGAGTCTCTTGATGAAAAGCAAAGCCACTTGAGCGCTAAAATTTCTACTTTGATGATGCCAATCACATTATAAAGGCTTGATTGAATGCAAAATTACCAGAGCCATAGTATTAAGGTTTTAAAAGGCTTAGAGGGGGTTAGGAAACGCCCTGGAATGTATATTGGCGATACCAATGTGGGTGGGTTGCACCACATGGTGTATGAAGTCGTGGATAACGCTGTAGATGAGAGCATGGCGGGTTTTTGTGATAGGATTAATATCACTTTGACTGATGAGGGTTCATGCATTGTAGAAGATAACGGGCGAGGCATTCCTGTAGACATTCACCCCACGGAAAAAATCCCCGCTTGCACCGTGGTTTTAACGATTTTGCATGCGGGGGGCAAGTTTGATAACGATACTTATAAAGTTTCAGGCGGTTTGCATGGCGTGGGCGTTTCGGTTGTGAACGCTTTGAGCAAACGCTTGATCATGACCATTAAAAAAGAGGGTCAAATCTATCGCCAAGAGTTTGAAAAGGGTATTCCTATTAGCGAGCTTGAAATCATTGGCAAGACTAAAAGCGCTAAAGAAAGCGGCACGACTATTGAATTTTTCCCTGATGAAAGCGTGATGGAAGTCGTTGAATTTCAAGCGGGTATTTTGCAAAAACGCTTCAAAGAAATGGCGTATCTTAATGATGGCTTAAAAATTTCTTTCAAAGAAGAAAAAACCCAACTGCAAGAGACTTATTTCTATGAAGACGGCTTGAAACAATTCGTGAAAGACAGCACTAAAAAAGAATTGCTTACCCCCATTGTTGCGTTTAAAAGCATGGATGAAGAAACGCACACTTCTATAGAGGTCGCTTTAGCGTATGCTGATGATTACAATGAAAACACTTTAAGCTTTGTGAATAACATTAAAACTTCTGAGGGCGGAACGCATGAGGCGGGCTTTAAAATGGGCTTGTCTAAGGCGATTTTGCAATACATTGACAATAACATTAAAACTAAAGAGTCGCGCCCCATTTCTGAAGACATTAAAGAGGGTTTAGTGGCTATTGTGAGCTTGAAAATGAGCGAGCCTTTGTTTGAAGGGCAGACTAAATCCAAACTCGGCAGTTCGTATGCGCGCGCGTTGGTTTCAAAATTAGTCTATGATAAAATCCATCAGTTTTTAGAAGAAAACCCTAACGAAGCTAAAATCATCGCTAATAAAGCCCTACTAGCTGCAAAGGCTAGAGAAGCCAGCAAGAAAGCCAGAGAGCTTACAAGGAAAAAAGACAATTTGAGTGTCGGCACTTTGCCTGGAAAATTAGCCGATTGCCAGAGTAAAGACCCTTTAGAGAGTGAAATCTTTTTAGTGGAGGGCGATAGCGCGGGAGGGAGCGCTAAACAAGGGCGCGATAGGGTTTTTCAAGCGATTTTGCCTTTAAAGGGTAAGATTTTAAATGTGGAAAAAAGCCATTTGTCAAAGATCCTAAAATCAGAAGAAATTAAAAACATGATCACCGCTTTTGGGTGTGGCATTCAAGAGAGTTTTGATATAGAAAGATTGCGCTATCATAAAATCATTATCATGACCGATGCTGATGTGGATGGGAGTCATATCCAAACCTTGCTGATGACTTTTTTCTATCGTTATTTACGCCCATTGATTGAACAAGGGCATGTTTATATCGCTCAAGCCCCTCTTTATAAATACAAGAAGGGCAAGACAGAAATTTATCTTAAAGACAGCGTCGCTTTGGATCATTTTTTAATTGAGCATGGCATCAATTCGGTGGATATTGAAGGGATTGGCAAGAACGATCTGATGAATTTGTTAAAAGTGGTGCGTCATTACCGCTACACGCTTTTGGAATTAGAAAAACGCTACAACTTGCTAGAAATTTTACGCTTTCTCATTGAGACTAAGGACGCCTTAAGCCTTGATATGAAAGTTTTAGGAAAAAGCATTTTAGAAAAATTAGAGGGTTTGAATTATCAGATCTTACGCTCTTTTGCTACTGAAGAAAGCTTGCATTTGCATGCGCAAACCCCTAAGGGCTTGGTGGAATTTAATTTAGATGACAACCTCTTTAAAGAAGTATTGTTTGAAGAAGCAAATTACACTTACCAAAAGCTTATGGAATACAATTTGGATTTCCTAGAAAATAAGGATATTTTGGCGTTTTTAGAAGAAGTGGAAAATTACGCTAAAAAGGGAGCGAATATCCAGCGCTATAAGGGGCTAGGCGAGATGAACCCTAATGATTTATGGGAAACGACCATGCATAAAGAAAACCGCAGCTTAATCAAACTCAAAATTGAAGATTTAGAAAAAACCGATGCGATCTTTTCGCTTTGCATGGGCGATGAAGTAGAGCCTAGAAGAGCCTTTATCCAAGCGCATGCCAAAGATGTGAAACAACTAGATGTGTAAGGGGTTTTAATCGCCACTCCCAAACATTTAACCAAACAAGAGAGCGTGAATTTAGGGGCTTACTACACGCCCCCTTATTTAGTGGATTATGCTTACAAGCTTTTAAAAAAACATGTTGGTATTGAAAAATACACGCTTTTAGACGCCGCATGTGGTAATAAAGAGTTTTTAAAACTCAAACACCCTAAAAAAATAGGAGCGGATATTGACCCTAAGTGTGGTGCTTTAATGATAAACGCTCTAGCCAATCCTAAAAGAGAAAATTATGGCATTAGCCAAGATGAACCTTTAATCATCGTGGGCAATCCCCCCTATAACGATAGAACTTCCTTTATCAAACAAGATATTAAAAATAAAGATTTCATTTTGAGATAGACAACGATTTGAAATCCAGGGATTTAGGGATAAGTTTTTTAAAATCTTTTGCAATTTTTAAAGCCGGCGTTTATTTGCGTGTTACACCCTTTATCTTACCTCATCAAAGAAGCTAATTTTAAGCAATTAAAGCTATTTAAGGATCATTACAGGCTTTTAGACGCTTTTATTGTTTCTTCTAAATCTTTCACTAAAAGTAACGAATTTCCTATTGTGATAGCTTTATATGAGCGAGGGCGAATGGACTATGCAGATATTAGGCGTTTTATTTTTCCAACTGATTGCGATACGACGCTATGCTTAAACGATTTTGACTATATAGCCAATTACGTGGATAAATACCCTAACGCTAAAAAGGTTGGGGCATGCGTGGGCTATTTTTTCCCTATGCGAGACATCAACGCTCTTAAACGCAACAAAACTTTTTTAAATGCGCCAAGCGAAAAAGCGGTGCGTATCAGTCAAGATAAATTGATTTATTACCAATATATCCATTATTTTAAGGAAATCGCCCCTAAAATCCCTTATTATTTTGGCAATTTGGATATTATTATTGACAATTTTGCTTTTTTAAAAATTAAAGACGCTTTTTTAAAAGATAAACGAGCGCGTTTAGCATATTTTAAAAAATTGTTTCAAGGACACCCTTGTGAGTTTGATTAAGATTGATGATGATAAAAAAGCAATTGAGGTTTCTATTCCTTTAATAATGTACCCCAAAAGCAATCATAATCATATACGCATAAAAAGCGATTATTTAACTATTAAGAAAAAAGAAGAAAAATTTCTGCCTACCCATTATGTAGAGTGGCAGATCGGTTATGATGTCCCCATTAAAGATAAAGAAAAATTTGAACTCACTACCCTAAAAGATGAAAAATATCATTTTTTAGGGGCTAATAATAAAGTAAAAACCCTTTATGAATTGAGCGAAATAATTTATTACGCTAAGCGATTGGGTTTAATCAGTTTAGAAAATTTAGAAAATACTTTAAAATATTTAGAAAAACAAAAACAATTCATAGAAGATAGTTTTATGATCACAAGAGAAAGATTTAGATCGCATCAATTTGGGGGCATGGATTTTGAACTTTCACGCATCTCTTATCCCTTACTCATTCATTCTTTAGGGAATGTAATTATTTATAAAACTCTTATCTAAGCTTCTTTTTAAAGGAAGTTTATGAAGTTTTTTAAAATCCCTAAACTGCACTTAAATTCTAGAGAGTGCCAAGAAATGTTTTTAGACAATGTTAAATTTTCCAAAAAGACACAACAATTTTATTTCCAAAACTATCCAGATGTTAATGTAGAAATCTTTAGAAAAGTTGTTGAAGATAGGTTTTATAGCACTTTATTTGGTGGGGTTGGTGCTAGAAGGCTTTACAGAGAGCTTTGTGAGCTTGCAATAAGTTCAAAAAGCAATAAAATTGCATTAAGTAGGCACTATTACACGCAAGTGCATCAGTGTGTAGATAGGTCTTTAAGAAACGCAATCAATGATTTGGAAGCTCAAAGGTTAATTGAAGCGGTAAAAAATAAGCCAGGCTATGTGTATATCTATTTAAAAGATTTCACAAAAAACAAGGAATTTCAGGGGAGCAAATTCAATAAAAACACTCTCCCTTCCCCTTTTTTTTTAAAAATTATTAACTTTTTACAAAAGAACACACAAAGGCTAAAAAGCGTGAAGTATAGAGTTAATAATCAAATTTGCGAGCTTAAAGAGATTGTTTTTAATAAATTCAGACAATTTAACGACTTACTTTTTAGTTTTATCCCCCTAAATGACACACAGACAATTTTTACGCTTAATTATAAAGGCTTGAGCAAAAAAGCACTCCCTAGTAACAAATGTCCTTATCAAAAAGCTATTGTATTGAAAAATTTGCAAAGAGCTTTTCATAGATTGAGCGTTAATTCTAAAGATTTAAGAGGATGTGCATAAAGGCTTGATTATGGCTTATGTAAAGAACGCTATACACTTACCACTAGATAGCCTTTTAGAAAGAAATGGTTATAGATTGAACGCACAAAAAAGCACTAAAATTTGGAAAGTTTATAGTAATAGTAATGAAAAGCTTCTTGTAAGGCAAAATGCTAATTTTCAATGGTTTTATTTAAACTGCGACAATAAAGCTGATAGCGGTAATATTATCAATTTCTGTAAGAACAGAAATTTAGATTTAATGGGTTTTACGCAAGGTTTAATCATAAACGATGACACCATGAAAGAAAATGCCTCTAAACTAACTAGTAAAGAAGCAGATAAATTTAAAGAGCAACAAAAAATTATTGATAAATTCAATCAATTTGAACTTTATGATTTAACCAATTCCAAAATGTTAGAAAAAAGAGGGCTTAATGGTAATCTTTTTTTAGCCTATAACCACTCTTTAAAAAGAGACAAGCATAACAATATGTGTGTACCTAACTTCTTATATTCTAAAAATAGCCATTCTAATAAAATCATTTCTTACACTAGACGCCTGGAAAATCCTATGACTAGCTTAAATAATCAAGTGTTAAACAGACCTATCAATGCTTTAAATAAGGGGGAAAAAGGTATAGAAATGCTTGCCCCTAAGGATTTAAAGCTGATTAAAAATATTGTTTTAAGTGAAAGCATTATTGATAGCATGAGTTATTTGCAATTAAGAAAGCTCAATGCTTGTGAAAGTATTCTATTAAGCTGTAATGGGCAATTTAATGCTAATAAATTAGACGCTTTTTTAGAAAAATTATTGAGCGATATTGAACAATCTAAAAGCAAAGAATACGCTGACTATCTTAAAAAGGTTCAGAGCTTTGAATTATATAAAGGCACTCAAACAAGAATTGAAAGTGAAACAAACACCACTAGAGATAATTTAACTATCCATTTTTCAAGGGCTAAATATCCTAGTAGCACAGATTTTATGCCAGCTAAAGATTGGGTTAATGAAAGTGTAAAAAGTTTAGATGAATTAGTTAAGGTGATTACAAACTACCATTATTCAAGCGCGATTTATAAGAATAACTATAGAAATACCCATAACACCAAAGGTTTTTCTAATTTGCTTATTTTTGATATAGATAATGACAAAGATAAGCCTAATATTAGCCTAGAAGAGACTAAAAATCTCTTTAAAAAACATGGCATAGAAACGCTTATTATCCCATCAAGAAACCATAATAAAGAAAAGCACGGACACATTGCTGAAAGATTTAGAATCATTATCCCTACGCAGCAAACTATAGGTCAAGATTTTAATTGTAACGATAATTTTAGTGCCTTTAACAATTTTTGCGCTAAGGCTCTAGGTATTTATGATTACATAGATAAAAAAGTTTCTGTGGATCAATCAAGGGCGTATTATAAAAGCCCTAATGATGCAACGCCTATTATTTTAAAAGGACGCATTATGGATTTAACCCATTTAAAACAACAAGCAATGAGTAATCTATTCACACAAAACATGCAAATCCAAACCACAGAGCCTGAGCCTGTGAATAAACCTGATTTGTCTTTAAATATTGTTTTAGCTTATGACAATGATAAAAATGGACAAATCTATACACAGATTAGTGAAGAAATCATTTATAAGCATACAGAAAATATGCCTAATGTTTTTATTCCATATTCTAAGGATTGTAACGATGACTTAAAGCTAGCCAATTTAATCGGTAATGATCATATCAATAATGAAATGATAAAAAACTTTTTAGAAAGAATAGAGAGACAATCTTTGTTTTTTGATGGTGAGAAAGAAAGAAAAATTAGAAGCTCTTAAAAATGAGTGCTTATCCTTACTAAAACCACAAGAACAAACAATCTCACAGAACAACACAAAAGAAAATGAAAAACCAATTCAAGGAGTAGATTATGAAATGTAAAAATTTCAAAGAAAGAGCTTTGTATTTTATGCTGTTAGCTATGCCCAATTTATTGTTGGCAAATGGCACTGGTGTGTGGCAGTCTAATGCATTACAAACAATCATCAATTTTACTAGCGGTCCTTTTATGAAAGCAATAGGTGCAATTATTGTGATTTGTGTGGGTATTTATGTAGTTAAAAACCTAGACAGGCTAGGAGAAATTGCGTGGAAATGTATAGGGATAATTTTAGCCACTATTGCTATCGCAAACGCTCAAACTATTGCCAATAAATTATTTGGAGTTGGGTGAATGATTTTAAATTATGTAGAGACCATCAATGTTAGAGAAATATCTAAAAAAGAGAAGTTTTTAAAGCTTAATATGAATAGTTGGATCATTTCTTTTTTGAGCGCTTCTTTCTTATTTGTGTGGTCTTTATTGTATGGCGTGGTGCTATTGGTAGCATTGGTAACAATGTTTTACGTATTAGAATTTTTTGATGAAGATATTACAAACATTATCTTGGCAAACCTAACGCTAAAAAATGACACTAAAGAATATTATGCTTAAAGGGTTTTAAAAATGTTTCTTGGTTTAGAGGGTTTTAAAAGACTTATTTTTAATTTCTTAAATTTTTGTATTCCTAGCCAATATTCTTTAGTTCAAGAAAACAATATCAATGGGAAATTTAATGAAAAGTTTGTATTAACGCATAAAGGAAACTTAGTAGGAGCAATATCTTTATGTGGAATAGCTTATTCAAATTTTGATAAAGAAGAGGTGGCTACACAATTTTTATACAGAACACAAGCTTTGAATGAATTGATAGATGGTGTTACGCTAAGAATTATTGCTAAACGAAGAAATATAAAAACTTAAACTATTTACAACAAAGATGGTGTGAGTAAATACGCTAAAAAAATTGTTAATGCTTATGAAAAAAATAAAGAATGTAAGTTTTAAGTGTTCTCTAAGTTTCAATCTAAGTCAATTAAAAAATCATTGAAAATGTAGCATAAATTTTTTAAACAAAAGCTTAAAGAATAATTTCATTCCTTTAATATTGATTGTGAGTTATTATGAAATGGGTTGGTAGTTCTTATATGAGTTGCTAGTAAGTTTTAATGGTGTTTTGCTCCTAGTTCTTAATCATACAAGCAACCTAGTTCATATCAATTAGAGCAGATAAGTTCTTAATCTATTTTCCCCTTAGTTCTTTGCTTAATGTGAGCTATTAGGTTCTAACTTGTGACTTTTAGTTTTTATCGTGTATCCATTAGTTCCCTAATTGTTGCTTACAAGTTCTTACTACTTGCTTGTCAGTTCATAGCATTTAGCTTGCAAGTTCTTATTGGTAGGCTGTAAGTTCTTTTGCTTGTGCTATAAAGTTTTCATTTTATAGGCTACTAATCTTACCATATGGCTATCTAGTTCTTAATGTTTTGACTACAAGTTCTTTCAATAAAAATCTCTAATTTTTTATAGCGTTTCTAACAAGCCCTTGCCTAAAAAATTGAGTAATGGGGTTAAAGCTTTTGAATGAAATTTTTCTCTCTTACTAGATTAAAAATTTAATTCATCTATCAAAGCACTTTTTAAAAACTTTTTAGGCAAAAAGTTAGCAAAAACCCTTATTTTTTAAGAATCTAGCTCCAAATCCCTTGAATATGAAGTTTTAACCATATGTGTACGCACACATGGTGTTATCCTGCACTTTTTAGTTCTAGTTCTAATTTCAATTCTTTGTGCTATGCTACAAAGAATTGAAGAATCGCTAGATTTAAAATCAAAAGTCTAGCTCTTAAATCAGCGTTAGCTTGAATAAAATTTGGGCGTTTTAAATGCCTTGTTAGTAAGGGAAAGAAGTTTAGCTTGAAAGTGTGCGAATTAGATAAAAATTTAGCAATGTTGTTAAGTCTTAAAGGGTTTGTATGCTAGATAGGGCTATATTAGATACTAAGCTAGATAGTCGCCCTATGGACTTATCTTTCTTAGATGATATTTTAAAGCATATGCAAAAGCCTAGATTTAGTGATAGCGATAAAGTAGATAAAAGATTGCTCATTAAGTTCAATCAATTTAGTTCTAGTCCAAAGTCTATTAAGTCTAATTTAGTTGGCACAAAAACAGCTAGTCTTGTGCTTATTAAAAACATAGGGCAAATGAAACGCTCCCACTTAGAAAATGCCCTAAATTATGCTTTAGAAAATAGCGAAACAGCTTACAATGAAATGTTTTTAGAATGCGATAAGCAATTCATCTTAGAGAGTTGGCTCAATGACTTTGATTTGACTAAAGATTATAACGAGACTATGCACTTAGTTTTTTCCATCAAAGATAAGCCAGATGAAGAGACAATGCAAGGGCTTTTACATTCTACTTGGGAGAGCTTAAAAATAAGATTGCCTGAATACAAGTTTGCCCTTGTGCCACACGCTCATCAAGACCATGCCCATATCCATTGTTTTATCAATAAGACTAATCAGCTCACACGAAGAAGACTGCGTTTTAAGGGGCATGAAGATTGTAAAGAATTTTTTAATGAATTAAGAAGTGAGTTTGCTTATAGGTTGAATGACCACTTATTGAGTGAAGAATACTTGTATGTCAATGAGCCAAAACTTAAAGAGCTAGACAATATCAAACAACAATTACAAGACTTGGAAAAAGAAGAAAAAGCCTTAGAACAAATCAAATCCCCACAAGATGAGTGGGACTTAAACAAGGCTTTACAAAGCGAGTATTTACAAGAACTCAAATATAAAAACAAAGCAAAAGCCCTAGACATTCAAAATAACCACAGCACCCCTTTAAAACAAAAGATTTCTGAATTTAAAATCGCTCTGTTTAATCACAAAGACACAAGCGATGATGAAAAAGAACAGCTAGATATTGACAGGATAGATAAGAGAAAACCAGTAAGCGAACACTTAAAAAACACTAACAAACACGAGCTATACGAACTCTTAGGCTTTTATCAAAAAGAATTAGATAAAAAACAAAACCATTCAGCCTTTAAGAATTTTGCTATTCTCAATGGTTTAGACAGAGACTTTGAAAGAGAGACTAAGGGCTATTCTGTTTTAAAGAAAAAAGAAATGCTTTTAAATAAGCTTGAACACCTAGACAAACGCCTTTTAGATAAAAACTCACACTTACTATTAGCCCAGCTAAGAAATGAAGTTAAAACCAAGCAAAACACCCAATACAACACTCTAACTAATCCTATTCTTTTAGCCAAAGCCTTAGAACTTTCTAAAGATAAACGCCCCACTCTCAAAACTTTTAAAAACGCTTATTTTAGTGCTAGAAAATATCAATTCATGCTAGAGAGCTTTAAAACTAAGCAAAATGCCCCCACTTACAAGCTTAATGATAACACTTATGAGCTAGTGAGTAAGCAACTACAAGACTATCAAAACACCATGCTTTTATTAGCCAAAGAGAGATTACTTTTTTTAGAACAAGATTTAAAACAAAAAGAAGAAGAGTTTGAAAGAGCCAAAGAACATTATGTGAAATCTTTAAAACATTATAGAGAAACTTCATTGTCTCCAAAAGAAAAACAAGGCTTTCTCAAACAAATTAAACAATTTTCTAAAATTTCTAAGGATATTCTCTATACTTGTAATGAAATCATAGGAGCTAATAGGTTTTTAACCCACTATGACAACCTAAACCTTGAAAAAGTCCTAGAACACGCTAAAGATACTAAGCTAGAGCAAAAAGAAATTCAAGCTATCACAAAAGAGCCTAATAACGATGAGCCTTGGATAGAGCATGGCAAACGCATGCAAGAAAAAGCCAAAGCGCATTATCAAGCTTGTTTAGAAAGAGAAAAAGCTAGAGAATTAGCTAAACAACAAGCTAACACCTTGCACTCTAATGAGCTTGATGATGACCCTAAAGCTCATGCTGGATTAAAACAAAATGACAACACAAACTCTAAAGGGCGTAATAGATAATGCTCTCAAGCGATGATTGCCTTTAATGTTCTTAATAAAGAATATACCCTTTGATTAAAGGGGTTTATTCTTGTTCTTTTCACAAATTAGCTTATTTAAACAGATATACAAATAAAGCACTCTAAAATGCCCCACAATCAAAATAAAGCCATAAGATAAGACAAACTATTAACCTAAAAACTAAAACGCTTTAAAACGCCTTGTAGAGCTTAAATTTTTCTTAAGTAGCACGCAAAAATTTAAAACCTTAAAGTTTTCTTAAACATAATCATAAAGCAAGTTTAAACCTAACCCTTGAACCTACTATCAAATCAAACTTAACTCTTTTAATACTAAGAGCTAGAAACAAACCTTAACCCTACACACTCTAAACAAAAACCTTTCTAATCCTAAATGCTAATGAGACAAACCGCTTACAACCTAACTTAAATAACACAAGCCTTGACTAATCATTCCTCCCACAACTAACATGTCATTGATAGGTAATTCCTATTTTTCTTTTATTTTGATTTTGTTCTTATTTTTACCAATAAAAGAAATTAAAAACTTTCCTTAAACTAAACCTAGCCACAACTAACTTTATGGCTCTTTCAGTCAGTTTGTCTCTTTTAATCAAAAGTTTTTTTTTGATTTTTCTTTTTTTCCTTTAGCAAGTTCCTAGTTGTCTAATTTAATCAAGTTTTTTAAAAAAAAGAAATCCCCCTCATGACATGATATTTACTAATAACATGTTTACTCAATAGGTTAGGAAAGAAAGGTAAACCTTTCTTTCCCTTAATATCTTTATAACTATACGGAACTTAAGTTCCGCTTTCATATCTAATACCCATAAACACGCACTTCTTAACCTTAAAAAGCGCTTAAAGCTTACTTTCAAAAACTATTTAATCGTTGATAAATTCAATTTTTGTATTTAGTGAGTAATGCAAATAACTATGTATTTGATTATTTACTTTTAAGGGGGCGAAATTTTGCTTTTATGCCTTAGTTAAAAGCGGAACTTTTTAGAGATTTAGATTTAAAGGCGGAATTTCAAATCTCTAAGGAGCCATGCAAAATTTTTAAAAATACCGCTTTTAGAACCTAACAAACTAAAAAACATAAAACTCTCATTCTTTAAGATTTCTTTTTATATGTTAATAAGGGAGCAATATGCCACATAACAAACTCACTAAATCTCAGAGAGAACTCTTTTGTAATCTCAAAGCCTTTTTATACACTAAGGCTAAAAACTTCACGCCCATTCAAGATGTGAAGGATATGGCTTTAATCCTAGACACACAAGATAAAATCTTAAAATGTCATAATATAGAGCAATTAAAACAACTCTGTCATATTCTTTATAATCAAGGCATTAAACACACTATAATGATGCAAGGCTTGTTTTTATTCTTTAACTATTTTAAAGATAATCTCAAATTAAGAAGTTTTAGAATGCTTAGCGAAGAGCAAGTGATTAACTTTCTCTTTGAACTCGCTCAAAATAGAAAACCCAGCTCTATGGCTAAGTATGTGATGTATTTAAGACAATTCTTTGATTATTTGGATAGAAAAAGGCGTTATAGCTTTGATTTTACGCTTAAAAACCTAGCCTTTGCTAAGACCAAAGAAAGCTTACCCAGACATTTAAACGATAAAGACTTAAAGAGTTTTTTAAAAACACTCTTAGACTATAAGCCAGCTACAAGCTTTGAAAAACGCAATAAGTGTATTCTACTTATTGTAATACTTGGGGGACTTAGAAAATGCGAAGTGTTAAACATAGAATTAAAACACATTCAAGTAGAAGAGCAAAACTACTCTATTTTAATTCAAGGTAAAGGTAGAAAAGAGAGAAAAGCTTATATTAAAAAGAGTTTGTTAGAACCAAGCTTGAATGCTTGGCTTAGT
The DNA here is from genome assembly GCF_030062585.1 of Helicobacter pylori. Lineage (NCBI taxonomy): Bacteria > Pseudomonadati > Campylobacterota > Epsilonproteobacteria > Campylobacterales > Helicobacteraceae > Helicobacter > Helicobacter pylori. The sequence goes on along the minus strand of NZ_CP071935.1, from coordinate 961,144 downwards.
GATGAATATAGACTAAAATATTTTAATGGGGCATATCTTTTTAAAGAAGACAAACAAAAAGTACAAAATTCTTTAACGCTTTATAACTTTATCCCCTTAATCTTTAAACTAGCTCAAATCAAACACTATAAGCAATATGGCACAGGCTTACATCTATTTAGGCATAGTTTTGCAACACTCATTTATCAAGAAACCCAAGACTTAGTTTTAACTTCAAGGGCGTTAGGGCATAGCTCCTTACTCTCTACTAAGATTTATATTCATACCACACAAGAGCATAACAAGAAAGTGGCTCTTGTGTTTGATAGTTTGATAGAGAACAAGAAGTAAGGTGGTTAAAATTGATTAGGTAGTTTAGTGTAATTAGTTTAAATAATCTTATTAAGATAAATAATCTAGCATTAGATAATTTTAATTAACTATTTAATATTTTATTGCTAATTAAAAATGATTAGTTTTATAAGGGTTGTTAAAATCATTGAGATTTTATAGAGTTAGCTTAAATTACAAAATATTCTAAAAACAATGTAATTATAGATTATTGTTACTCATTAAGAATATATTTGATTAACAATACAAATAACTAAATTTTATTAAATACTGATAGATTAACTAAAGCTATTAAATACCTACTTAACAAGATTGTTTATCGTCTACGCTTAGGTGTGGGGGTGTATTCATTGGAATTGTCTAAATCATCTGCGTTGTCATGGGAATTTGAGTAAGTCGCTGTTTTAATTTGGTCTATTTTGTCTATTAAAAAATCATAAGCATTTAAAGAAAGGTCTTTATAGTGTGAAATGGGTTCTACCATATCTATTTCTATGCTATAACGCTTTTTATCTAACTCTTGCAAAGAATTTTGAAGAGTTAGTAAGTCTTGCTTAGTTATTTTTTGAGAACTTAAAAGCTTGTCAAATAAATTATTGTCATTATGCAAAGCCACTGCTATATCAAAAATATCTCTTGTTTTATTATCAGTTTTTCTAAAAGTAATCTTTTTAGCGATAATATTTTCTAAACTTTCTATATAAATATCAAAAGCAAAAATCTTTTTAGAATTATCTACATATCCCTCATTACTAGCATAATCCACTAAAACATCTATTTTAATGTTGTCTTTATTCGTTACGCCTATATGATTATGTTGGTCTATGTATCTTGTGCTATCAAAATGACTGCAATTATCTATCCATAATTTAGGGCTAAAAAATCCCAAACATTGAGTATCATTGACAAACAAATCAATATCAAAGCTTAATCTATGCTGGAAGTAATACATACTCAAAGCTGTGCCTCCTCCAAACTTAATACTACTAGGATTAAGCCCTAAATTCAAAGCATTTTTAATAATGGGATAAAATTGTTCTAGGGCTTGAATTTGAGCTTGAAAGTTGTTTTTGATAAAACTAAGGCTCTTTTCATTGATAGGGATTGATAGAAAGGACATGTAAAATATTCTCCATAGGAATGTGATAGTCTTGTGAAAACCATTCTATTTCTTGCTCTAGTGCCTCTGTTTGAATTGTGCCTATAATATACTTGTCAGTATTGCTTAGATTAGTTGTTTTTTTATCCATAAAAAGCCCTATAAGATACTCTAAACTCACATGCTTATCTTTATTGCCAATAGAGTTATTGATTGTAGCTAATAACATAGGGGCAAATGACATTTTTATCCTCCCTAAATTGATTTGATTGTAGTTTAGCAAATTTTGTGTTGGTTTTGGTTTGACTCATAATGATTGTTTAGCTATAATACGCCTACATTCGTAGGGCTGACCGAAGCCCACTTTCTTATAGCTTATAGACTACTTAGTTTTTCCAAGTCTTTGTTTCCAATACTTTTGATTAAATCATCTAAAAATGAAACAATTTTGTTAGGCATGATACCAAAGTTAAAACTTTTACTTGTAGGCTTTTCTAATTCTCTGATAAAGCGTGTTGTAATGCGTGGGCGGTTGTTTGCCCTTAGCTTTAGTAAATTTTCCCAATGATACGCACGATTTCTAATTGTCCATAGTAAGTTTAAAGCAATATAGGCTTTAGCATAAATTAGAAAGATGTTGTTTTCTACCCTTAATAAGCAAAGTATCCTTATTATCTTTGTAATAAGCCTTAAGACTATAGGCTCTCAAATCTAATGCTACCCCCTCTAATTTGTAAAAAAAGATAAGCCTAATCACCACTTCTAAAGACATTTTAGACAAGATTAAAGAACGCGAGATTTCTTTTTTCTTGTCTTTTAATTCTTCTATTAAGGGGATTAAAGAATTTTCATCAAACACCCAGTCACTCCCCTTATTTTGAGTGAGACAATAATCTAATGCGTTGCGTAAGTAAATCTCTAAATTAGAGATTTTAGGTGTGATGAAAGAAATAAGTTTCAAATTTTCTTTGTATTGCTCTAGACTATCACAAGCGGCTAGTCTGTCTTTAGATAGAATGAGTGTAATATCATTCTTGAAATCTTGTAAATCTTGCATAGTGTCTCTTAAAATAATTGTTAAACCAAATTATAACACAAACAAAATTAGTTATAAAAGATTGTTATTACTTGTTAAGATAATATATAGTGAGTAATTAAAATAACCAAATTCTACTAAATACATACAAAATAACTTAATATTTAATTGTTATTAGTATTTCTTTAAATTTCTATGCTATAATGATTACAATTCAAGTTAAGTTAAAAGGAATAGAAAAATGATTAAATTAAATGGTTTGAATAAAACTTTAAAAACAAGCTTATTAGCTGGGGTTTTACTAGGTGCTACTGCTCCCTTAATGGCAAAGCCTTTATTAAGCGATGAAGACTTATTGAAACGAGTAAAACTACACAATATCAAAGAAGATACGCTGACTAGCTGTAATGCTAAGGTGGACGGCTCTCAATACTTGAATAGTGGTTGGAATTTATCTAAAGAATTTCCGCAAGAATTTAGAGAAAAGATTTTTGAATGCGTAGAAGAAGAAAAACATAAACAAGCCCAAACATTACTCTCATAGCCATTCTCATGTTGCTTGGCATCTAAAATAAGAGAATTTAAGCCATTATAGGCATTGCCAGCATTACCATTATAAGCTCTATTATTTGGCTTAAACTCTAATCCAGATTCTAAACTTTTAGCAATTTCGCTCGCTAAAAACCTAGCAAAAACCTCTTTTTGCTCTTTAATATCCATTTCATTCCACGCTTTCATTTAATGCTCCTTGTTTTTATTGACTTCATTTTCTAAGGAATGTTCTAACTCTATTTTTGTTTCTTGTTCGCTTTTAGGCTCTACTCCCATTTGCATAAACTCTATCATTTGCCATTCATTCATAGGGTATTTTCCCTCTTTAAGTTCTAAAAAATCTTGTGTCATTTTTTCTGTCCTTGTTTTTAAAAAATCTTTTTAGAATGCCATTAAAATTACAAGGAAATCAAGGTCTTGACTTATTTACTTTTTCAAAGTGTGTGCGTACACATATGCCACTTTTTAAGCTATTTTTAAGAAAAAAACACAAGTGTGTACGCACACATTTTTTAGGCTCAAACCATGCAACCCCCTAAAATGCGTAACTTAATCTAAAAGTAAATGAAAAGTAAATAAACCTAAAAATTTAATGAAAAAAAGTTAAAATTTAAGCTAATCTTAAGCTAAAATGATAGTTTTTTGCTCCTTTTTAATGTTTAAAAAAACTTTTTTTAAAAATGAAAAAGACAAATTAAACCTTAGAATTTCTTGAGAAAGTTCGCTTAAAATGCTTTAAATTTAATTGATAATTTAATTTCTTAATAGTTTAATGATATAAGCTAAATAAGAATAAATTCTTTTAACATTGTAATATTAAATTAAAGACTAAATACTCTTTAAATAACATAGTTTTATTATCCCTTACTAAGTTTAATTATTTACTATGTTTATATAAACAATCTTAAACAATCAAATTGTTTAAAGTTAATTCAAAATCTATATAATTGTGATATACTTTTAAAACAACTAAAATAAGGAAAATAACATGACCATTTGCATTGCTAATGAAAAGGGTGGCAGTGGTAAAAGCACGCTTTGTTTAAACTTAGCCGTGCAATTACTCAAAGACAATAAAGAAGTGGTTGTTTTAGATACAGATAGCCAAAAGTCTATGGAAACTTTTGCTACAATTCGTGCTGAAAAAGAACGCCCCACTTTTAGCTTATTTAATCGTAGTAGTGGCTTTAGCGATACTTTAAAGCAAATGGTATCTAAGTATGAAAATATCCTTATTGATACTAAGGGGGAATACAGCAAAGAAACCCAAAAAGCTATGCTTTTAAGTGATATTGTGCTAGTGCCAACAACTCCTAGTCAATTAGACACTGAAGTCTTAGCTAATATGCTAGAAAGAATTGAGCAACTCCAAGAGCTTAATGAAAATCTAAGAGCCTTAATTGTCATCAATAGAATGCCTACTATTCCTACCCTTAAAGAAAGACAAGCCTTAATAGAGTTTATTAAAGAAAATAACCCTAGCGATAGGATTACACTTTTAGAAAGCTCTTTGAGTGAGCGCATTGTTTATAAGCGCAGTGTAAGCGAAGGCTTAGGGGTCATAGAATACAGCGATAGAAAGGCTATCAATGAGTGGGTTAATTTTCACAACGAATTAAAAAGCCATTTAGAAAAAGAGAAAAGACATGCGTTTTAGAAGAGTTAAAAAGCACAAAAATAAACACAATAAGGAGCATACAAGTATGGATTTACAACAAATTGATGAGCTAGAAAAGAAGTTTGAAGAACAAGAAGAACAAGCCCAAGATACCCCCCTAAAAAAAGAGCCTAGCACAAAGGAAGTAAAAATCCCTAAAAAAAGGGGGCGTAAAAAAAGCTTGTTAGATGAAGATAAGAAAAAGAGCTTTAACATTGCCTTTAGTCCTTGTGTGATAAAAGAACTTGATGAATTTTTGCTAGAATTTGGCTCATTTAAAGAGACACGAAGCACTTTTATTGAAGAGGCGCTTATTAGACATTTAAAACACAGAAAAAACACCCAAGAGCAAAAGCTTTTAAAGCAACTAGAAAGATTACAAAACAAAGAAAAGGGCAATAATGAAAACAATGAACTTGAATGAATTTTTTACGCATAAGATAATCTATAAAGACACCCCTTTAAAGTTTAAGGATACATTAGAACAAGAAATCAGCCAAGCTAGTTTAGTAGAGAAGTTAATCTTAGCTAATATCTTAGCCAATATGGTGTTTGCTAAGATAAGCAATGAGAATGCCCCTAAAATTCTTATTTCACGCTTGATGTGTAAGTTTAGTCCTATTGATTATGAAAGCACTATTCCTAGTGATTTTAAACCTATAGATGAAGAAGAATATGAAGATGATTTAGAATGGCTAAATGAAGAAAAAGAAGATAGGCTCTTTAATTACTATCTATTTTTAAATGGTATTAAAGAAAGTGATGTAGAAGAAGTGTTTAATGAAAGTGTAGAAATCTATGATGAGTGCTTAATAGAAATCGCCCAAAATGTCCTTAAAGATAAATTTTCTTATGACATTGACTTATTGCAAGTTTTAGTAAAAGGTTATGCTAAAGAGATTAGAGAATTTTTGAGTTATAAACCTACAAAAGAAATCAAAGACTTTAAAGACAAAGACACCGCACTTTATATCAGCTTAGGAAAAGACTATGACAAAGAAAAAGAGTCATTTTCTAAAAAATTGCAACAATGTTTTAAAGAGATTTTAGAGAGCAAGGGTATTTAAGTAGTTTTAAATAGAATTAAATTAACAAGACAAAACAACTAAAAACTATCAAATACCCACTCAATAAGGTTACTTATCGCCTACGCTTAGGTGTGTAGGTGTTTTCATTAGAATTGTCTAGGCTATTATCATTATTGCTATAGCCTTGTTGCTCTTACAAGGCATTAAGGGAATGAGATTGTTTTTCAAGTTTTTTATGTATTAGTTGAGCCATTACCCCTAATTCTAGGGCTGTTTCTTCTAAGTCCATAATTTGATTTAATAAAGCATCTAGTTTTATATCTACTAAATAATCGCTCACTAATTTATCAGGGTCTTTGCTAAAATCTTTTAAGCGACTTGCTAAATCTAAGTTAAAATGTTCTTCATAATGCTTGGCTAAAAAATGCAAATCAAATAAATCTCTAGCTTTAGTTCTTATATGCTCCCCATCAAAGCAAGCACAGAGTTTGTTATCAATAATACGCTCTATTTTAGCAATTCGCATTCCCTCAATCACATTGACTTCGCTCTCTTTTGGTGCGTCTCTATAAGATATTTCTAATTTTAAAGTTTGTTCTTCTTTATTGTCTTTGGTAGCATAACGCACCATATAACGCCCCACACTATCAGTGTCTTTTTTAATATGAATATCATTTAAGATAATGCCATTAGGAATAGCGCTCTTTACTCTGCCTAAGAGATTGATTTTTTTATGACAATCAAAGTCTAAATCTTCTGAAAAACGATTTAAGCCATAGCCTAGATACAAAGCTGTTCCGCCTTTTAATACCATAGGGGTGTCGGCTAGATTTTTAACAATGGCTCTCATCAGTTTTTCATGATTAAGAGCTTGTTCGCTTAAACTCACTCTATAATGGGGTTTCTTGCTATCCATTTATCCAAATTCTCTCTTTCTTGCTTGTTTAATTTGGGTTTCATCACTTCTATAAGAGCATAGACACTCTCTTTATCTTCAATACTAGGAAACCATTCATCTAGCATAACAACCCCTAGCTTTCCAGTTTGCAATACAGAAACATAGAGACAATCTACACAAGCTCTTGGATGCTCTGCAATATAAGTGGGAGTATGTTTAGGGTAATAGCCCATTTTATTGAGCCTTGCTGTGCCATCTATAATGCCTAGATTGCCTAGTAGTTTATTAGTATTATGGGCTTGTTTTTCACCATAGATATAAACCCCTATATCATCAAACGCATTCTCCATTAAAGCATAGCTACTATGCCAATCTCCTGTGCCTTGTGGGCTATGGATATTTAAAGCCACAATAGAGCTAACATAGACTTCTTTTGAAGTGGGTGGAATATAAAGCATGCTAAACTCCCTCATTAGTTTTAATTAGGTTCTAGTTTAGCAAAATTTCACTTACTACTTCTTATGATACTCATTGATAAAATCCCCACACACTTTCATACTATATTTAAATCCTTTGGGGAGCTTGACATTATGCTTTTTAGCTAACATCTCAGCAAGGCTAATTTGTTTAGGCGTAGCGGGTCTATTTTCATCATTATTAGAGCTACTAGCCTTTTTGTTGTTTTTCTTAAAAAACTCATGCTCTTTAATGTATCGGTCTAAAAACGCCTTAGCCACTCTGTTGTCTTCTTTGTAGTTTTTAAACTCTTCGCTTAAATTTAATTGCAAATCTCTTAAAATATTTTCTATATAAGTGATTTGTCCTTCACTGCTAGGTTTTATCTCATCATCATTTCTTTCTAGCTTTTCAATCTTAGGGCATTTAGAATTTAAATTGCTGATAAAATCCACATAAGAGCTTTTATTTTCTACAATCTCATCTAGCACTTCTTCCATTTGTTTAGTATAGGTCAAATCAATAATGAATTGATAAGCATTTTCAAACACTTCTACCACTCTTTTACCCTTATGTGTAGGCGTAATAATGTGTTTTTTATCTTGGCTAATGCTGATATATTCTCTTTTTACAAGCGTAGGCAAATAGCTCGCATAAGTGCTAGGTCTGCCTATGCCTTTGTTTTCTAAAAGCTTGACAAAATCTGCCTCTTTATAAGCACTTGGGGCATTTCTTTTAATGGTGGCTAAAACTAAGTCATTTAGACTTAACACATCATCAATTTTTAGATTAAATTGTGCGTTTTGTTCTTTTTCTTTATTGTCTTTATCATCATTACTTTCATCATTTTCTAGCTCTTTTTTAGAAAACATTGCTAAAAATCCAGCACTTTTTAAACCCTTTACAGAACATTTAAAATACTCGTTTTTGATTTTAAAGAGCAAATCTTGCTTGTCATAAATGGCATTCTTGCCTTGACTTTCAATAGTCCTTTCAAAAATGAGTTGATAGAGTTTTAAAGCGTCTTGATTAGTAATATTAGCATTATAGACTATGCTTTCTAAATCTTCAGTAGTATGGGGGTGTGTGATGCGAATTGCTTCATGGGCTTCTGCTTGGCTTTGCTTGCCAGCCTTGTATTCTCTTTTTAAATACAAGTCCTTATAAATAGGTGCATAAAAGCTCTCTGTCTCATCTAAAAACTCCACGCTCAAACTTTCCGCATCTGTCCTAATGTAAGTAATCAGTCCAGCCTCAAAGAGATTTTGAGCTAGTGATTGCACTTCGCTAATACTTAAACCAAGCATAGAACTTGCTTTTTCTAAAAGCGTAGAAGTGATAAAGGGCTTTTTAGGTTTAGTCTCTACAACAGAGTTTTTTAAATCCTTTAAAAGACAAGCTTTATTATCCTTTAAGCTCTCAAAGAGTTTTAAAGCCTCTTCTTTATCATTGAATTTAATCTCTTCGCCCTTTTCATCACAATGCTTGATAGTTACTTCTCTGTTAGCACTATCGTTAATCTTAGCTTGAATTTGATAGCTTACTTTCTCATTTTCAGGTAAAGCCTTAAATTTTTCAATCTCTCTGTCTCTATCTACAATGAGTTTTAAACAAGGGGTTTGCACTCGCCCAGCACTACTACCTTTCATTTGTCCTAAAGCCTTACCTAAATAAGGGGATAGCGTAAAACCTAAGAGCATATCTGCAACTCGTCTTGCTAAAGCGCTTTGATACATTTGCTTATTGGTGTTTTCAAATAAAAGGGCGTTTTGTAAGCCCTTGTTAATCCCACTTGGTGTGATTTCAAAAAATTCCGCCCTATAAATAGAACTAGCTACATTTTTGATTTTTTGATAAAACATATAGCCTATAGCATAGCCCTCTCTATCAGGGTCAGTGGCGATATAAACCTTTTTGTTTTTACACGCCTCTATCATCTCAAAAATATGTTTTTTCTTTTCTTGGTCATAATCAAAAGTCGGCTTAAAGCCATTACTTTCATCATAGCTTTTAAGTTGCATAAAATGCCCTATGGTAGCAAAGACCTTAGCTCCTATGATTTCTCTAATCTTAGCTACCTTATTAGGACTTTCAATAATGATGACGCTGTTATTCATTTGATTGCTCCTTTAAAATGGGATTTTATTAGGATTTATCGTTTCTTCCAACTCAAGCACAGAAAGATAAACTAAACTTCTTAGGGCATTAAAATCTTCGCATTTAACATCACCGCAAAAAATAGGCATTTTAGGTATTACTTTGGATTTAAAAATCCCATTAAAAAAATCTCTAACTAAAAAGGTTAAAAGTTCTTCTGTGTAGCCAATCATTTCGCCATCAAATTTGGTTTTTTGGTTAATTCAAACATCATTTTTACGATTTCAACCCATGCTTTAAACATAATCTCAAATTGCTCTTTAAACAAATCTTCATTATCAATAATCAACATTTTAAAAAGCTCGTTTGAATGTTGTTGTAAATCTTTCTTTAAAACTTCGCTTTCTTTTTCCAATTTCTTAATTAACTCCATTTTTTCGTTAGCCTATTTGCTACGCTTTATTTCTGTATTGTTCATTGTTATTACTCCTTAAATTTTGATTTTCTATAACTCTCTGTAAGATGTGGTAGCAATTCCCCCTTAATATCTATAATGATAGGTTTATGCGCCATTTCAAGAATACTGGGAATTTTAATATTACAATTACAGCGTTGTAATTTCTCTTTTAATCTCTTATTCTTATCTTTTAATTTAAGATATTGCCTTAATCCATAGGCATACCAAAGAATTAGCAAGATTAGTGCTAAAAATCCCATTAAAACATCGTAATTCATTGCTTTAACTCCTTAATTGATTTTTGTTCTAAGATTTCTAATCTCTTTTTGCACTCGCTTACATCATCAAGCAAGCTTTCTAATAATTCGCTATGCTTATTCATAAAATCTTCTTGAGATTGTTTGGTGCTATTTAGGGCTTTATACAAGTAGATAGAATTGATAATATAAAGCCTAAGAATAGAAAAAATCCTAATTCAAACATTGTTTTCCCCTTATTTAAACTTAGCTAATCGTTTCACTAGCTTGACTACTCGCATAATAAGGCGTAAATCACGCCACTTAATGCCATTTAAAAAACTAAAGAGTTTGTTAGACTGCTTTCTCATCTTCTACCCATTGATTTAGTAATTTCCACTTCTTGTTCGTTCTCGTAGTAATCAACATTATTAGTGGTTGCAACTTCCTTAGAATAGATAATTTCAGCTCCTTTTTCTATTTCTTTTTCAATCACTTGTTCTGTAGCTGGCTCTATTTCATCATGGCTCTTTGTGTTCCCCTTAACCCCTTGCTCTTCCCTCTCATCCACTAAACTCGCTCTTTTTTCAGCGTTCATTTTCTCTAAGACTTCTTTAGATTTAGGGTTGAACATAGGCCTATAATCTCTGTCTTTGCTCATTTTAGCTAAATCATCTATTAGAGTTTTATGATCCCATTTTAAAGTTTGCAAGTATTCTAGTCGTGGGTAAGGAAGTTTTTGCTCCACTAATCTTGTGTATTTAGCGATATTTTCTTGAGTGATTTTAATGGAGTTTTCTAATTCCTTGATTTTTTCAGGGAGTTTAGTGATAGCGTTATCCAATCTTTTTAAAAACCCATCAAATTTAATCTCGCCGCAGAAATTATAAGAGCTAAACATGTTGGCAGTATCGTTTTTATAAACCATATTGCTAGGGCTATAGGCAATATTGGGATTGTCTTTAGGGTTTAAACTAAACTCCACTTGATACTTAGTTTTATAAGCATTCACCACAAAGCCCTTGTATTCTAAAAGCTTACAATCTCTTTCCTCATTGAAAAACAAGTCGTTCAAATTGCTTGCAAATTGCTTTTTAATAGCGTCTAGCTTTTCTTTATTTTGTTCGGCTATTTGCTTGTTTTGTTCTTTGAGTTTTTTGTGCGTTAATTCTTCACTCATAGAGGCGTTTTCTTTTAAAGGCTCTACTTCTTTAACTTTGATAAGCTCATAATCCTTACTCTCTTCATTTTTCAAATCATAGAGCTTGATCTCTGTATGAGTGGGGATCATTACAGAGCTTTGAAGCGTTTCTAAATCTTTCAATTCCTGTTTAAGATAATCCAATTTAGAAGAATTGTTTTTCAAATTCTCTTCATTGAAGTAATTTTCTTTATTGAAAGCTTTGTATTTTGCTTCTTCGTTTTTGATTTCAGCTCTCAATTTGACTTCTTCAATAATCAAGGGATTACCTGTTGCTTCTGCTTTCATCTCGCTCGCATTAGAACTCCCCATATTAAAGTCTTCTAATTCATTCAAGCCTAATTTGTGCGCGTTTCTAAATTGCTCTATGCCTTTAGATTTAGTCTCTATGATTTGCCACATACGGCTATCATAAGTTTTTTCAGTGGCGTAGCGATAGATTTTCATTCTAAAATTTTCAGGATCGTTTTGGTGTAAAATATTGCCTTGTCTTATCCCACGCCCTTCCATTTGCAACAATTCATCAGGTCTCCATGGGCAATCTAATTCATGCATAGCGACTAATCTTTCTTGCACATTAGTGCCTACGCCCATTTTAGCGGGACTGCCCAATAATACCCTGACTTCGCCACGATTAATCTTTTTGAACAAATCCTGCTTTTGTTCTTCGGTTTTAGCGTCATGGATGAAAGCGATTTCATTTTGTTGGATACCCATTTGGACTAAATGCCTTAAAACATCGCTATAAACATCAAACTTAGAACCTTTAGCTAGTTCTTCATCTAAATTGACGCTTTTAGCCTCTTTCTCTTTGAGTTCGTTTTCTAATTCTTTCTTGCTAGGAGCGATAAGATTGCCATTTTCATCATAACTAGACAAGCTCTCTAAAAGTTCTTGAGCTTCATCTAGGGGATTTTTATTTTCTATCTCATGAGCGTTATTTAGCACTTCTAAACTCACTTTTTGGCTATGGGTTTTGGGTGTGGATAGACCTATGAAACCAAGTTGTGTGCCTTTAGTGGCATTAGTTTCTAAATAATTCTCATAGATATTTTTTGCCATAGCATAGCTTTTAGAAAATTCTTTTTCTACTTTAGCGTTAGGGTCAATCAAGCGGTAATCCAGAGCCACTTTTCTAGCGTCTGTGGTGCAAGAAAGGATATTGTCTTGCCCTTTTTTGCTTTTCTTGCCCTCGCATTTTTGCATCCTATCAATGATAGAGCCTTCATTATATTTGCCATTTTCTAAAGCCACGCCAATAAATTGAGCCACTTCTTCGCTTCTTTTCACCACCACATTGATAGGTTTATCCCCATACACTTTAGGCACAAAGTGGGGGTTATGCTTTAAAATATCATCATTGGAGACAATATCCGCAAAAGCTCTATACATGGTGCTTAAGCCTTGCACATCGCTAAATTTAGAAAAGCGATTAACCATTTTATAACTTTGAGCGGAAGTGTCTAATTCAAAATCATTCACCACTTCCCCATAAGTCTTAGCCCAATCATCAAAGAATTCTAACCCTCTTTCTTTCAACACATCAGGGGTCAGGTAGCGTTGCAAGTGATACATTTCACTCAAGGAATTAGCTATAGGCGTGCCGGTTAAAAACATGATTTTCTTATTGTTTTGATGCAAGTAGCGCGTTTTAATAAACAAATCTCTGGCGCGATTAGAGCCTTGTTGGTTACCAAGCCCTGCAATTTTTTCCATAGAAGTTTCAAAGGCTAGATTTTTGAATAAGTGGGCTTCATCCACAATCAAATTGTCAATCCCCATTTGACTAATATCAATATGAGAGCCTTGTTTTTCTAAAATCGCATCGTATTTAGCACGGATTTTATCCAGCTTGTTTTTAAAGGCTCTTTCATTGGGTTTTTTAGTTTCTCTAGGGTTATTTTTATAAGCCAGTTCTTGCCTTTCAAAGTTTTTTTCGGCATTCACTAGCTCTTCTTCTTTCAATTCTTCTATGATTCCTCTAGGGTTAGACAATAATTCCAAATGGGTGTGCGCGATAATCACAGCGTCATAATTGTTGTTAGCGATTTGATTGAATAAAAGCTCTCTTTCTTTTTCAGTGATGTCCTTGCTATCAACAACTAACACATTAGCGTTAGGGTAAGCCTTATAAAATTCATCGCCCCATTGCTTGGTTAAATGGTTAGGCACGGCAATGAGCGTTTTATTCACTAACCCCATGCGTTTTTGTTCCATGCAACTGGCTATAGCGCACAAAGTCTTGCCTGCTCCAACCTGATGGTCTAAACACACCGCCCTGTCTTGGATGGTTCTAAAAATAGCGTTCTTTTGGTGGGGGCGCAAGCTGATATGGTGGTTAAAGCCCTCTAGCTCTAATCGCGAGCCATCATAGGTTTTTAAAACAGAATTGTTGAAAGTGTCATTATAGATTCGCTCTAAATGGGTTCTTCTTGTATAATCCTTATAAATCCAGTCTTTAAAAGCTTCTTTCAATTCTTCTGCTTTTTGTCTAGCGAGATTGCTTTGCTCTTCATCAGTGATAAAGATTTCTTTTTTAGGGTCATTAGGATCAACTTGGGCGTATTTAACGCTCAAATCCTTGTTGTTTAAGACTTTATTTAAAAGGCTTTCAAAAGGCGCTTTATAAGAATGCGGTTTGTCTTTATGCCTGATACCATAAAGCTCGTTTAATTCATTGTTTCTAACAAAAACTTCATAAGCACCGCTTAGGTGTTCTACTTTGATGTCTTCTTTGAGATTGCCTAGTTGGTAATCTGTCATTTTATCGCCGTATTGCTTTTCATAATGGTTAGCGCTCAATTCCATTAAAAACTCTTCTAAATACTGAGTGGGTATCCAAGGGCTGTTGATATTAGCCATGATTTCAGTGGCTTTCAAATCTTTAGGGATAATCAGCTCTAGATCTTTCACATTAGCCTCTAATCCCTCCACGCCTTGATTGATGGATTCTTTAACTTCTTTGAGTTTTCTTTTTACATTGCCGCTCAAATAATCGTTCGCCAAAATGTAGTCGCCATTATCCTTGTGGTCTTTATAAATCAGTTTTTGCTCTAAAAGTTCTTTAATGGTGGTTTCTAAGCTTTGGGTTGCGAAATGATCTCTAATGAAATGCAAATTCAAACCCCCTTTTTGATTGGTGCTTGCAATTAATGCCTCTTTAGCGTTAGTGATAATAAGTTCTTTTTTAGGGTTTAAAGTCCTTTCAAAAAAGATTTGAGCTTTTTTAGCTTGAGCTTGCCTTGGCTCTATGTTTTGCATTTTGGCACTTCTAGGGGTGATTTCTTTTTCAAAGTCTTTTTCTAATCCTAAGACTTTAGCGCCATACAAATCTTGTTTGATGTCCTTACGATTTTTATTCTCATTGAGATAGCCAAATTTCTTGACAAATTCATCATAAACAAGATTGAGCCTAACTCTTTTACTTTCTAGCTCAAAATCAGAGCTTAAGGGGCTTAATTCCGCGCTCGTTAAATCATTCAAAGCGTCTTTAATCTTAAAATAGGCTTTTAGTCGTGAATCTTGGACTTTAGAGTTGATTTTAGTGGGTTTTAAAAAGATGCCCATTTCATTATTTTGTTCTAGTTGGAAATAAAGATTATCCCACTTGACTAATTCTCCCCTTTCTAAATTTTTGATTAGCTTTTGAACTTCTTGATAGCGTTCGTTATTGGCATCAATGATGAGAGCGTCTGTTTTAAGGGTAGTCTTATGGTATTGATAGACGCCTTTAGGCAATTTTTCTATCGCTTGGCTAAGCGCTTGGGATAAATCTAAGCTTTTATCCTCTAAAGCTTGCAACTCGTATTTATAAATTTGTTCGCCATTGATTTCAAAGCTATAGCGGGTTTTTTCCAAACTCAAACGCCCCAGAATGTTTTCAGGGTGGTGGATAAAGTATTCATTTAAGGTTTGTTCATTGAGATTGATATGATTCTTTCCAACTTTATCCCACTAGTGCGAAAAACTCCGTCCTTTAGGGCGGAGATGTAAGTGCTTAGCCGTTAGGCTATTTGAATATCGTTTCACCTAGATCCATTCGCTTTTTAGCGCATTCTATTAAAAATCAAAGTTAGCTAATTTAATGCGGTGTTTCTTGCTCTTGTATGTATTGCTTAATCGTCTCTAAAGGCGCGCCCCCACAACTCCCAGCGAAATAACTAGGCGACCATAAATGCTTCCCCCACAAACTAGCTTCAACGCTTTTGAAATGGTGTTGTCTAGTCAAACGACTGCTAACGCCTTTTAAAGAATTGACTAACTTACTCACGCTTACTTTTGGAGGGTAGTTGATAAGCAAATGCACATGATCGCTCTCCCCATCAAATTCTACCAATTCGCTCTCAAAGTCCTTACACACTTTGGCAAACACCGATCCTAAAAAATCTATCACTTCCTTGTTGAACGCTGAACGCCTGTATTTAGTAACAAATACCAAATGCGCATGCATTAAAAAAACACAATGCCTTCCGTGTCTCATATCATCAATTTTTTTCATAGACCTATTTTAACAAAAAGAGGTTAAAATACTTCTATGAAAGTCAATAAGGGTTTTAAATTCCGCTTGTATCCCACTAAAGAGCAAGAAAGCAAACTGCAAAACTGCTTTTTTGTCTATAATCAAGCTTATAATATTGGATTGAATTTACTGCAAGAGCAATATGAAACAAACAAAGATTTACCTCCCAAAGAAAGAAAGTGGAAAAAATCAAGCGAGTTAGATCATGCGATTAAACACCACTTGAACGCTAGGGGGTTAAGCTTTAGTAGTGTGATAGCCCAACAAGCACGCATGAATGTTGAAAGGGCTTTAAAAGATGCTTTTAAAGTTAAAAACAGGGGCTTTCCTAAATTCAAAAACTCTAAATTCGCTAAACAATCTTTTTTGTGGAACAATCAAGGCTTCTCTATCAAAGAGAGCGATGATGAGCGCTTCAAGACATTCACTCTGATGAAAATGCCTTTACTCATGCGCATGCACAGAGACTTCCCCCCTAATTTTAAAGTGAAACAAATTAGTATCTCTTGCAGCCATAGAAAATATTTTGTTAGCTTTAGCGTGGAATACGAACAAGACATTACTCCCATCAAAAACACTAAAAATGGTGTGGGGCTAGATTTGAATATCCTTGGTATAGCTTGTTCTTGTGAGATAAACAACCATGAAAAACTAACGGACTTTAAGCAATACCAAACAGACATGAAAGAATTACTAGGGATAGAAATAGATGAAGAGATGGATACTAAACGACTCATCCCTACTTATTCCAAATTGTATTCTTTAAAAAAATACTCTAAAAAATTTAAAAGATTACAAAGAAAACAAAGCCGTAGGGTGTTAAAGTCTAAACAAAACAAAACCAAATTAGGAGGTAATTTTTACAAAACCCAAAAGAAATTAAACCAAGCCTTTGACAAGTCTAGTCATCAAAAAACAGACAGATACCATAAAATCACAAGCGAACTTTCAAAGCAATTTGAATTGATAGTAGTTGAAGATTTGCAAGTAAAAAACATGACTAAAAGAGCTAAACTCAAAAATGTTAAACAAAAGAGTGGACTTAATCAATCTATCAACAATACTTCATTCTATCAAATCATTTCTTTTTTAGATTACAAACAACAGCATAATGGCAAATTGTTAGTGAAAGTTCCCCCACAATATACGAGTAAAACTTGCCATTGTTGTGGGAATATCAACCACAAGCTTAAATTAAATCATAGGCAATATTGGTGTTTAGAATGCGGGTATAGAGAACACAGAGACATCAACGCTGCGAACAATATTTTAAGCAAAGGGTTAAGTCTTTTTGGGGTAGGAAATATCCATGCAGACTTTAAAGAACAAAGCCTTTCGTGTTAGCGTTCAATAGAATGCTTTAGTTAGGAAGCTCCTTGCTTTAGCAAGGGGCGGTTTCACAAAAAAGAAAAACAGAATGTTAAAAATAAAGCTCAAATAACATCGTTTTTTTTTTTGGTATAATGCCGCTCAAGGTAAGAGCGAAAGGCGTATTATATTTATTCCTTCCTTCTTTACTATAACTTAGCATTTTAATCAACTTTTTCATTAAAATGTCCTGACGCTCTTACCTTTCCCCCTTTAAAAATACGCAAACTCTTTATTATTATTAATTATTATTAGATTGTAAAAATGTTTTACATTTTATTTTTTTTTCACAAACTCTAACGCTTTGAAACGCTCCCCAAAGCCCCCAGGGCTAATTAGGGGCTTGATTTTAGCCGCTTCTTTCAAATACCTTTCATAACTCGCGCTCTTTGAAAATGTTTCTAGTAATTCCATAAGCCCCATATCCAATAAAGCGTTAGCCTGCGTTTTGAAGAATGAAAATTGTGCATGGTGTTTTTCAAACAAAAAGCGCACCAAAGAAAAATTGACATCATAAGTCAAATCGCTTTGCTGATACAAAGAAGCTAGATTGTTTAAAATATCCTTAAAATCCAGCGCTTGGTGGTTTTTAAAAGCCCTTAAATGCATGTCTTTTCGCTCTGTTTCATCGCCATAATCAAAGCTCAAAAACACCCAAGAAGAAGCCTCATTCAATTTCTCTAACAAATCCTTAATGAAAGCCTCTAAAAACAACGGTGCGCACCCTTGTTTTAAATTCAAATTTTTAAGAAGTTCTTTAGTGGGTTCATCAATACCGCCCCAAACGCCCTGATGATCATGGGTGATAAAAAGCATTTGGTTATCTTTAATGATCTCGCAAGCGAACGCGTCAAACAATTCATTAGAGACAACGAACGCGCTTTCATGCCCCTTGAAATCTAGATCTTTCAGATCGCAGATCATCAGATCCAATTGCGTGGCTCGTTTGAAAATAATTCGTTGGAGTTTTTGCAATTCCTTTAAAGGCTCGCAGCTGATAAACTCGCATTTTTCCATTACGCCCACGCTCAAAGCGTTTAAAAAACTGGCTATATCGCTCAAAAAATGCCCATGGTGAGAGCCAATTTCTACAATTTTTAAAGGCAAAAATAATTTTTCTTCTTCTAAAAGCTTGATGATATAAAACGCAACAGCGCCCCCAAAAAACTTACTCAAAGACACCGAAGTGTAAAAATCCCCTTTTGGACCGATTAGCGCCTTTCTGTAATACCCTTTTTCGCCATAAAGCCACTCTTGCATGTAATTCCCAAACGAACGCACGATTTCCCTTTCATTCAAACTCATCTCAACCAACAATAAGAGAGCGCTATTCTAGTCAAAATCGCCTTATTTTTGCGCTATGATATTATAATTATAATGACTTTTAGGCTAGTTTGAAGGGAGTTTGGAGTGTGAAAATTTTAAGGCGAGAATGCGGGGCGGTGGAAGAAAACGCTTATATTGTGAAGCTTTCTAGTGGGGTGGATTTTATTATTGATCCCGGATTTTCTAGCAGCGAATGGGTGTTAGAAAACGCCAAGAATCCTAAAGCGATTTTAATCACGCATGGGCATTATGATCATGTATGGGATAGCGCTCAATTGTCAAAAGCCCTTAAAGACACCCCCATTTACGCTCCAAAAGACGATGTGTTCATGCTAGAAAATGATATTTTCCATTTGGGCATGCCGGTTTTTAGCCCCAATTTTAGCGTGCCTTGCAATAAGGGTTGCACCACTTTAGAGATAGCAAACACTACCATTAAATACTGGCATTTTCCCGGACACACGCCCGGTTGCTCTATCATAGAAATTGAAGGGGTGATTTTTAGCGGGGATTTTATTTTTTATCGCAGCATTGGCCGTTATGATTTCCCTTATTCTAATGAAAAAGACATGAAAGAGTCCCTGTTAAGGTTTCAAAATTTAGATTTTTCTAAAGACATAGAGATTTATCCAGGGCATGGGGATAAAACAAGTTTTTTTGCCGAAAGAGAGCATTCTAAAATTTGGGTTTCAAGGATGGCTTAATTGTTAAGCCGGCTAGACAAAGAGCGTTATTTGCGCCATATCATGCTAGAAGATGTGGGCGAAGAAGGCCAATTGAAGCTTTTAAAATCTAGCGTTTTAGTCATTGGAGCCGGTGGGCTTGGATCAGCGGTTTTGATGTATCTGTGCGCTGCTGGGATAGGAAAAATAGGCATTGTGGATTTTGATGTGGTGGGTATGAGTAATTTGCAACGCCAAATCATCCATTCACAGGATTTTTTAAACCAACCTAAAGCCTCTAGCGCGAAAGCGCGCTTAAAACAACTCAATGCTGGTATTGAAATAGAGACTTTTGAAGAACGCTTTAAGGCTCATAACGCTCTTTCTCTTATAGAGCCTTACGATTTTATCATAGACGCTACAGACAATTTCAACGCTAAATTTTTGATTAATGACGCTTGCGTGTTAGCCCAAAAACCCTATTCGCATGCCGGGGTTTTAAAATACAGGGGGCAAAGCATGAGCGTTTTACCCCATAGCACATGCTTAGCGTGTGTTTTTGATAAGCCCCCTAAAAAAGGATTCAATCCTACTTCAGGGCTTTTTGGGGTTTTGCCCGGGGTTTTAGGGTGTATCCAAGCGAGCGAATGCCTTAAATATTTTTTAGGGTTTGAAACTTTACTTATAAATACTTTACTTATAGCCGATATTAAAACGATGGATTTTAAAAAAATTCAAGCACCCAAAAACCTTGATTGTAGGGTTTGTGGCACGCATAAAATCACGCATTTACAGGATTATGAAATTTAGATTAAGGGGTAAGTTTTGGATCTATCAACCATACTAGGCTTGGTATTGGCGGTCGCTTCTATTTCGTTAGGCGATATTTTAGAAGATGGTAACCCGTTGCACATTATCCATTTGAGTTCAGTCATTATCATCGTGCCTACTTCGCTTTTTGCCGCCATGACAGGCACGCATGCGCGTTATGTGAAAGCCGCTTACAAAGAGATAAAAATTGTTTTTTTAAACCCTAAAATCAATTTGAACGAAACCATTAAAAATTTAGTGGAATTAGCCACTTTAGCCAGAAAAGATGGGGTGTTGAGTTTAGAGGGGCGAGTGGCGCAAATTGAAGACGATTTCACCCGCAATGGCTTGTCTATGATCATAGATGGCAAGGATTTAAAATCCGTTAAGGAAAGCTTAGAAATCAGCATTGAAGAAATGGAAGAGTATTACCACGGTGCCGCTCATTATTGGGAGACTGCCGGTGAGACCGCTCCTACTATGGGGTTAGTGGGGGCGGTTATGGGGCTTATGTTAGCCTTGCAAAAACTAGACAATCCGGCTGAAATGGCAGCAGGGATCGCTGGGGCTTTTACGGCCACTGTTACAGGGATTATGTGTGCTTATGCGATTTTTGGCCCTTTTGGGCATAAGCTCAAAGCTAAATCTAAAGACATTATCAAAGAAAAAACCGTTCTTTTAGAGGGGATTTTAGGCATCGCTAATGGGGAAAACCCAAGGGATTTAGAAAACAAACTCTTAAATTATATCGCTCCCGGTGAGCCTAAAAAGTCTCAATTTGAAGGTTAAACATGGCTAAGAAAAACAAACCTACTGAATGCCCCGCCGGCGAAAAATGGGCGGTTCCTTATGCGGACTTTTTGTCGTTGTTGCTTGCGCTTTTTATCGCTCTTTATGCCATTTCAGCGGTCAATAAATCCAAAGTGGAAGCCTTAAAAACCGAATTCATTAAGATTTTTAATTACGCCCCTAAGCCAGAGGCGATGCAGCCGGTTGTAGTGATCCCCCCTGATTCAGGGAAAGAAGAAGAGCAAATGGCGAGCGAAAGCTCCAAACCGGCTTCGCAAAATACCGAAACAAAAGCCACTATCGCTCGCAAAGGCGAAGGCAGTGTTTTAGAGCAAATTGATCAAGGCTCTGTTTTAAAGCTCCCCTCTAGTTTGCTGTTTGAAAACGCCACTTCAGACGCCATCAATCAAGACATGATGCTTTATCTTGAACGGATCGCTAAAATCATTCAAAAACTCCCTAAAAGGGTGCATATCAATGTAAGGGGTTTTACGGATAATACGCCTTTAACTAAAACCCGTTTTAAAAGCCATTATGAATTAGCCGCCAATCGCGCTTATAGGGTGATGAAAGTCCTTATGCAATACGGCGTGGATCCTAACCAATTGTCTTTTTCTTCTTACGGCTCTACCAACCCTATCGCGCCTAATGACTCCCTAGAAAACAGAATGAAAAACAATCGTGTGGAAATCTTTTTTTCAACCGATGCGAACGATTTGAGTAAGATCCATTCTATTTTAGATGAAGAATTCAATCCCCACAAACAGCAAGAATGAATCGCATGAAACCAATTTTTTTGTTAATCTTTTTGTTGTTAGCGAGCCTTATCGCTAGAGAAAAGGACGCTTCTTCAAACCTTTTTGATTTGATTGATAAAGGGATCAACAGAGAACAAGAATTAAAAGAGCAGGAGCAAAAAACGCGTTTAAAACTGGCTCAAAGCCCTTTAGTGGCTTTAGAGATTGTCCCCCAAGAAACGCCCTATTTAGAATGGCAAGGGGCTAGGGAGTCGTATTATTTAAAGGTGAGCGCTGTCGTGGAGAGCGTGGTTATCTTAAAAATTGACATCAATCAAGGGCGTTCTTGCTCACTCTACCCCACGCCTAAAAGCGTTTCTTTAGTAAGGAATCAAAGCGTAGCCTATGAAATTTTATGCGAAAACCAGCCGCTATGGATAGAAGTTAGCACTAATTTAGGCAAACGCACCTTTCAGTTTTAATCTGCAACCAATATTAAAAAATGCCTTTAGCGTTTTAAAACCCCTTTATTCAAATAAGTTTGGTTATAATGCCAAACATGGGCGTTTTTAAACAATTGATCAAAGAATTGCATGAATGGTTGCTCCATTCTATAGATGTGGCTACGCAGCATTTAGTTGCTATGGCGTTAAAAATAAGCGTGGTAAAATATTTGATAAAAGAATTTCATGATCGCTTCATTTACTTTATAGATTTGATCGCGCAGCATTTTATCATCGTTGCGCTTTCTAGTCTTCTCGTGCTGGTGTTTGGGGTTTTGATTGGGGTTTTTGTGTTTTATAACTCAAAGGCTAGGGCGTTTTTGCTCCCTGTGGTGAATTTCCTCTACACCATCCCATCGCTTGCGTTATTCGCGTTATTCATTCCTGTGATTGGGGTGGGGTTAAAAAACGCGCTTTTGGTGTTGGTCTTATACGGCTTGTTACCCATTGTCCATAGCACCTATAACGCCTTAAAAGAGGTGAGAGAAGAGGTGATTAAAGCCGCTATTGGGCTAGGGTGCAACCCCAAAGAGTTGTTTTTTAGGGTGCACTTCTTGCTCGCTATCCCCCAAATTTTAGTGGGCTTAAGGATTGCGGTGGTGATGTTAGTGGCGATGGCTGGGATTGGGGCACTCATTGGGGCTGGGGGTTTGGGGCAGGCGATTTTTAGAGGGCTAAACACGCAAAATACCACGCTTTTAGTGGCGGGCAGCTTGATTATTGCTCTTTTTAGCGTTTTAGCGGATCAATTTGTGAGCGTGTTTCAGCATGAAAACGCCTTGCAACGCCTATTTTCTCAAAACGCCACCCAAAAACAAAAAAGAAGAGTTTATCTTAATTTAGCGGTGTTTCTTTTTTTATTGCTAGCGAGCGCTTTATGGCTCATTCCTAGAAACGCCACAGAAGAAAAGCCCTTAGTCGTGGCCACAAAACCTAACAGCGAGCAGTATATTTTGGGCGAAATTTTAAGCCTTTTGTTAGAAAAACACCATATCCCTATCAAGCGAGCGTTTGGCATTGGTGGGGGGACGATGAATATCCATCCGGCATTAATTAGGGGCGATTTTGATTTGTATGTGGAATATACCGGCACCGCTTGGGTGAATACGCTCAAAAACCCTTTGACTCAAAAAGTGGATTTTGAAACGATTAAAAAGCGTTATGAGAAGGAATTTAATCTTTTGTGGGTGGGGCTTTTGGGCTTTAACAACACCTATTCCTTAGCGATTTCTAAAGAAGACGCTCAAAAATACGCGATTAAAACTTTCAGCGATTTAGCCTTTCATAGCCCAAATTTTGATTTTGGAGCGGAGTTTGACTTTTTTGAAAGAGAGGACGCTTTTAAGGGCTTAGTGAAAGCTTATCGCTTTCATTTTAGAAGTTTGCATGAAATGGATATTAATTTGCGTTATAAAAGTTTTGAATCCCATAAAATCAACGCTTTAGACGTCTTCACCACAGACGCTCAAATCAAAGAGTTGGATTTAAAGGTGCTTAAGGATGATAAAGGGTTTTTCCCTAATTATCAAGCCGGCATCATCATAAGAAAAGAAGTTGTCAAAAAGTATCCTAAAGTATTAAAAATCTTAGAAAAATTGGATTCAAAAATTAGCGATGAAAAAATGCAGGATTTAAACTATCAGGTGGAAGTGTTGAAAAAAAGCCCCCAAATCGTAGCTAAAGATTTTTTAGAAAGCCTAGGGTTATAAAGCATGAAAGGAATCGTTACAATAGAGAATGTGTCTTTTAACTACCACAATCGCGCTATTTTTAAGGATTTTAATTTAAACATTGAAAAAGGGGATTTTTTATGCGTTTTAGGGGAGAGCGGGAGCGGTAAAAGCACGCTTTTAGGCTTGATTTTAGGGCTTTTAAAACCCAGTTTTGGGAGCGTTAAAATCTTTAATGAGACCCTTTCAAACAACGCTTTTTTACGCCAAAAAATAGGCTATATCGCTCAAGGCAATTCCTTATTCTCTCATTTAAACGCCATGCAAAACATGACCTTTTGCCTTAATTTACAAGGCATAAACAAACAAGCCGCTCAAAAAGAAGCCAAAGCCTTAGCGTTAAAAATGGGGTTAGAGGAGAGCCTTATGGATAAATTCCCTAACGAATTGAGTGGGGGGCAAGCCCAAAGAGTGGGTATTATTAGGGGGATTATCCACAAGCCAGAACTCATTTTATTAGACGAGCCTTTTAGCGCTTTAGATAGTTTAAATCGTAAGAATTTACAGGATCTCATCAAAGAGATACACCAAAATTCTTGCGCTACTTTCATTATGGTAACGCATGATGAGGAAGAGGCGCAAAAGTTAGCCACAAAAACCCTAGAAATCAAAACCCTTAAACAAGGGCAATGATTTTAAGGCTCGTTTAAAAATTCTGGCGTGGTGTTATTGGTGGGCGTTTGCATAGAAGAATTAGAGCTGTTTGAAGTTTTTTTAGCGGGTTTTTCATTGAATGGAGGGGCTTTATAGCCGCAAGCTTGAATCGTTATCGCTACAAGTATTAAAAAGCATGTTAAGATCGGTTTATGGAACAAAATATTTTCTCCTTA
This sequence comes from Helicobacter pylori, assembly GCF_030062585.1. Taxonomy (NCBI): domain Bacteria; kingdom Pseudomonadati; phylum Campylobacterota; class Epsilonproteobacteria; order Campylobacterales; family Helicobacteraceae; genus Helicobacter; species Helicobacter pylori. Next base: position 936,823 of record NZ_CP071935.1, on the reverse strand, counting down.
CTCATTCAAAAAAAGTCTTATAAAAAGCTTGAAACTCTTTTGAAACTCAAAAAGCTTAAGGTTTTTATGCCTTTAAGTTTACAAGAAAATTTGCTTTTTATCTTCATAAAAGACTCTAAATTGCTTTTTGCGTTTAAAGATCTTTGGGCTTCTAAGGAATTTAACCAGCGATTCGCTAAAGAAATCAGCCATTTTTTAAACACGCAAGGGCATGCTTATGGGTTTGACGGGTTGAATGGGTTAGAAATTTTAGGTTATGTGCCTAAAGATTCCTTAGAAAAAGCCAATTTTTATGCCCCCATTAAAAAACAAGCCCGTTTTTTTCGCCCTAGCGCTTTAGGGTTGTTCCATAACCCCATTAAAGACGCTCGTTTGCATGAATGTTTTGAAAAAGCGCGCGCTTTGATCCACTACCAACGAAGTTTTTTTGAGGAATGAATGGCTGATTTATTGTCCAGTTTGAAAAACCTTCCTAATAGCAGTGGCGTGTATCAATATTTTGATAAAAACCGCCAATTACTCTATATCGGTAAGGCGAAAAACTTAAAAAAACGCATCAAAAGCTATTTTTCCATCCGTAATAATGAAATCACGCCCAATCCTCGCGCTAGCTTACGCGTCCAAATGATGGTCAAACAAATCGCTTTTTTAGAAACCATTTTAGTGGAAAACGAGCAAGACGCTTTGATTTTGGAAAATTCTTTAATCAAGCAGCTCAAGCCCAAATACAACATTCTTTTAAGAGACGATAAAACTTACCCTTATATTTACATGGATTTTTCCACCGATTTCCCTATCCCTTTAATCACACGAAAAATTTTAAAACAGCCTGGCGTTAAATATTTTGGCCCTTTTACGAGCGGGGCTAAGGATATTTTGGACAGCTTGTATGAGTTGCTCCCTTTAGTTCAAAAGAAAAATTGCATCAAGGATAAAAAGGCATGCATGTTTTATCAAATAGAGCGTTGCAAAGCCCCATGCGAGGATAAAATCACTAAAGAAGAGTATTCAAAAATCGCTAAAGAATGTTTAGAAATGATTGAAAATAAAGACAGGCTCATCAAAGAGCTTGAATTGAAAATGGAGCGCCTTTCTAGTAACTTGCGTTTTGAAGAAGCTCTCATTTACAGGGACAGGATTGCAAAAATCCAAAAAATCGCCCCTTTCACTTGCATGGATTTGGCCAAACTCTATGATTTGGATATTTTTGCTTTTTATGGTGCAAGCAATAAAGCGGTCTTAGTGAAAATGTTTATGCGTGGGGGTAAAATCATTTCTTCAGCGTTTGAAAAAATCCACTCCCTTAATGGGTTTGACACCGATGAAGCGATGAAACAAGCCATTATCAATCATTACCAATCGCATTTGCCTTTGATGCCTGAACAGATCTTATTGAGCGCTTGCTCTAATGAAACGCTTAAAGAATTGCAAGAGTTTATCTCTCATCAATATTCTAAAAAAATCGCTCTTAGCATTCCTAAAAAGGGCGACAAGCTCGCTTTAATAGAAATCGCTATGAAAAACGCTCAAGAGATTTTTAGCCAAGAAAAAACCTCTAATGAAGATCTGATTTTAGAAGAAGCGCGATCGCTTTTCAATTTAGAGTGCGTGCCTTATAGGGTGGAAATCTTTGACACAAGCCACCATTCAAACAGCCAGTGCGTGGGGGGAATGGTCGTGTATGAAAACAATGCATTTCAAAAAGACTCTTACCGGCGCTACCATTTAAAAGGCTCTAATGAATACGCTCAAATAAGCGAATTGCTCACCAGAAGGGCTTTAGACTTTGCTAAAGAGCCACCGCCTAATTTGTGGGTGATTGATGGAGGGAGGGCGCAATTAAACATCGCTTTAGAAGTTTTAAAAAGCAGCGGGAGTTTTGTAGAAGTGATCGCTATTTCTAAAGAAAAAAGGGATTCTAAGGCTTATCGCTCTAAAGGGGGCGCTAAAGACATTATCCATACGCCTAGTAATACTTTTAAATTGCTCCCTAGCGACAAACGCTTGCAGTGGGTGCAAAAATTGCGCGATGAAAGCCACCGGTATGCGATAAACTTCCACAGATCCACTAAACTTAAAAACATGAAACAAATCGCTCTTTTAAAAGAAAAGGGCATAGGAGAAGCCAGCGTGAAAAAATTGTTGGATTATTTTGGGAGTTTTGAAGCGATAGAAAAAGCGAGCGAACAAGAAAAAAACGCCGTTTTGAAAAAACGAATTTAAAGGAAAAGGCATGAAAAAAAAATTGAATATAGGGCTTGTGGGTTTAGGGTGTGTGGGGAGCGCGGTCGCTAAAATCTTACAAGAAAATCAAGAAATCATCAAAGACAGAGCCGGCGTAGAAATTGGGATTAAAAAAGCGGTGGTGCGAGATGTGAAAAAGCACAAAGGCTATGCTTTTGAAATCAGTAATGATTTAGAAAGCCTGATAGAAGATGAAGAGATTGATATTGTCGTGGAGCTTATGGGTGGGGTGGAAGCGCCTTATCTTTTAGCTAAAAAAACTTTAGCCAAACAAAAAGCCTTCGTTACAGCCAATAAAGCCATGTTAGCGTATCACCGCTATGAATTAGAGCAAACCGCTAAAAACACCCCCATAGGCTTTGAAGCGAGCGTGTGCGGGGGTATCCCTATTATCAAGGCTTTAAAAGACGGCTTGAGCGCTAATCACATCCTTTCTTTTAAAGGGATTTTAAACGGCACGAGCAATTACATTTTAAGCCAGATGTTTAAAAATCAAGCGAGCTTTAAGGACGCTTTGAAAGACGCACAGCATTTAGGCTATGCGGAATTGAACCCTGAATTTGACATTAAAGGCATTGATGCGGCGCACAAATTATTGATTTTAGCGTCTTTAGCGTATGGCATTGATGCGAAATTAGAAGAAATTTTGATTGAAGGCATTGAAAAAATAGAGCCAGACGACATGGAGTTTGCTAAAGAATTTGGTTATAGCATCAAACTTTTAGGCATCGCTAAAAAACACCCAGATTGCATTGAATTAAGGGTGCATCCAAGCATGATCAAAAACGAATGCATGCTCTCTAAAGTGGATGGGGTGATGAACGCTATCAGCGTTATAGGGGATAAAGTGGGCGAAACTTTGTATTATGGGGCTGGGGCTGGGGGAGAGCCTACCGCAAGCGCGGTCATTAGCGATATTATAGAAATCGCAAGAAAAAAAAGCTCTCTAATGCTAGGCTTTGAAACCCCTCAAAAACTCCCTCTAAAACCCAAAGAAGAAATCCAATGCGCTTACTATGCGCGCTTGTTAGTGAGCGATGAAAAAGGGGTTTTTTCTCAAATCAGCGCGATTTTAGCTAAAAATGATATTTCGCTCAACAATGTTTTGCAAAAAGAAATCCCGCATTCTAACAAGGCTAAAATCTTATTTTCCACGCACACCACCAACGAAAAATCTATGCTGAACGCTCTTAAAGAGCTTGAAAATTTACAAAGCGTGTTGGATACCCCTAAAATGATTCGTTTGGAAAATTGAATGCGATTTTTGAACAACAAACATAGAGAAAAAGGCTTAAAGGCTGAAGAAGAAGCTTGCGGATTTTTAAAAACGCTAGGTTTTGAAATAATAGAAAGGAACTTTTTTTCACAATTTGGCGAAATTGATATTATCGCTTTGAAAAAAGGGGTTTTGCATTTCATTGAAGTCAAAAGCGGGGAAAATTTTGATCCCATTTATGCGATCACGCCGAGTAAATTAAGAAAGATGATTAAAACGATCCGCTGTTATTTGTCCCAAAAAGATCCCAACAGCGATTTTTGCATTGACGCTCTTATTGTGAAAAATGGTAAATTTGAGCTTTTAGAAAATATCACTTTTTAGATTTTTATCCAAAATCAATGCGTTTTCATTAACATTATTAGGATAAGATAGTTCTCGTTAATCAAAATCATAGAATAATTAGGAGTAACCAATGAGTCACTATATTGAATTAACTGAAGAAAATTTTGAAAGCACCATTAAAAAAGGGGTTGCGTTAGTGGATTTTTGGGCGCCATGGTGTGGTCCTTGTAAGATGCTATCCCCTGTGATTGATGAATTAGCTAGCGAATATGAAGGTAAGGCTAAGATTTGTAAAGTCAATACCGATGAGCAAGAAGAATTGAGCGCGAAATTTGGTATTAGAAGCATTCCTACGCTTTTATTCACAAAAGATGGCGAAGTCGTCCATCAGCTGGTGGGCGTGCAAACTAAAGTTGCTTTAAAAGAGCAATTGAACAAACTTCTAGGCTAATAGCATGATAGATTGCGCGATTATTGGAGGTGGTCCTGCAGGTTTGAGTGCGGGGCTTTATGCCACTAGAGGCGGTGTTAAAAACGCCGTTTTGTTTGAAAAAGGAATGCCTGGGGGGCAAATCACTGGCAGTAGTGAAATTGAAAACTATCCAGGCGTTAAGGAAGTGGTGAGCGGGTTGGATTTCATGCAACCATGGCAAGAGCAATGCTTTCGCTTTGGCTTAAAGCATGAGATGACTGCTGTTCAAAGGGTTTCTAAAAAAGACTCTCATTTTATTATTTTGGCAGAAGACGGCAAGACTTTTGAGGCTAAGAGCGTGATTATCGCTACCGGTGGTAGCCCTAAACGCACAGGCATCAAGGGCGAGTCAGAATATTGGGGTAAAGGCGTGAGCACTTGCGCGACATGCGATGGCTTCTTTTACAAAAATAAGGAAGTAGCGGTGCTTGGTGGGGGCGATACCGCTGTAGAAGAGGCGATTTATCTAGCCAATATCTGCAAAAAAGTCTATCTTATCCACAGAAGAGATGGTTTTAGGTGTGCGCCTATCACTTTAGAGCATGCCAAAAACAATGATAAGATTGAGTTTTTAACCCCTTATGTGGTGGAAGAAATCAAGGGCGATGCTTCTGGAGTGTCTTCTTTAAGCATTAAAAACACAGCCACTAATAAAAAAACAGAATTGGTCGTGCCAGGGCTTTTTATTTTTGTGGGTTATGATGTGAATAACGCTGTGTTAAAACAAGAAGACGGCTCTATGCTGTGCAAATGCGATGAATACGGCTCCATTGTCGTGGATTTTTCCATGAAAACGAACGTTCAGGGCTTGTTTGCGGCAGGGGATATTCGCATTTTTGCCCCTAAGCAAGTGGTTTGTGCGGCAAGCGATGGCGCTACGGCAGCCTTAAGCGTGATTTCTTATTTAGAACACCATTAAAATTATAGCTTATAACCCTAGATTTTAGGGTTATAAGTTCTCGCTTCAAACATTCATTGGATTTCAAAACTTGTAAGGTATTTTAGGTTTCTTGTTATTTTAATCTTATTTTAGCCACAATGTCATTTCGTTCTCTTGCTATTGGTTTTTAGTTGGGTATTGATCATAGCATTTAAAAAATCGCTTGTTAAAATAAATATAGAAAGCTTGCAAAAAGCAAGCGGTAGTTTCTAAAAAAAGCGGTTTTTAGGGGTTAGTGGGATCTTTTAAGGGGGAGGGTTGTTTCAAAATATCCCCTATCCCTTTAAGAGTTTTATGATAAACAAGGCCTAAAAACGATATACTCTATTAAAAAATTATGGGAGTTTAAGCTTTGCGTGTTTTTATCATTTCTTTAAATCAAAAAGTGTGTGATACATTTGGTTTGGTTTTTAGAGACACCACAACTTTACTTAATAACATCAACGCCACCCACCACAAGGCGCAAATTTTTGATGCGATTTATTCTAAAACTTTTGAAGGCGGGTTGCACCCCTTAGTGAAAAAGCATTTACACCCTTATTTCATCACGCAAAACATCAAAGACATGGGGATTGCAACCAATCTCATCAGTGAGGTTTCTAAGTTTTATTACGCTTTAAAATACCATGCGAAGTTTATGATCTTGGGGGAACTTGGGTGCTATGCGAGTCATTATTCCTTGTGGCAAAAATGCATAGAGCTCAATGAAGCGATCTGTATTTTAGAAGACGATATAACCTTGAAAGAGGATTTTAAAGAGGGCTTGGATTTTTTAGAAAAACACATCCATGAGTTAGGCTATATCCGCTTGATGCATTTATTGTATGATGCCAGTGTGAAAAGTGAGCCCTTAAACCATAAAAACCACGAGATACAAGAGCGTGTGGGGATCATTAAAGCTTATAGTCATGGGGTGGGGACGCAAGGCTATGTGATCACGCCCAAGATTACCAAAGTTTTTAAAAAATGCAGCCGAAAATGGGTTGTTCCTGTGGATACGATAATGGACGCTACTTTTATCCATGGCGTGAAAAATCTGGTGTTACAACCTTTTGTGATCGCTGATGATGAGCAAATCTCTACGATAGTGCGAAAAGAAGAACCCTACAGCCCTAAAATCGCCCTAATGAGAGAATTCCATTTTAAATTTTTGAAATGGTGGCAGTTTGTATAATCAATAATAAACATACTAAAGAGCGTTTTAAAGCTTTAGCTGTCCCTATTTGATTGGAACAAAACTGGTTTTTAACCGCTTTTAAGAATGGATTGAATTTTTAAATGGATTTCAAAAGAGTTTGTAGCCTCTTTTAGTTTCTATGTGCGATCTAGATAAGACGCATTAAAAGAATGGAGTGCATTAGAAAACTATTTTCTAATTTTCTAATGCTTTAAGATTAAGACTTTTTAGGATTGGCTTCGGTTACCCTAATCGTTCTGCCCATAAAATCCGTATTATCCAATTTAGCAATCGCTTCGCTAACGCCCTCTTCTTGCATTTCTACAAAGCCAAAACCTTTAGGTTTCTTCGTTTCTCTGTCATAAATCAGCTTGACATTAAAAACTTTGCCAAATTGACTGAAAAGCTCCTTGACTTGCTCGCTGGTAGCGCTATAAACCAAATTCCCTACATAAATGTTTTTCAAGATAAAATTCTCCGGTAAAAAAATGACAACATACCCATAAGAATATGAAAAAGTTATAAAAAAGTAACACTTCTAAAACCCAAACACATCCAAAACAGAAGTATGGTGGATTTTATCTAATGATTGCTTAAAAAATTATAAAAGCTATTAAAATTGGGTATTGATAATAAAATAGAACTTACACAAGCAAGCGGTAATTTTAAAAAGCGTTATTAAAGGATATGGGGAACATGGTTTCAAAATCACCCCCTATCCTTTTAAAAGCTTTACCATAAAACAAAGTTTTAAAACACCATATCAAAGCCAAACAAGGACGCTTTGTTTAATGCCCTTCATCGGTTAAAACAGCCCCTGCCAGATACACATAAGTGAGGATCATAAAAACAAAAGCTTGTAAAATCCCCATAAAAAACAACACCATAAAAGGCGCTACAGGAACCGCCCAAGGCACTAATAAAAGCATGATGAGCAAGAACATGTCATCGCCCTTGATATTCCCAAACAAACGAAACGATAAAGACACGATCCTAGAAAAATGCGAGATGATCTCAATAGGGAACATGAAAGGGGCGAGCCACTTCACAGGACCTGCAAAATGGGCGAAATACTTAAAAAAGCCCTGCACTCTGATGCCTTCAAAATGGTAATAAAAAAACACAATCAGCGCTAAAACCAGCGTAAAGCTCCAGCTAGCCGTAGGGGATTCAAAACCAGGAATGATGCCTATCATGTTAGAAAAAAAGACATACAAAGCGATCGTGCCAGCTAGGGGGAAGTATTTGCGGGCCAATTCTTCGCCTATAATATCCTTAGCCACGCTCAAAATCGCGCTAATGATGCTCTCATATACATTCTGCAAACCCATAGGCACCATCTGCATTTTGCGCGACGCGCCAAGCGAAATGAAAAACATCAAAACCGCTGTCAAAACGACAAAAAACCCGGTGATAAAATCATGATTGGAGCTAAAAAAATTAGCAATAGTAAATACTCTGTGTTCCATGAAAAAGTTTCTCTAAGCCTTATTGAAAATTTCCTTAAATTGTAGCAATTAAGTTTTAAAAACTCATTAAATCAAGCTTTTTAACGAGTTTTTTAACGATTTGTCTTGTTTTCTTTTAAAATTCACCCATAATAATTAGGGGCTTCTTTGGTAATATCCACTCCATGCACATGGCTTTCTTTTAACCCCGCGCTAGTGATTTCTACAAATTCAGCGTTTTGATACAATTCCAAAATATTCTTCGCCCCCTGATACCCCATAGAAGAGCGCACGCCCCCTACTAATTGGAAAATCATATCCGAAACCCTACCACGATAAGGCACACGCCCTTCAATGCCTTCTGGGACTAGCTTTTCACTCGCCACGCCCTCTTGAAAATACCTATCAGAGCTCCCTTTAGTCATAGCCCCAATGCTACCCATACCCCTATAGCTTTTATACTGCCTCCCTTGATAGATCATAAAATCCCCCGGCGATTCTTCTGTGCCAGCGAGTAAAGAGCCTATCATCACGCTTGATGCCCCCAAAGCTAAAGCCTTAGCCACATCGCCTGAATAGCGAATCCCTCCATCTGCAATCACAGGAATATCAAATTTAGACGCCACTTCTACGCAATTATCAATCGCGCTCACTTGGGGCATTCCCACTCCAGCCACAATCCTAGTGGTGCAAATGCTTCCTGGCCCAATACCCACTTTAACAGCGTCCGCTCCCGCACTAATCAAATCGCTTGTGGCCTCTTTAGTAACCACATTCCCCACAATCACATCCACTACCAAGCTTTTTTTAATCTCTTCTAAAGTGTGTAAAATATTAGCTGAATGCCCATGCGCGCTGTCTAGCACCAGCGCATCTACCCCGGCTTTAACTAACATTTCAGCCCTATCCAACTGCCCCACTCCAATAGCCGCCCCCACTCTCAACCTCCCAAAATCATCTTTATTGGCCTCAGGGTATTCAATGCGTTTTTGAATATCTTTGATCGTGATCAAGCCTTTTAAAACATTATCTTTATCCACAATGGGCAATTTTTCAATCTTATGCTTGTGCATCAAATCACTCGCTTCATCTAAACTAATGCCCACATGAGCGGTAACTAAAGGCATTTTAGTCATCACATCGCCCACTTTTTTACTCAAATCGGTTTCAAAGCGCACATCTCTGTTGGTTAAAATCCCAATCAACAACCCCTTATCATCTACCACAGGCACGCCTGAAATCTTGTAATTATCCGTTATGACTTTAGCGTCCGCTAGCGTCCTGTGCGCATGGATAAAAATAGGATCATTAATCACCCCGCTTTCGCTTTTTTTAACTTTAGTGATTTCTTTGACTTGCGTTTGAATATCCATGTTTTTATGCACGATGCCAATACCCCCAAGGCGTGCCATAGCGATAGCGGTTTTATGCTCTGTAACCGTATCCATAGCCGCGCTAATAAAGGGGATATTCAAACCAATATTTTTGGTTAGGCGAGACTTTAAGCTCACATCTTTAGGTAAAATGCTGGATTTTCTAGGCACCATCAACACGTCTTCAAAAGTCAAAGCCCTTTGTACAATTCTCATTTTCTATCCTTAATCTAATTTTAAATCCAATTCCTGCTCCAAAGCGTAAGAAACATCTAAAAGGCTTTGCTCATCAAAAGCCTTAGCAATGAATTGCATCCCTATGGGCAAGCCTAAAGGATCTTTAGCGACCGGTAAAGAAAGGGCTGGCAAACCGCTCAAATTCGCCCCAATCGTGTAAATATCGCTCAAATACATTTCTAAAGGGCTTGCATGGTAATTGAATAAATGAGCGCTCGTAGGAGCTACAGGGGTGAAAATCAAATCCGCTTCTTCAAAAATCTTATTGTATTGCTCTTTAATCATCAAACGCATTTGCTGGGCTTTCAAATAATAAGCGTCATAATACCCACTGCTTAAGACAAAATTCCCTAACATGATGCGCCGTTTCACCTCATCGCCAAAACCTTCACTGCGGCTTTTGAGATACAATTCTTTCAAGTCTTTAATATTTTGAGCCCTCCTCCCATAACGAACCCCATCAAATCTGGCCAGATTCGAACTCGCTTCAGCCATGCTGATAATATAATAGACAGAGATTTGATAATGTGAATCCAACATCTTTTTTTCCACAATCTCATGCCCCATTTCTTTCAAGGCTTTAAGGGTGTTTTCATAAGCGAGTTGCACTCCATTGCTCGCATCTTTAACATGATCTCTTAAGATAGCAATCTTAAAGCGTTTTTCTCTGTTAAGGTTTTTAAAGGTTTGCGTGGGTTTGAGATTCGCGCTCGTGGAATCCTTGCTATCATACCCACTAATGGCGTCAAATAAAATAGAAGCGTCTTCTACATTTTGCGTGATAGGCCCGATTTGATCAAAACTAGAGCAATAAGCGATCAAACCATAACGGCTCACCCTCCCATAAGTGGGCTTTAACCCCACGCACCCGCAATAGCTCGCCGGCTGCCTGATAGACCCGCCCGTATCGCTCCCTAAAGCCGCCACCGCTAAGCCGCCCGCCACAGCTGCTGCACTCCCTCCGCTACTCCCCCCAGGCACTCTGTTTTTGTCTCGTGGGTTTTTAGTGATCCCATAGCAACTAGACTCCGTGGTGCTCCCCATCGCAAACTCGTCCATGTTAGAAAGCCCAAACCCTGCCATGCTGTTTTGGTGCAAGTTTTCAATCGCGCTCGCATGATAAGGGGCGACATAGCCTTCTAAAATCTTACTGGAGCAAGTGATTTCCCACCCCTTAACGCTGATATTATCTTTAATAAGAATCGGCACCCCCTTAGCGCTAGCGCCATTAAGGCTAGGGGCTTTAATGTAAGCGTTCAAATCTGAAGCTCTAACCTTAGCGTCAATTTCGTTTTTAAGGGTTTCTAATTCATCTTGGGATAAAGAAAGGGCTTGTTTTAAAGTGATCATGTTTTTAGCCTTACAAAAAATTTAATGGTAGTTTAACATGCTTACATATAAAACGAGCTTATAAGAGCGTTTTTAAAAAGCGTTCAACTTGCTTATTCAAATCTTTTAAACTGGAGCTGTTGTCTATAATATAATCGCTCATGGCGCGTTTTTGCTCTATATCCATTTGACAAGCTAAGCGTTGCAAAATTTCAGATTCTTTGAGTTTGTCTCGCTCTAAAAGGCGCTCAATTTGTAAAGCTCTTGGCGCATAGATTAACACCACTTTACTCACAGGATAGCGTTTTTTACCCCCCACTTCAAAAAACAAAGGGATGTCTAAAAAATACGCTTGATGGTTTTTTTCTAATTCATAGGCTTTTTTAAGCATGCTTTCACGGATTAAGGGGTGTAAAAAATCCTCTAGCCATTTTAATTTATTAGGGTCTTTAAACACGATCGCGCCAAGTTTTTTTCTGTTTAAAATATCTTTTTCTAAAATCTCTGATCCAAAATGTTGGGCGATTTCTAGCCGATACTCTTGCAATAATTGGTGGGCGATCTTATCCGCATCTAAAATCTCATAGCCTTGCGATTCCAATATTTTAAGGGTGGTGCTTTTACCGGTGCCTATCCCCCCTGTGAGAGCGATAGCGTTTTTTAAGATCATTTTAAGATTTGATATTGTCTTTAAAGACTTCTTGTAAATTTTTAGGCAAAGCGAATGCAGCCCTGTGAATGTCTTCGTTATAGTATCTCACGCTTGTTAGCGCTTCTATTTTTGGTGCCATTAAATCTTTTAAGGGGTGGGTTTTAAAAGAAGCGTAAATATAACCCTTATTGCTCAAAATCCTTAAAGGCGCTACAAAAGGCATGGCAACAGCAAAAAAGTCGCCCATGTTTTTAAGGGCGTTTTGCATGCTCACATGCTCTAATAATGGGTGTTTGGCTACCGAAATAAACACCCCATCTTCTTTAAGCATTCTTTTTAAACCATCTATTTTATGAATATCCGGCTCTTGCAAGCAAAGAATCAAATCGTATTTTTTAATGTCTAAATCTAAGAGTTGTTTAGCGTGCGTGAAATTCTTATTATTTTTCACTTCATGGAAATGGGGAAAAAAACTAATGAAGCTGTCTAAAATCTTTTCATCCGCTTGCACAAAATCTATATGCGTGTCGTATTTAAAAAGCTGGTGGGCTAATTCCAAATCAAACCCATCCACAATCAAAACTTCTTTAAGCTCTTTCTTGGTGCAACCCCCCATATGAGCGAGCAACTCGCTTTCAATGTGCAAAAAATTCTTGAACAGCAACTGGCGGTTAAGCATTGCAATTTCACCAAAATCCTTAGATTTAAAAATCTCTAAGATATTATGCTCGCTTCTAACATCTAATAATTTCGCTTCTATGGTGTATTCTTTACGCAAATACGGCGTGATTTCTTGGGTGATCCACATAAACATTCCTTACTTTTTAACAATATCCATGCCTTTGAAACGCTAACATGCTACCCAAAAAAATCTAAATTGTCGTAATAAACGCCCTAACTTTGGCATTCTAAAAAAAGTTCCGTATCGCTCTTAAAGCGCTCTTTTTTAAAGTCCAAATCAATACTGATGGCTTTATGCTGGCTGTCTAATTTATCGGTTGAATGCTTTTTTAACACCATTTGACACTTTGAAATCTCTATGGTATCTAAAGCCTTATTCTCTATCGTATAAACATTATCGCTCTTTTTTTCTAACAAAAACGATTCATAAAAAGGCCTTAAACTCAAATCGCTGTCATTGGTGGTATAAACATACGAAGAAATCTTGCCCTTAAATTGCGCGATTTGCGTTTTAGTGTCATTAAAAGTGAAAGTTTGGATCTGGCGATCTTTATCGTTTTGATCTTTTAAAAAACGCTTCAAGGCTTTGGATTTGATTTCTACCAACCATTGATCCCCTTCTTTACTCATCATAATATCCCCGTCCTTTAAGGGGTAGAAATCTTGTTGGGAATATTCAATGAGTTTTGGATTTTTTGTTTTTCTTTTTGGTTTGTAAAGGAACGGGCTTTTTTCATTATTAGCGTTGTTGTTGGGATCATTTGGGTATAAGGGCGGGTTTTTTTCATTATTATCGCTTGGCTCATTCAATAAAATCACAGAAGTTTCAGGGTTAAAAGAATTGTCTTCATCTTTAGTCAGTTGAGCTAAAGCGTTTCTTTCCTCTATAGGCTGATACACCATGTTTTGTAAAAAAATCGTTTCGCTAAAGACTTCGTAATCCGAATCCACATAGCTAGGGCGTTTGGAGCCGTCATTTTCTTGCTCTTGGGCTTTTTTTTGCAACTTAATAAACCTCTCTTGCGAGCAAGCTAAAAAGCACATTAAAACCACTACTACCACGCCTATTTTTTTGACTAAAAACAACGCTAGACCCTTATTTAAGCTTTAAATAACTATAATATTGTAATCTAATTTTGATTAAATTGAAGCGATAAAAAAGATGAATACAAGCCCTAAAACTTTAAAAACCATTGCGATTTTAGGCCAGCCTAATGTGGGGAAAAGCTCGTTATTTAACCGCTTAGCTAGAGAAAGGATCGCTATCACTTCAGATTTTGCAGGCACCACACGAGACATTAACAAACGAAAAATCGCACTAAATGGCCATGAAGTGGAATTGCTAGACACAGGGGGCATGGCTAAAGACGCTCTTTTGTCTAAAGAAATCAAAGCCCTTAATTTAAAAGCCGCTCAAATGAGCGATTTGATTTTGTATGTTGTGGATGGCAAGTCTATCCCTAGCGATGAAGATCTTAAGCTTTTTAGAGAGGTTTTTAAAACCAACCCTAACTGCTTTTTAGTGATCAATAAGATTGATAACGACAAAGAAAAAGAGCGAGCTTATGCGTTTTCTTCTTTTGGCATGCCAAAGAGTTTTAATATCTCCGTTTCGCACAATAGGGGCATTAGCGCTTTAATTGATGCGGTATTGAGTGCACTGAATTTAAACCAAATCATAGAGCAAGATCTGGATGCGGATATTTTAGAAAGCCTAGAAACCCCTAATAACGCTTTAGAAGAAAATAAAGAAGAAGAGATCATTCAAGTAGGCATCATTGGGAGGGTGAATGTGGGCAAAAGCTCGCTCTTAAACGCGCTCACGAAAAAAGAAAGGAGCCTTGTCTCTAGCGTGGCTGGCACGACCATTGACCCCATAGATGAAACCATTCTCATAGGCGATCAAAAAATCTGCTTTGTGGATACCGCTGGCATCAGGCATAGGGGTAAAATCTTAGGCATTGAAAAATACGCGCTGGATCGCACGCAAAAAGCCTTAGAAAAATCCCACATCGCGCTTTTAGTGTTAGACGTGAGCGCTCCTTTTGTGGAATTGGACGAAAAGATCAGCTCCTTAGCGGATAAACATTCTTTAGGCATCATTCTCATTTTAAACAAATGGGACATCCGCTACGCCCCTTATGAAGAGATCATGGCGGCTTTAAAAAGGAAATTTCGCTTTTTAGAATACGCCCCCGTGATCACAACCAGCTGCTTAAAAGCGCGTCATATTGATGAAATCAAGCATAAAATCATAGAAGTCTATGAGTGTTTTTCCAAACGCATTCCCACGAGCTTGCTCAATAGCGTGATTTTTCAAGCCACCCAAAAACACCCCTTGCCAAGCGATGGAGGGAAATTAGTGAAAGTGTATTACGCCACGCAATTTGCCACCAAACCCCCTCAAATCTCTCTTATCATGAATCGCCCTAAAGCCTTGCATTTCAGTTACAAACGCTATTTGATTAACACCTTAAGGAAAGAATTTAATTTTTTAGGCACGCCTTTAATCCTTAACGCTAAAGATAAAAAGAGCGCCCAACAAAATTAAATTTTTTATGCATTAAACCCCCTTAAAAAAGCGTTCTTGCTTGATTTATCTTTAGGATTTGATTATAATTACCGCTCAATCAGTCAAGCTAGGCGATTAAATCGCTTGGTTTTAGCATCTATTAGAAAAGGGGTTATCCACATGAACAAAGCGGAATTTATTGATTTGGTTAAAGAAGCGGGTAAATACAGCAGCAAAAGAGAAGCCGAAGAAGCGATCAGTGCCTTTACTCTAGCGGTAGAAACAGCTTTAAGCAAGGGTGAGAGCGTGGAGTTGGTTGGTTTTGGTAAATTTGAAACCGCAGAGCAAAAAGGCAAAGAAGGTAAAGTGCCAGGAAGCGATAAAACTTATAAAACCGAAGACAAACGAGTGCCTAAATTCAAACCCGGCAAAATCCTTAAACAAAAAGTTGAAGAAGGCCAATAAATCTGATCCACTCAGCAAGGGGCTTATCAGTTGGTAAGTTTCTTGCTTGTTTAATAAAATGTCCTTGTAGCTCAGCTGGATAGAGCGTATGATTCCTAATCGTAAGGTCGTGGGTTCGAATCCCGCCAAGGACACCATTCGCACTATTTCTACTACCATAGGGATTTAAAATAGTCGTTGTTTGTGTTTTTGATGAAAAAGGTTGGTAATTAAAAGAACTTAAAAACTCTTTTTGAATCATTTTAAAAATTTAACCTTATCCTTAAAAAGCACTCAAAAAAATATTTTATTTTTCATCTTATTTAAAAAATATTCAAAGCATTTTTTACAATTAAAAAGCTTGCAAAAAGCAAGCGATAACCTCTTAAAAAAGTGCTCTTTAGGGGATTTTAGCTTAGGGTTGTAGGGGGAATAGTTTTTAAAATACCCCTATCTTATTAAAAAAATGAGTTTAAAAATCAAACTTAAAAAATGAGTTTTATCGTAAAATAAAATCTCAAAACGATACAATCAAGCCATTAAAATCCCTTTTTTAAAAATTTTAGTTATCCCTATTAAAAATTGAGAAAGCCAAAAATGAATCATAACCTCCTAGATTTTAAATTAAAAACTTACTAACCTTATAAGCTTAGTAAGAATATCCGCATGACAAATCCCTTCAAAAATGATATAATAGACTTGATCAACTCATTTTAAGGA